>JALRLK010000173.1 GCA_023254495.1 Marivivens sp. | reverse complement strand
CCGCGGGCCGCGCGCCCGAGGTGGCCGACGCCGCCCGCGATCACTATTCGCCCTTGGGCCCGTCCGACGACGTGCCGACCGCGCCCGTCTCGGTCGCCGTGGCGCTCGCGGACAAGCTGGATACGCTCACCGGCTTCTGGGCCATCGACGAGAAACCCACCGGCTCGAAAGACCCTTTCGCCCTTCGCCGCGCCGCGCTGGGGGTGATTAGGTTGGTTTTGGGGAATGAGTTGCGTCTTGGCCTCAATGATGCGCTCGCCAAAGCCAGTGATATCGTGGGGGAGCGTGAGGGCCGTGATGGCGCTCGCAGTTTGGCGGACATCAATGAACTGATGTCCTTCTTCCATGACCGCCTCAAGGTTTTCCTGCGGGACGAGGGTATTCGCCACGATGTGATCGACGCCTGCCTCGCCATGCCGGGCAGCGATGATCTGACACTTTTGGTCAAGCGTGCCCGTGCGCTTTCGGGCTTCATGGCGACCGAGGACGGCGAGAACCTGATCCAAGGCTACAAACGCGCCAATAACATCCTGACGCAGGCCGAGGAAAAGGACGGGGTCGAATATTCCTTTGGGGCCGATGTGAAGTATGCCGAGGGCGACGAGGAAAAGGCGCTTTTTGCGGCGCTCGACAAGGCCGAGGCCGAGATCGCTCCGGCGATGAGGGGCGAGGATTTCGGGGCGGCGATGGCGGCGATGGCGAACTTACGTGCGCCGATCGACGCCTTCTTCACCGCCGTTCAGGTGAACTCCGACAATCAGGTGGTGCGCCGCAACCGGCTCAACCTTCTATCTCGCATCCGCAGCATCTGCCTCTCGGTGGCCGACCTCAACCGCATCGAAGGCTATTAAAACCAAAGGTTTTCCTTGCTGCGAATCGCAGAGCGCCTAAAGTGCGGGCAGCAGGAGAACGCCGCAGTGCAGAAAGAGATCACCTATCCGCCGGTCACGCTGATCACGCCCGAGGCGCCGATGTCGCCGTCGGTGCACGGCGGCCGTGCGAAATGCCTGCAGCGGCTCATCCGCCTCGATATGCCCGTGCCGACAACGGTGGCGCTTTCTTTCGGCGCCGTGCAATCCATTGCCCACGGGCAGTTGCCGGATATGGACAAGGTCATGGCCCCCTTCGGCGAGGCGCCCTTGCTCTCGGTGCGCCCTTCCAGCCAAGACCCCGACTGGGGCGGGCCGGGGGCGATCCTGAATATCGGCATGAACGACGAGCGCCACGCCCGAATGTCGGGCGAGATCGGCGCCGAGGCGGCGACCGCTCTCTATCTGCGCTTCATTCAGTGCTACGCGGTCCATGTCTCGCGGCTTGATCCCGACTCCTTCGATCTGCCCGGCCGCCCTTCGCCGCAGGCGCTACAGGCCGCGCTCGACGCTTATGAATACGAGATGGACGAGCCCTTCCCGCAGGATCCCAAAGAGCAGCTGACCGAGGTTCTGCGCTCGATGGCGCGGGCTTGGGACGGCACCACCGCCCGGCTTCTGCGGCAGGCCAAAGGTGCGCCGGCGGATGCGGGCCTCGGCCTTGTGGTGCAGGCGATGGCGCTGGGCGTGGGCAAGGGCGAATGCGGCTCTGGCGTGATCGAGTTTGTCGATCCCACCACCGGCGAGCGGATGCTCAAGGGCCGCTATCTGGCGCAAAGCCAAGGCCGCGAGGCGCTGACCGATGGGGCAGGGGCGCTTTACCTCATGCGCGATCCACGCGGCCTTTCGGTGGAAGAGGCCTTGCCGGAGGTGTTCCAGAACCTCGTGCGCTATGGCGATCTCTGCCGCGCCAAGCTGCGCGAAGAGATGCAGATCGAGTTCGCCATCGAAAACGGCAGGCTCGCTATCCTCGATGCCGTGCGCGTCCAACGGTCGAGCCGCGCCGCCGTGCGGATTGCCGTGGCGCTGGCCGAAGACGGGATAATCCCGCGCGAAGAGGCGATCCTGCGGGTCGAACCGACCGCGCTTTCCGAGCTTCTGCACCGGCAGGTCGATCCCTCCGCGCCCCGCGATTTCATCGTCAAAGGCATCGCCGCCAGCCCCGGCGCGGCCTCGGGCAAGATCGTCTTTACTGCCGACGACGCGACCGCAAGCGCCGCCCGCAGCGAGCCTTGTGTGCTTGTCCGCTGGGAAACCAGCCCCGAAGATATCCGCGGGATGCACGTGGCCCAAGCGGTCCTGACCGTCCGCGGAGGCATCACCAGCCACGCCGCCGTGATCGGCCGCGGGCTCGGCCTGCCGTGCGTGGTGGGCGCCTCGGATCTGACCATCGACCGCAAGAAGAAGATCCTCTTCGGGCCGAACGGCAAACGCTATGCCGAGGGTGATGTCATCACCATCGACGGCACGACAGGCGAGGTCTTGGCCGGCGAGCCGCCAATGCTCGAGGCAGCACTTGATGGCGCGTTCCAAACGCTCCTGACATGGGCCGACGAGTTCCGCGATATCGGCGTGCGCGCGAATGCCGATACACCCGCCGACGCCCAGACCGCCCGAAATTTCGCGGCACAGGGGATCGGCCTGTGTCGGACGGAACATATGTTCTTCGAGGGCGACCGCCTCGGCGTGATGCGCGAGATGATTTTTGCGGGCTCTGCAGGGGATCGGCGCGCCGTGCTCGACCGTCTTTTGCCGATGCAGCGGGCCGATTTCGTCGAGCTTTTCAAGATCATGCAGGGCCAACCTGTCTGCATCCGCCTGTTCGACCCGCCCCTGCATGAGTTTCTGCCGACCGAAAAGACCGGAATGCGGGATCTGGCCGAGCAGCTTGATCTACCGCTTTCGGATGTGGCGGCCCGTGTCGAGGCCCTGTCGGAATACAACCCGATGCTTGGGATGCGCGGGGTGCGCCTCGGTCTGACCTATCCCGAGATCTACGATATGCAGGCCCGCGCGATTTTCGAGGCGACCGTGGCCGCCAGCCGCAAGGGCGATCCGGTGGTGCCCGAGATCATGATCCCGCTGGTTTCGGCCATGCGCGAGGTCGAGATGGTCAAAACCCGGATCGACGCTGTGGCCGCCAATGTGAAGGCCGAGAGCGGCGTTGATTTCAACTATCGCCTTGGCGTGATGGTCGAGACCCCGCGCGCGGCTCTTCGCGCCGCCGACATCGCCCAGCACGCTTCATTCCTGTCCTTTGGTACCAATGACCTCACGCAGATGACCTATGGTCTTTCGCGCGACGATGCGGGGCGGTTCATGTCGGCCTATGTGCAGGCCCATGTCTATGAGGAAGACCCCTTCCACACCCTTGATGCCGAGGGCGTGGGCGAGCTTCTGTCGATCGGCGCCGAGCGTGGCCGGGCGGGGCGGCCGGATGTCGTCCTGTCGATTTGCGGCGAACATGGCGGCAGCAGATCGGCAATCGATTTCTGCCGAAAGCAGGGCTTCAACTATGTATCCTGCTCGCCGTTCCGGGTTCCGGTTGCGCGGCTTTCCGCTGCCCAATTGGCGATCGCAGATCGGTTGAGTATCTAGATTTGGTGTTAAAGGGTGTTCCAAAACTACATATATGGGATCAAACCCGAGAGTTTTAGCCAAAGCTGGGGAAAACTCTCGCTTTAAGGTGGACGGCTTTCCCATTTCGCATTAAGGAGTGCCGGCCTGCGCGGGGCTAACCGCGTGGAACCTGGGTTGGGGAAATGATCCTGTCGCTCGGACATCGTATGATCCGGGTCGCACTATTTGCGGCCGGCATATTTGTGTTTGGCGCTGTGTCCTCCTCTTCTGAAGAGCTTCTGGCAAGCCGCCTTGGGGCCTTGCTTGGCCAAGAACGCCAAGCGCTCGACGTTGTGTCGTCCGCCCATTTGGCGATGCTTACAGCGCCGCCGAACAAGGCTCAGGACCGACAAGAAGAGATCAGCGAACACTACACCGCCGAATATCTTGCCCAGCAACCCGCCCCTGAGGGTGACGCTCAGTGGGAATGCCTGACCGAGGCGCTCTATTTCGAAGCGCGCGGTGAAACGATCGAGGGGATGTTCGCGGTTGGTGAAGTGATCCTCAACCGCGTCAAAAGCAGCTCCTTCCCCACCACCATCTGCAAAGTTGTGAACCAAGGCACGGGGCAACGGTTTGCCTGCCAATTCACATACACCTGTGATGGCAAGCTCGAGACCGTGCATGAACCGCAGTCGTGGGACATGGCCGGGCGCATCGCCCGTTTGCTGATCGACGGGATGCCCAGCGATCTGACCCGCGGAGCGACCTACTACCACGCGACCTTCGTCAACCCGAGCTGGGCCAACCGTTTCGCGCAGACTGCTTCGATCGGTTCGCACCTGTTCTATCGCGAACTGACGCGGACGGCGTCGAACTGATCCGTATCTCTGGTTGCCGTTGGAGGTGCGGGGCGCTATTCCGCGAGCCAACATTATTGTTCGGGGGCATGATATGACCGACGACATCAGTCTCGCTTTTGCCCATCCGGCCGAACGCGCCGCTGCTAGCGCGACCCAGCCCTGTGATCGTATCTCGCTGCGCGATTATATCGTCGAGGTCGAGATCGGCGCCTTCCAGCAAGAGCGCGGCCATCTTCAGCGTGTGCGCTTCAATGTGGTCGTCGAGGTTGCGCCGCAGACGGGCGAAATCGACGACGATGTGGATCGTATTCTGTCCTACGACAAGGTGACCGAAGCGATCGGGGCCGAGCTGGGCGAAGAGCGGATCAACCTTCTCGAAACCCTCGCGGCGCGGGTGGCCGAACGCATCCTGCGCGAGCCTCAGGCGCTGCGCGTCTTTGTGCGGATCGAAAAGCTCGATCGCGGGCCGTTTTCTCTGGGTGTCGAGATCGTCCGCGCCAGGGGCGAGGTGGCGCGGAAAGGGCAGGACCATGTGCAGGTGCCGCATCCGCGCGTTGTCTATCTGACCAAAGAAGCGATGAGCTCTGACAAGCTGTCAGCTTGGATCGATGCGCTCTCAGCAGACAAAACCCCGCTGGTCCTTTGCGTGGGCGCCGCAAACATCGTGGCGCCAAAGGCCGGAGCGGCGCTGGCACAACGACGTATCGACCTTCTTGCAATCGAGCAGAATGCCTGGGTTCTGGCCGCCCGCGATGCCCGCTGCATCGTCGTCGAGACCAGAACCGAACTTGACTGGGCCATGCGAAATGGCGAGATCACGGTCTGGGCGCCGTCCAAGATCGTTCTTGATGCTGCGCACAGGCCATCGGCCAGCCCGAAAGAGCCCCTCGCTCTGGCCGGTTGGTTCGCCGAAGAGATGAAGGCGCAAGAGCTGGTTGTGGTCGGAGCCGAGGCGCCGCTGTTGACGGTACCGAGCCGGTCGATCGCATTGGATGAGACAGCGTGAGCAGCGCTCTCCAGCCGATGGCGCAGGTCGGCTTGCCGCGGCCGGACGATGCCTTGCCGCTCGCCGGGAGTGGAACGGTCTGGTGGCGAACCGCGCGGGGCAATGGCGTTGAACGTCAGGCAAGTGATCTTGCCGACGCGGCGCGGCATCGGCTTTCCGCATTGCGCGCACCAATTGCGGGCCTCACGCTCGACCGGCCGCGCATCATGGGCATCCTCAATATCACACCCGACAGCTTTTCCGATGGCGGGCAGGTCTTTGCCGTCGAGGCAGCACTCCACCGCGCCCGCAAGATGGCGACCGAGGCCGACATCCTCGATATCGGCGGCGAGAGCACGCGGCCCGGTTCGGCGGCAGTGCCCGAAAAGGACGAGATCGCCCGCGTCGTGCCGGTGATCGAGGCGATCCGCGCTGCTGGCATCACCACGCCGATTTCCATCGACACGCGCAAGGCCAGCGTTGCCGCCGCCGCGCTGGATGCAGGCGCAGATATCGTCAACGACGTAGCGGCCATGACCTATGACAGCGCCATGGTCGGCCTTGTGGCCGAACGCGGTGTGCCGGTGTGCCTCATGCACGCGCAGGGCGATCCTGAGACGATGCAGAACGATCCGCGCTATGACGATGTGGTGCTGGATGTGTTCGACTGGCTGGCGGGCCGGATCGAGGCCGCCGAGGCCGCTGGCATCAAACGGTACAAGATCATCGTCGATCCCGGCATCGGCTTTGGAAAGACGCTGCAACATAACGTGAGCCTCTTGCAGAAACTTTCGATCTATCATGATCTCGGCTGCCCGATCCTTCTCGGCGCCTCGCGCAAGCGATTCATCGGCACGATCTGCAATGCGCCCGATCCTTTGGGTCGCGTGGCGGGCTCGGTGGCCGTGGCGCTACATGGTGCGGCGCAGGCTGTTCAGATCCTGCGGGTCCATGATACATTCGAGACAAGACAGGCGCTGAGCCTGCAACAGGCGATTTTCGGGACGGATATTTCATGAGACGTAAACTTTTCGGGACAGACGGCGTGCGTGGCACCGCCAACACCTATCCGATGACCGCAGACCTTGCCCTGCGCCTCGGAGCGGCGGCGGGCCGCTATTTCGCCAATGACGGTGCCAACGGGCACCGCGTCGTGATCGGCAAGGATACGCGCCTGTCGGGCTATATGTTTGAAAACGCTCTGACCGCGGGCCTGACCTCGACCGGCATGAATGTCTTGCTCCTTGGCCCGGTGCCGACACCGGCTGTCGGGATGTTGACCACAACCATGCGCGCCGACCTCGGCATCATGATCTCTGCCTCGCACAACCCGCACCACGACAACGGGATCAAATTCTTCGGCCCTGATGGCTTCAAACTTTCGGATGTTGCCGAAGCCGAAATCGAAGCGCTGCTGGAGGGCGATCCCGGCTATGCACCGGCCGACCGTATCGGACGGGCCAAGCGGATCGACGATGGCCGTTTCCGTTATGCCGAGCGGGTCAAATCGACCTTCCCCTCGGGGCAGAAACTTCGCGGCCTCAAGGTTGTGATCGACTGCGCCAATGGTGCGGCCTACCGCGTGGCGCCGGAGGTCTTGTGGGAGCTTGGCGCCGAGGTCATTCCCGTGGGCGTGGCGCCGAACGGGCGCAACATCAACGAGGGATGTGGTTCGACCAATCCAACAGCCGCGGCTGATACAATCATCGCTCATGGGGCGGATATCGGTATTTGCCTCGATGGTGATGCCGATCGGGTGATGATCCTTGATGAAACGGGCAAGGTCGCCGATGGCGACCAGATCATGGCGCTCATGGCCACGCGCTGGGCGGCGGAAGGCCGGCTCAATCACGGCACATTGGTTGCCACCGTCATGTCGAACCTTGGTCTCGAACGGCATCTCGAGGGGCAGGGTCTGCGCCTGGAACGCACCGCGGTGGGCGATCGCTATGTGGTCGAGCGGATGCGCGAGGGGGGCTTCAACCTCGGCGGCGAGCAGTCGGGCCATATTGTGATGACCGATTTCGCCACCACCGGCGACGGCCTTATTGCGGGGCTCCAGTTCCTTGCCGCCATGGTCGAGAGTGGCAAGAAGGCGAGCGAGCTTGCGCATAGTTTCGAGGCCGTGCCGCAGATGCTCAAAAACGTCCGATACGAGCGCGGTCGGGATCCGCTGTCGGCCAAATCGGTCAAAGACGCCATTGCCGCTGCCGAGGCCGACCTTGTGGGCAAAGGACGCCTGCTGATCCGCAAGTCGGGTACCGAGCCCCTCGTGCGCGTCATGGCCGAATGCGAAGATGCGGGGCTATTGGCCAAAGTTGTCGCCGGGATCGTGGCCGAGGTTGCCGCGGCCAGCTAGGCCCTCGTTCCAAATATCCGTATTGGTTTCCGCCACTGGCTGACGGCGAGGCCGCACATGATCAGTGCCAGAGCTGCAAAGAAGCGGAACGGCAGATCCTCGCGCAGGACGAAGGCGCCGAAGAGGACCGACCAGAGCGGCACCTGATAGTTCACCAAGGTCATGAAAACAGATCCTGCGCTGCGGATGACGATGACGCGCAAGAGGTTGGCAAGGGCGGTCGGCAGGAAACCGAGAACGAGGATCGCAAGGCCGGGGCGCAGGCCGGCCCAGCCGGGCAGACCCTCGATCGCCAGTGTCGGCGGGATCAGGATGATAGAGCCGACGATCAGGGTCGAGGCGGCCATGGTGATCGGGTCGATAGGCGGGCAGCGGCGGGTAAGGATGCTGGAAACGGCGTAGGAAACCGTTGCCGCGAGGCAGGCGATTTGGCCCAAGGGCGCCATGCCTTCGCCGATCTTCAAGGCAGCGGGGCCGATCAGCACGATAGCCCCCGCAAAGCCGACCGCGACACCTGCGAAACGGCGGGCCGACAAGGGTTCGTCGGAAAAGAAATGGGCAAGCGGCAGGACGATAAGGGGCAAAGCGGCCATCGAAATCCCTGCGAAAGCCGAGGGAACATATTGCTGCCCCCAAGCCAAAAGCGTGAAGGGCAGCGCAGTGTTCAGGGCGCCGATAAAGATGAGGTGCTTGATTACGCCGAGATCAGGTAGGGGGCGCCCCAGCGCGAACACGAGCGCAGAAAGTGCAATGGCCCCAAGGGTTGTCCGGGCGCAGGCGACAGTGAGCGGCCCGTAGCCCTCAAGCGCGATCGACACCACCATGAACGTCCCGCCCCAGATAAGGCCGAGGGCAAAGATCGAAAGCCAGTTTGCGGGTGTGGGGGCTTGGGTCATATTGGTGGTGTAGCGGTTCAACAGTGGTGCCGCCAGAGGCCGTGGCGGCGATTTATGGAAGAGTGAAGGGCCAAGCGATGGAAGATCTGACAGGCAAGAAAGCAATCGTCACTGGTGGAACGCGGGGGCTTGGCGCGGCGATCGTGCAGGCCCTCGCGCAAGCTGGCGCGACAGTCACCTATACTGGCCGGAATCCCCGCAGCCTCGATTTGGTGCGCGCAAGAATGGCTAGCGTCGGCGCCGGCGTCCTTTGCGATATGCGCGACCGTGCAGCGCTCGATCGATTGATCGACACGGGCTGCGATGTCCTGATCAATAACGGTTCTCTGGCAACGCCTTTGGGGATGCTGGACGCCGTCGACGGCGATGACATCGACGAGGCGATTGCCGTCAATCTGACAGGGCCGATAAACGCTGCAAGGCGGGCCGCAAAGCAAATGGCGGCCAAAGGGCAGGGGACCATCATCAACATTAGTTCAGGTGCCGCCTATCGCCCGGTCTCTGGTTCGGCAACTTATTGCGTGACGAAAGCGGTGCTTTGGCTCTGCCAACACCGACCCGAGGCGATGGCGGGTACGGATGTTAATGTGATCGATCCAGAGGTGTGCAGCCTTATGGCGCTGGACGGCTAGGCACGAAAAAGGGCGCCGCAATGGGCGCCCTTTCGTTTGGCTCCAGCCGCGCTTAGTTGCGGGCCTTGTCGACCATCTTGCCTTTGGAAATCCAGGGCATCATGGCGCGGAGCTTTTCACCGACCTGTTCGATCTGGTGCTCGTCGTTGATGCGGCGGGTCGCCTTGAAGAACGGCTGGCCGACGGCGTTTTCCTGCATGAAGTCGCGCACGAACTTGCCGGTCTGGATGTCGGTCAGAACCGCTTTCATGCGGGCCTTGGTCTCGTCGTAGGGAAGGATACGCGGGCCCGAGACATATTCGCCGTATTCGGCGGTGTTCGAGATCGAGTAGTTCATGTTGGCGATGCCGCCTTCATAGATCAGGTCGACGATCAGCTTCACTTCGTGCAGGCACTCGAAATAGGCCATCTCGGGCTCGTAGCCGGCTTCGACGAGGGTCTCAAAGCCCATGCGGATCAGCTCGACAAGGCCGCCGCAGAGAACGGCCTGTTCGCCGAAGAGATCGGTCTCGCATTCCTGACGGAAGTTGGTCTCGATGATACCCGAGCGGCCGCCACCGATGGCGGAGCAATAGGACAGGCCGATTTCCATGGCCTTGCCGGTGGCGTCGTTGTGGACGGCCACGAGGCAGGGCACGCCGCCGCCCTTGGTGTATTCGCCGCGCACGGTGTGGCCGGGGCCCTTGGGGGCCATCATGATCACGTCGACGCCGGGCTTGGGCTCGATGAGGCCGAAGTGCACGTTGAGGCCGTGGGCAAAAGCGATCGCCGAACCTTCGCGCAGATTTTCGTGGACGTATTTCTTGTAGGTCTCGGCCTGCAGCTCGTCCGGCATGGTGAACATGATGAGGTCGCACCAGGCGGCGGCTTCGGCGATGCCCATGACCTTGAGGCCTTCGGCTTCGGCTTTCTTGGCCGAGGGCGAACCTTCGCGCAGGGCGACGACGAGGTTCTTGGCGCCGCTGTCGCGCAGGTTCAGCGCGTGGGCGTGGCCCTGGGAGCCGTAGCCCAGAATGGCGACCTTCTTGTCCTTGATGAGGTTCACATCGCAATCGCGATCGTAATAGACGCGCATCTTTGCAGTCCTTTGATGAGGTTTCGATTGAGGCGCACAATATCGAACGGTGCGCGGATTGCGAGTGAAGGTCTTTGAGTATTTAAGGGCCAAAAGAATTTGCTATTCGTGTTTCTTTGAAATAGTGCGATATCTATGCTTGACGATACCGACCGCCGCCTTTTGCGCCATCTTCAGGATGACCCCTCGCTCGCTTTGCCCGAGTTGGCGGAGCTTTGCGGTCTGACCGCAGGCCGCGCAGGGCGGCGGATCGAGAAACTGCGCGAGGCGGGGATCATCAAGGGGCAGGAGGCGGTGATCGACTGGAAGGCGCTGGGCTTTGCTGTGGCGGTGTCGCTCAGGATCACCCTTGATAAGACAGCCTCCAGCGCCTTTGACGAGTTTCTCGGCGCCGCGCGTGGCGTGGCCGAGGTTATCGAGATTCAGACGTTTCTCGGCCGCGTCGATGTGCGCCTGCATATCGTCGCCCGCGATTTGGGGCATTGGCAGACGATCTATCGCGAGAAGGTCCTCACACTCCCCCATATCGCCGATATCGAGGCGTTGATGACGGTGGCGACGGTCAAGATGGACGAGGCCCTGCCGCTATGACCCCGCTTGACGACCTCGACCGCAAGATCCTCAAGGCGCTTGCCGCCGACGCTTCGCTTTCCGCGAGCACGCTGTCGCGCCGCCTTGGCCTCAGCCAGCCGGCCACATGGCGGCGGATGCGGCGGCTGCAGGACGAAGGGATCATCGCGGGCCGCCGCCTCGTGCTCGATGCCGAGAAGCTCGGCTTCGGTGTTACGGTCTTTCTCGGCATCAAGCTCGCTGCCAAGGGCCGCGTGAGCCTTGAGGATTTCGAACGCGCCGTGACCTCGATCCGCGAGGTTCAGACGGTCGAGCACGTCCTTGGCCTTTATGACTATCGCCTGCGCGTCGTCGCCCGCGATCTGGCCGATTTCGAGCGCGTCCTGCGCCGCCGGATCATGACGCTGCCGGGCGTTGGCAACGTTGAGGCCAATGTCCTTCTGTCGGAAGAGCGCCGCCCGGGGCCTATCTGACGCAGGCTGCAACTTTGGCTTTGCAACCGGCCGCCGCCCTGCGTAGGTCTATTCCAAAAAGATAGGAGCCCTCCCATGACGCATTCGCCCGTTGATCCCGATGGCCTGATGGAATTCTCAGTGGTGTTCACCGACCGTTCGCTCAACCACATGAGCGCCAAGTTTCAAGGTGTCATGCGCGATATCTCGTCGATGCTGAAAGAGGTCTATAGCGCCGATCATGTCGCCATCGTTCCGGGCGGCGGCTCCTACGGGATGGAAGCGGTCGCCCGCCAGTTCGGCAACGCCTCCCACGCGATGATCGTTCGCAACGGCTGGTTCTCGTTCCGCTGGACCCAGATCTTCGACGCAGGCCAGTTCGCCGCCAAGACCACCGTCTTCAAGGCCCGCCAGACCGGCAACGACTCCCGCGCCCCCTTTGCGCCCGCCCCGATCGAAGAGGTGACCGCGGCAATCCGCGAGGCGCGCCCCGATGTGGTTTTTGCCCCCCACGTGGAAACCAGCGCCGGCCTGATCCTGCCCGACGATTATATCGCCGCCCTCGCCTCCGCCGCCCATGACGTGGGCGCGCTCATGGTCCTCGATTGCATCGCCTCGGGCTGTGTCTGGGTCGATATGAAGAAGACCGGCGTCGACGTGCTGATCTCGGCCCCGCAAAAGGGGTGGTCCTCAACCCCGGCGGCCGGCCTCGTGATGCTCTCGGAAAACGCGATGCAGCGCATGGCCGAGACCACCTCCAATTCCTTCGCGCTGGATCTCAAGAAATGGCACTCGATCATGGCGGCCTATGAAAACGGCGGCCACGCCTATCACGCCACCATGCCCACCGACAGCCTCGTGGCCTTCCGCGACACCATGGCCGAGACCCGCGAGCATGGCTTTGAAAAGCTGCGCGAGGCGCAATGGGCGCTCGGCAACGGCGTGCGCGAAATGCTCGCTGCCAAAGGGATCCGATCGGTTGCCGCCCAAGGCTTTGCCGCCCCCGGCGTCGTCGTCAGCTATACCGACGATCCCGATGTCCAGAACGGCAAGAAGTTCGCCGCTCTCGGAATGCAGATCGCCGCGGGCGTGCCCCTTCAATGTGACGAACCCGCCGATTTCCGCACCTTCCGCTTGGGCCTCTTCGGCCTCGACAAGCTCTACCATGTCGAAGGCACCATCGCCCGCCTCAAGGGCGTCGTCGATCAGGTTCTCTGATCCTTCTTTTGGCGGAAAATACTCCGGGGTGAATGCCCGCAGGGCAGAGGTGCAGAGCCCCGTCAGCCCCGGACGCCCAGCCCGAGCTGCATCAAGGTCTTGCGCACCGGCGCCGCGCCATAAAGCGCGGCGATGCCCTTGGCGCGCAGGTCGCGCAGGATCGGAGCGCCCGCGATCGACACACGATTGAGCGCATCAACACCACTCACCCGCAGCCGCACCTCGGGATGCCGCCGCCGCTCATAGGCGTCGAGCATCTGCCTGTCGCCCAAGCCCTCTGGCCGCGCTACGGCAAGCCCGTGTAGGCAGCTGAGGTCAGCTAGGCTCATATTCAGCCCCTGCGCCCCGATCGGCGGCACCACATGGGCCGCCTCGGCCACAAGGGCGGTTCGCGCCGCGATCATGCTGTCTGCGATCTGGCTTATGATCGGCCAGACCTGCCGCGGGCCGATGAGCGTCAGCGCGCCATAGACACCCGCCGAACGGGCGGTCGCCTCGGCATTGAACTCGGCCTCGCTCAAAGCCGCGAGCCGTTTGGTCTCGGGGCCAGACTCCATCCAGACCACCGCCGAACAGGGCTTGCCGTCATGGTCAGGCAAAGGCACAAGCGTGAACGGCCCGCCGGTGCGATGCACCTCGGTCGAGACATTGCCATGCGGCAGCTCATGCTTGACCGCGAAAACAACCGCCTTCTGCCCATAGCGCGTGGTCTTGACGGCAATGCCAGCGGCCTGCCGCACCGCACTATTGCGCCCGTCCGCGCCGATCAGGAGCCGCGCCCGCAGGCTGTCACCGTCGCTCAGGTCGACCAGTATCTCGGCCTCCCGGGCCAACGAGCGGCGATAGCCGGTGCCGCTGCGGAAATCGACGTTTGGCAGCTCGGCCAACCGCGCCACCATCTCGCGCCGCAAAAGCCAGTTGGGGAAATTCCAGCCAAAGGGCAGGGGGCCAATATCGGAGGCCACGAAATCACGGGCGACAAGCGGTTCGGGCTCTTCCCCGCCCGCATCGACGATCCGCATCACATCGAGCGGCATGGCGTGGGGCTCAAGCCGTTCCCAGAGGCCCGCGGCCATGAGAAATTCGCGCGAGGGCTGGAGGAAAGCGGTGGTGCGGTGATCCGCGCCCGCCGCGCCTGCATCCGTCACCGGCGGGGCCGGATCGACGATGGTCACGCGAAAGCCAGCGGTGCCGAAGGCCGCAGCGGCCGTCAGGCCCGCCACGCCGCCACCGGCGATCACGATATCGGTTACAGCCCGCGTCATGGCCGATTCATAGGCCCGCTATGCGAGGGGGGGAAGGGGCTTCAGCCCAGTTGCGACAGAAAGCCCGCAAGGTCACTCGTGTGATGATGGATATGCGGGTGTGGCAGAGGCTCAGGCCCGACATGAACAGTCCGCATTCCCATCGCGTGGGGGGCTGCAAGGTTGCGGATATCGTCCTCGAACATCGCGCCTTCCTCTGGCGCGAGGCCGTCGAGCGCGAACACGGCCTCAAAGGCCGCCTGCTCTGGCTTGGGTCGAAATCCTGCGTGTTCGACGCCATAGACTGCATCGAAGATCCCCGTCAGTCCCCGTGCGGCCAGCACCCGCTCGGCATAGGGCTTTGATCCATTGGTATAGACAATGCGCCGCCCTGGCAGGCGTTGGATCGCTGCCGCGAGATCGGGGTCGGGGTCAAGGTGGCTCAGGCCGATCTCGTGGACCTCGTAGAGATAGGGCCCCGGATCGACACCGTGCTCGTTCATCAGCCCGGCAAGCGTCGTGCCATAGCGCGCCCAATAGCTGGCGCGGAGCCGGTCGGCCTCGGCCCGATCCACTCCGAGCGCCCGCTGGACGAAATCGGTCATCCGTACTTCGATCTGGTCGAAAAGCCGGGCTTCGGGCGGGTAAAGCGTATTGTCGAGGTCAAAGACCCAGGCGCGAACATGAGAGAAAGAGGCAGCTACCATGCGCCGGAACTTATCAAGCGCGGCAATAAGCGCAATCTCTTTGGCTTGAAAGAGGCGGGGCTTGGCGGCTAGGCTTTGCCAACACTTCAAGGACACGCCAATGCAAGATGCCCGCAGCCCCCAGAAGGACGCCTATGCGCTGATCCTCGAGGCGATCGACAGCCATATCTATAAGCCGGGGGACCGGCTGGTGGAGAGCGAGCTGGCCGAGCGTTTCGGCGTCTCGCGCACGCCGATCCGCGAGGCGCTGCAGCGGCTCGAAACCCAATCGCTCCTGACCCGCGATGGCCGGTCGCTGATCGTGGCCTCGCTCGATCACACGCAGATGGCCGAGCTCTATGTCGTCCGCGGCGAGCTCGAAGGCCTTGCCGCCCGCCTTGCCTCTCGCCACGCCACCCCAGAAGAGATCCGCGTCCTGCGCGACATGGTCGAGGCTGACCGCAAGTTCATTGGCAATCCCGATGCCCTCTCACGGGCCAACCGGCGCTTTCACAAGCAGATCCACCTCGCCAGCCACAACCGCTTTCTTGTCCAGCAGCTCGATCTCGTGCACCGCTCTATGGCGCTTCTGGCGACCACCTCGCTCGCGGCTGAAGGGCGCGGTGCGGGTGCTCTGGACGAACATCAGGCGATCGTTACGGCAATCGAAGCGGGCGATGGCGACGGGGCCGACAAGGCGGTGCGCGAGCATATCTCCAAGGCGTTTATGACCCGCCTCAAACTGGATGCTGCGTCGGTCGAACGGAACGGATGATCGCTCCTTCTTGGGGCGTGATCGAATGGCCGTGTGAAGTCTTGTCCCAGAAGAACGGCCGCCAGAGTATCTCCAAAAGCCCCGTGTAGGCCGCCAGCGTCGCAAGCGGAAAATAGGCCTGCAGCGTGATGGCCCAGGGCACGAGCCCGCCTTTCCTGGCGCGGCGGACGGCGAGCGCGGCGACCGTCAGGTTTGTCAACTCGCTCATAACGAACAGCGTCGATAGCGAAATGAACGCAGCCGGTGGCAGTGCGCCGGACAGAGGATGAGGAATCCCAAAGAGAATCAGCCAGAAGCTCCAGAGCGCGGGTGCCAGCGCAGAGGCGCTCAGGGTGCCAAAGAAGAGGATTTGAACGCCCAGAAATCGCCACGGCCCGAGGTCCCGCAAAAGCCTGAGCGGGTCGCGTATATGCACCCCATAGGTCACGGCATAGCCTTTGAGCCAACGTGACCTCTGCCGCACCCAGGGCCAGGCGCGGCAATTCGCTTCTTCTCCCGTGACGGTATCCACCAGTTCGGTGCGATAGCCAAACCGGGCGAGCCTCAGGCCAAGATCGGCGTCTTCTGTGACATTATGGGCATCCCAGCCGCCGATCTCTTCGAGAACGCTCCGGCGAAAGAAAACGGTGGTGCCGCCAAGCGGAATTGTCAGGCCAAGGCGGGCCATTCCCGGAAGGACGACCCGAAACCATGCCGCATATTCCAGTGTAAAGCACTGCGCGAGCCAGTTTGCGCGGCTGTTGTAGTAATCGAGGATGCCCTGCAGGCAGGCGACCTCGGGGCCGCGGGCTGCGAAACGCGCGACCATTTTCCGGATCTGATCCGGGGCCGGTGCGTCTTCGGCATCATAGATGCCAATAATCCGCCCGCGCGCAAAATTGAGGCCATAGTTGAGCGCCCGTGGCTTGGTCTTGATCGTGCCCTTGGGCACGGTGATCGCCCGCATCCAGCGCGGCAGATTGGCGGCGGCCAATGTCTCGCGCGTCAGATGGTCGTCGGCTTCCAAAAGCAGGATCACGTCGAGCAGGGGAGCGGGATAGTCGATCGCAGACAGGCGGCGCAGCAGGTGGCCCGCAATCTCGCGCTCCTTATAAAGCGGAACCAGAAGTGTCACGACAGGAAGACGCTTGGGCAGGGGATCGACCTTCGGCTGATCCGGGCGGCTAGCAAAGACGGCAGCCGCCGCGACAATCTTGAGCCCCATGTTGAGCACGAGTGTTACCAACGCCCATGTGATGGCGAGGTAAAGGCCCCACTTTGGCGACAGGCCGGCAATCAGCAAGAGTATGGCGCCGACGACCGCTGCCCCAAGGATCCCCTTTCTTCCGGGCCAGCCACGGGCGCTCAGTCTAGCAGGCGGTATGGCCTCGGCGCGCGCGACCAACGCCGCTGTGACGATTGCCTCTTCGATCAGGTCGGCTGGAGCGACGGCCATACGGACGGATCCAAAGATCTTGGTCAGATAGGGTAGGGCCCGCGAGAACCCTTCTGGCCGCGCGGCAAGAACTATCGTGCGGCCACCGACCCGCCGCCAAGGCAGAAGGCCCAGTCGCAGCGCTTGGTCCGGTCCGAGGCGGGAAAGGAGGGTCGGGTCGGGCGGCTCTGACAGCGGATCAATCAGACCAGCGCAAAGGGTTTCGGCCTCGGCCTCGGCCAGCGTGTCGGAGGTCAGAAAAAGGCTGCGGGATAGGAGCTCGGGAAGGGGGCGGTCGTAGCCGCTGGCTTCCGCTTCGATCTCGGCAAGGCGCCGCCCCGAGGCAATGCCCTTGCGCACCAATTTCGTCGCGAGAGGCGAAAGCGGAACCGCCTGACGCGATCCCGCGCCGATACCACTGAGAGCCTCCAGATCCATTCTTGCCCCTCGGCGTTGCCTTCAGGACTGGATCGTTGATCCGGGTTAATCGGACCTTAACGGGCTTAGGATTTGCGGGCTTCCATGGCGTTGGCGAAACGCTCGAAGAGATAGAAGCTGTCCTGCGGGCCGGGGCTCGCCTCGGGGTGATACTGGACCGAGAACACAGGGCGGTCGGTCATCCGGATGCCGCAGTTCGAGCCATCGAAGAGCGAGACATGGGTTTCCATGACGCCCTTGGGCAGGGTCTGGCTGTCGACGGTGAAGCCGTGGTTCATCGAAGTGATCTCGACCTTGCCGGTCTCGATATCCTTCACCGGATGGTTGGCGCCGTGGTGGCCGTGGTTCATCTTGATGGTCTTGGCGCCAAGGGCGAGCGCCAGCATCTGATGGCCGAGGCAGATGCCAAAGACCGGCAGCTCGCTGCGCTCGAGCACGCCCTGGATCATCGGCACGGCATAGGCGCCGGTGGCGGCGGGATCGCCGGGGCCGTTCGAGAGGAACACGCCATCGGGATTATGCGCGAGAACCTCGTCGGCGGTCGCCGTGGCCGGAAGCACGATTACATCGCATCCGGTCGAGGCGAGGCAGCGCAGGATATTGCGCTTGGCGCCATAGTCGATAGCGACGACCTTGTGCCGCGGCGCCTCTTGGCGGGCATAGCCCTCGGGCCAGGCCCAGCGCATCTCGTCCCAATGATAGGACTGGGCGCAGGTCACTTCTTTCGCCAGATCGAGGCCGACAAGGCCCTTGAAGCCGCGCGCGGCCTTGACCAGCGCCTCGACATCGAAATTCCCGTCGGGGTTGTGCGAAATAGCGACGTGCGGCGCGCCCTGCTGGCGGATCGCGCGGGTCAGGCGGCGGGTATCGACGCCGCCGATGCCGATCCGGCCCTTGGCGGCAAGCCAGCTTGCGAGATCCTGCGTCGCCCGCCAGTTCGAAGGCTCGGTCGGATCCAATTTGACAACCATGCCCGCGGCGACAGGCTCGGCCGTTTCGTCATCCTCGGGAGTGACGCCGGTATTGCCGATATGGGGGAAGGTGAAGGTGACGATCTGGCCGGCGTAGGAGGGATCGGTCATGATCTCCTGATAGCCGGTCATGGCGGTGTTAAAACAAAGCTCTGCCTCTGCCTGCCCGGTGGCGCCGAAACCGTAGCCATAGAAGAGTGTGCCATCTGCAAGAGCAAGACAGGCGGTAGGCTTATCCATTGCACTGTGCGGCATGATCGCGACTCCCCTCTGGCCAAATTGATGCGGTCCTAAGGGGTCGGGCGGCGGTGGTCAAGGCAGAAGCACCCCTGATGTGACCGCGCGTCGCCCCTGTTGTCACGCGCGACTTGTCAGGATAAGAGTCGCGGCCTCGGACCACCGCTCAAAGGCCAGCCAAATGGATATGAGAACGACGATCAGCACCGCCTTGAAAGAGGCGATGAAAGCCAAGGATGCCGACCGCCTGTCGACCCTGCGCCTGATCAATGCCGCCATCAAAGACCGCGACATTGCCGCCCGCACCGAGGGCGAAGAAGTGCAGGTCAGCGACGACACGGTGCTGGCGATTCTCGGCAAGATGGTCAAGCAGCGGCAGGAAAGCGCGCGCGCCTATGAAGAGGGCGGGAGGCTTGAGCTGGCCGAGAAAGAGATGAAAGAGATCCTGATCATCGAGGAATACCTGCCCCGGCAGCTCGATGATGCCGAGACCGATGCCGCCGTTGCCGCCGCCATCGCCGAGGTCGAAGCCACGTCGATCCGCGACATGGGCAAGGTCATGGCCGCCCTCAAGGGCAAGTACACCGGCCAGATGGATTTCGGCAAAGTCGGCCCGATGGTGAAGGCCAAGCTCGGCTGATAGGCGGCGACAATCGCCTTGCCAGTTGCTAAGCTTGCGGAAACCGCGTCGTGAGCCTCGTCTATGAAAGTCCTCGTTGTCTACGATCATCCCCGCCGCCACTCGTTTAGCGGTGCCATTCTCGATGCCTTTCTGGAGGGGCTGGCCGAGGCGGGGCATGAGGCCGAGGTTGCCGATCTCTATGCCGAGGGGTTCGATCCGCGGATGCCTTTGGCGGACGAGCCGGACTGGGACGACGACGATAAGGTCTTTTCCGGGGCGGTTCTGGCCGAACAGGCGCGGATTGCCCGGAACGACGCGATCGCCTTTGTATTTCCCGTGTGGTGGTGGTCGGTTCCGGCCATGACCAAGGGCTGGATCGACCGGGTCTGGAACAACGGCTGGGCCTATGGTGCCCGCAAGCTGTCGCACCAGAAGGCGCTGATGATAGGTATCGCCGCCAACAGCGCAGAAGGCTACCGCGAGCGCGGCGACCTCGCCGCGATGCGGTCGCAGCTTCTGGTAGGCGTCCTGAACTACTGCGGGATAATGGATGCCGATCTGAGGCTTTTCTACGACGCGCTCGAGACCGACGAGATCCGCGCCGGCCTTATCGAGGAAGCGCGGCGTTTGGGGCGCGACTTCTAGGCGTAGCTTTTCGCCCGAACGAGCGCTTCGGCCAGCTGGTCTTTCAGCTTGAGACGCTCCTCCTCGCTGAGGAATGCGCCGATCTCGACCTCGCGGCCCTCGCCCTTGAGCGTGAGATAATGGGGCACCGGTCCGCCTGAGGCGTGCATCTGCACGGTCGTCCAATAGGGATTGGCCTGCCATTCCTGCACCGGCCCCTTTGGGTTGTGGCGGATTAGTGCGATCCGGTCACGGTGAAGGGTCAGGATTTCGAGTGTGCTGCCATCGCGGTAGCTGCGGTTCAAGGCATACCAGAGCCCGGCGACAGCGGCGGCAAGGAAGGGCAAGAGCGCCCAGAGGATCTTGGAGCCGATCACTGCGACGAGGGGAAGGGCAATCATGCCCGTAGTCAGGCCGATGAATATGACGAAGCCAGCCTTGGGCAGCGACCGATAGGGCCAGAGGTGCAGCTCGGCCATCGGCGCATCGGGGCCGGCCTCGGGCTCGATCCACTCATAGGGCATGGGTCTAGCCTTTGGCCTCTTCCTCGAGCACCTTCCGCGCCGCGCGGAAACACTCGACCGCCTGCGGCACGCCGCAATAGATGCCGATCACATGGATGATGGCGCGGAGTTCTTCACGGCTCACGCCATTGCGGAGCGCACCACGGCAATGCAGCTCCCATTCGTGCATCTTGCCCAAGGCGCCGATCATGGCGAGGTTCATCATCGAGCGGGTCTTGGGGTCGATCACATCGTCGCCCCAGCCAAAGCCCCAGCACCAAGCCGTCATCGCCTCCTGAAAGGGCCGCGAAAAATCGTCGGCCGCGGCGAGGTTAGCGTCGACATAGTCCTTGCCGAGCGTCGCCCGCCGTTGTTCGAGGCCTTTGAGGAAGAGGTCTTCGTCGAAGATGCCGCTCATGTCTGTCTCCATGTTTGGTTAAGCCTATCGCCAAGCGGCGAGGCTTAACCAGCCTGCAAAAGAAAAGGCCCCGGAAATTCCGGGGCCTTTCGCTAGTCTGGCGTGCCTCAGTGGACGTGGCCCTTTTCCCAGTCGCTCTGCTTGGGGAGCGTCTCGAACGTGTGCTCCGGCGGCGGCGAGGGGAGGGTCCACTCGAGGGTGTCGGCCCACTCGTTCCACGGGTTGTTCGCGGTTGCGTTGCGCGGGCGCATCAGGACGATGACCAGCAGGACGATGAAGAACACGAACGAGGCGAAGGCGATGAAGGCGCCGATCGACGAGATGTAGTTCCAGTGCGCGAAGGCCTCCGGATAGTCGATGTAGCGGCGCGGCATACCCTGACGCCCGAGGAAGTGCTGCGGGAAGAAGGTCAGGTTGGCACCGATGAACATGGCCCAGAAGTGCAGCTTGCCAGCCCACTCGGGGAACATGCGGCCCGACATCTTAGGCATGTAGAAGTAGATGCCCGCAAAGATGCCGAATACGGCGCCGAGGCTCATCACATAGTGGAAGTGCGCCACCACATAGTAGGTATCGTGATAGGCGCGGTCGATCGGAGCCTGCGCTAGGACGATGCCAGTCACGCCGCCCACGGTGAAGAGGAAGAGGAAGCCGAAAGCCCAAAGCATCGGGGTTTTGAATTCGATCGATCCGCCCCACATGGTGGCGATCCACGAGAAGATCTTAACGCCCGTGGGAACCGCGATCACCATCGTGGCCAGCATGAAATAGGACTGCTGGGTGAGCGACATACCGACGGTGTACATGTGGTGCGCCCAGACGACGAAGCCCAGAGCACCGATGGCGACCATGGCGTAGACCATCGGCAGGTAGCCGAAGATCGGCTTGCGCGAAAAGGTCGCGATCACGTGGCTGATGATGCCGAAAGCAGGAACGATGATGATATACACTTCAGGGTGGCCAAAGAACCACAGGATGTGCTGGTAGAGGATCGGGTCACCGCCACCGGCCGGCTGGAAGAAGGTCGTGCCGAAGTTCCGGTCCATCAGAAGCATGGTGATGGCGCCAGCCAGAACCGGAAGCGCAAGAAGGATAAGCCAGGCGGTTACGAAGATCGACCACGCAAACAGCGGCACCTTATGAAGGGTCATACCTGGGGTACGCATGTTGAGGAAGGTAGTGATCATGTTGATCGCGCCTAGTATCGAAGAGGCACCCGAGAGGTGCACCGCGAAGATCGCGAGATCCATTGAGTAACCGCCTTCGGAGGTCGAGAGCGGAGGGTAGAGAACCCAGCCAACTCCCGAGCCCAGCTGACCGTTGCCGCCGGGGCTCAGAAGCGAGGCGACGCCGAGCGAGGTACCAGCCACATACATCCAGAACGACAAGTTGTTCATGCGCGGGAAGGCCATATCGGGCGCACCGATCTGCAGCGGCATGAAGTAGTTACCGAAGCCACCGAACAGCGCCGGAATGACGACGAAGAACATCATCAGAACGCCGTGATAGGTGATCATCACGTTCCAGAGGTGACCGTTCGGGGTGCACTCGGACGAGGCATCCGCGATGAAGCGGGCCCCTTCGGTACACATATACTGAACACCCGGCTCCATGAGCTCGAGGCGCATGTAAACGGTGAAGAGGACCGCAATGAAGCCAGCTGCACCGCTGACCCAGAGATAGAGGATACCGATGTCTTTGTGGTTGGTGGACATGAACCAGCGGGTGAAAAAGCCCCGCTCGTCGTGGTGATCATGGCCGTGGATGGCGGCGTCTGCCATGTGGCTCTCCCGTATTGGTGTCAACTAAGGGGCGGCACGAGTCAGACCCGTGCCACCAGCTTTGGGGTGGTTCTAGTCGCTCAGGCTAAAGGGGGCAATATTCGAATGTATGGAAGGCTTGGGATAAATTGGCGCAGGCGCGGTCAGGCGCGGCTTCTCCGCGTCACCGAAGCCTCGAACGTGCGCCTGAGGGCAAGGTCGAGATCCGCCATCGTCACCGGCAGGCCAAGATCGACGAGGCTCGTCACCCCGTGGCCGCGGATGCCGCAGGGGACGATTCCCGAGAAATGCCCGAGATCGGGGTCGACGTTTATCGACAGACCGTGAAACGAGACCCATTTGCGCAGGCGGATGCCGAGGGCGGCGATCTTGTCCTCGCGCACCGAACCATCAACCGCGCATGGCTTCTCGGGCCGCCCGACCCAGACCCCCACGCGCCCCTCGCGGATCTCGCCCGTCACGTTGAACTCGGCCAGCGCCGCGATCACCCAAGTCTCGAGGTCTTGCACAAATCGGCGCACATCGTGCCCACGTTCGCCCACGTTGAGCATCACATAGGCGACCCGCTGGCCGGGGCCGTGATAGGTATATTGGCCGCCACGCTTGGCCTCATAGACGGGAAAGCGGTCCGGCTCGGTCAAATCATCGGGCTTGGCGCTGGTGCCGGCCGTGTAAAGCGGCGGGTGCTCCAACAGCCATATTGCTTCGTCGGCCTCGCCCCGCGCAATCGCATCGGCACGCGCCTCCATGAAGGCCACGGCCTCGTCATAGTCGGTCAGCCCGTCTGAGGTAATCCACTCTACCATGCTCTATCCGGGTAAAAGCCCTGTATCCTTCACGGCCTGCACATAGGTGCGGCTCACCGGAATGTCACGCCCGTCCGACATGGTGAGCACGGCCTTGGCGCCGTCCCGCCGGGCGGAGACGACCTCGCGCGTGGCAACCCAGTGCGAGCGATGCACCTGAAGGCCGGCTGTTGGTTCGGCCTCTGCGATGGTATCTATTAGGCGCAAAAGCACAAGCGCGGCACCATTGCTTGTGGCGACCTCGGTGCAATGGTCTTGCACCGATAGCGAAATCAGCCTGCCCCGTTTTGCCAAATCCATCCTCTGAAGAATGCGGGGCGCTTGCGGCGCGCCTGCGCTTTCAGCGTCCGGTCTTGGCGCGCCGCGCGAGAAGTAGAGGATGATCCCGGCGACAACGATGCCGACCCCGAGCACATTGACGCCGAGCGACAGGATCTCGCCTATCGTTTTGGGGGCATTGCCAAAGACAAGCCAGTTGATGGCAATCACCTCGATCAGAACGACAACCGCGATCGACAGGGTGATAACCGGAAAGCCGATGGCCAAAGGCGGCTTGGTCCGCTCGAACCGGAGCGTGAGGAGGGCAACCACAAGATTGCCCGAGAAATAGGTAACGATCGCAATCAGCCCCCAAAAGCCGATCCGCGGGGCAAGCCGCATGGCGCTCTCGGTGCCGAATGGGCCCGAGATCCCAAGGATCAGCGCCAAGGCCGCAAGCGTCACCCAGACCCGCGGCGTTCGGTCCTGCCGTTGCATTTCACGAAGCGCAAAGCGGATCGGCGTGCGGTCTGCGATGGCGTTTCCCTTTCCGCGTATCCGCGCTGGAAGGCTGCGCGGGGCTGTCTCAAGGCTTTGGGCAATCAAAGCAAAGAGTGATTGAAATGACAATGATTGAACAGGTTCTGCAAGCTGGCCCGGCGGTGGCGCCGCACGTTGTCTCTGCGCTGCTCGCTGTGGCCCTCGTGCCTCTCCTGCTTCTCCGCAGGCGGCGGGACAGACTTCACAAGACCGCAGGCTATGTCTGGGTGAGCGCGATGGCGCTGACAGCACTCAGCTCGTTCTGGATCAGCGGCATGAGGCTTGTCGGGCCCTTCAGCCCGATACATCTGATGTCGGCTTTCACCCTCTGGGCGCTCTACGTGGCGATCCGCCACGCCCGTTTCGGCAATCGGCGGGCCCATGAAGGGGTGATGCGAAATCTTGCTTTCTGGTCGCTCGGCGTGGCGGGGACACTGGCGTTTATGCCCGGCCGCCTCATGTCGCGGATCCTCTTTGACGGGAACCAGGATCTCGGTTTCGCGCTGGTTCTGACGGCTGCGGTTGCAGCTGTGTTGTTTGGCAAGGCCCTTGATCAAGGGCCGAAAAGACCTCGGGAAAAAACCGCGCAATAGCGCCGATTTTGCTCTTCACATCCCCCGAATCCTTCGCTATTCAGCGCCTCACCAAACCACGACAGTGCGGTTGTGGCGGAATTGGTAGACGCGCAGCGTTGAGGTCGCTGTTCTTTAACCGGAGTGGAAGTTCGAGTCTTCTCAACCGCACCATCAAGAGGCAGGCCCTAGGGCCTGCCTCTTGTGTTTTCGGGGCTATGGCAAAATCGAAAGCCAGCCCCAAGCCGTCAGGATCGACGCTGCCGTAGCAATCAGAACGGTCGAAGCCGCGACGCGGCGGGCGGCGCCGTACATATTGGCGAAGATATATGCATTGACCCCCGGCGCCATGGCGCTCGTCAGGACGGCCGAGCGCAGGGGCGCGGTGCCGAGGTGGGTAAGCTGCGCGAGGCTCCATGTGATTGCCGGATGTAGGAGAAGCGAGATCGACACCGCATAGAGGATCACCCGCATATCGCCCTCGGGGCGGTAGCGGTAGAGCACGCCCCCAAGGCCGAAGAGGGCGGCGGGCAGGGCGGCGCGGGCCATGAGGTCAACCGCATCGGTCAGGACGTGGGGCATCGGGATGCCGGTAATGTTAACGGCAAAACCGAGGGCGATACCGACGATCAGCACATTGCGGAAGGCGGCCTTGACGACCTTGCCCGGAAGCGCCGCGAGGCTGCCGCTGCGGTTGCGGGCAATTTCCATCGCGGTGATGCCGACGAGATAGCAGAAGGGCGCGTGAACGGCGATGATCGCATAGTTGGCGTCCAGCGCGTCGGGGCCATAGGCGCGTTCGGTGATCGGCAGGCCGAGGAGGACCGAGTTTGAGAAGAGGCCGCAAAAGCCGATGGCGACCGAATCTTCCCAAGTGCGGCCAAAGATCAGTCGCGCCCCGAAGAGGCCCGCGAAAAACCCGCCAAGGGCGCCGGCATAGAAGGGAAAGAGCAGGGCCAGATCGAAATTCTGGCCGAGGTCCAGCTCGGAAATGGCGCGGAAAAGCAGGCAAGGGATGGCAAAGCCTTGCGTGAACTTCATCAGAAGGTCGATGCCGTCGTCGCTGAAATATTTGGTCCAGACGGCGACATAGCCAAAGCCGAGGACGATAAAGACAGGCAGGATAACGTCGATCAGCGCGGCCATGTGCTCTCCTTGCCCGCGCGCATCCGGCACCTAGGCGTCAAACTCGATTTCCATACCGTCATAGGCGGCGTTGATGTGGGCAGGCGTTTCCGCCTCGACCGCCGCATAGTCGATATCGGCGTGCATATCCGTCAGGATCGCCTGTTTCGGCGCGGCGCGCTCGATCCATTCGAGCGTCTGGGCCAGATGCGAATGGGTCGGGTGCGGTGTCCGGCGCAGGGCGTCGACGATCCAGACGTCGAGGCCCTTGAGCGCGGTCTGCCAGACCGGTTCGGGGATCGTCGCCACATCGGGCAGATAGGCGAGGCCGCCCACGCGGAAGCCGAGCGCGTCGATCGAGCCGTGGTTCACCTGAAACGGGGTGAGCGTGATCGGGCCGCCCGCGCCGGTGATCGTCACGGGGCCGTTGATATTGTTCAGCTCGAGGATCGGCGGATAGGGCGAGCCCTTGGGCTGGACGAAGGCATAGCCAAAGCGCGACAGGAGCGCATCCGAGGTCTCGCCATCGGCCCAGACCTGCAGTCGCTCGCGGGTGTTGAAGACAACCATCCGCAGATCGTCGATCCCGTGAACATGGTCGGCGTGGGCGTGGGTATAGAGGACGCCATCGAGATGCCCGACATCGGCGGCAAGGAGTTGTTGTCGCATATCGGGCGAGGTGTCGATCAGGACGCGGGTCGTGCCCTCCGGCCCCTCGCGGCTGATGAGGACGGAACAGCGGGTCCGCAAGTTGCGCGGGTTCGACGGATCGCAATCGCCCCAATAATTTCCAAGGCGGGGAACGCCCCCAGACGAGCCGCAGCCGAGGATCCTGAGAGTATGCCGCGCCATCAGAGGGGCCTCCATGCGGCGGCTTTCGAGAAGAGCCGGTCGAAATTGGCCGAGGTCGCGGCGGCAAACTCTTCATAGATCACGCCGAACACCTCGGCGCCCACCTTGGCCGTGTGCGCGGTATGGGCCGGCTCATTGCGGCGGCCGCGGTGCGGCGGCGGGGCGAGGTAGGGGCTGTCGGTCTCGACAAGGATCCGGTCGAGCGGGGCAGTGGCAAAGATATCGCGCAGATCGCCGCTTTTCGGGAAGGCGGCGATGCCGGACATCGAGAGATAGAAGCCGAGATCGAGCGCCGCCTTGGCAAGCTCGGCGCTCGAGGAAAAGCAATGCATCACGCAAGAATAGGCGCCGTTGCGATAGCCCTCGGCCAAAATCGCCGCCATGTCCGCGTCCGCATCGCGGGCGTGGATGATGAGAGGCAGGCCGGTTTCGCGGGCGGCGTCGATATGGACGCGGAGCGAGCGGCGCTGAAGAACGGCGCTGTCGGGGGTGTAGTGATAGTCGAGGCCGGTCTCGCCGATGCCGACCATTTTGGGATGGCGGGCGAGGGCCACGAGATTATCGACCGAGACAAGCGGCTGCTTCTCGACGCTCATCGGATGAATGCCCGCGGCATAGAAAACGCCGTCATGCGCCTCGGCAATGGCGCGCACCTTGGGTTCGTTGGCAAGCCGCGTGCAGATCGTGACCATCCGCGTCACGCCAGCAGCGGCAGCGCGGGCCACAACCTCATCCACCTCGCCGTCGAAATCGGCGAAGTCGAGGTGGCAATGGCTGTCAACGATGGCAGGCGGCTGGCTCACGGGGGCGTCTCAGGCTGCGGTGACGCCCTGCGCCACCTCTTCAATCTTGAACAGCATATCGAGGATCAGTGCCGCAGGGTCAAGATTGACCGCCCGACCATGCCGGATGCGGGCGCTCAGATCCTGTTGAAGCTGGGCCCAGCGGCGGGCGGCGCGGTCGTCGGGCGCAAGTTTGCCGATCAGACGTGCCTCGCCGGGGGCGCCTTGCCTGTCGGGTTCGCCCAGAAGGCCCGCGCGGGCGGTGCGGGCGATGAACTGCTCGAGAAGGTCGATCACGAGGGGAAAGCGCACCTCGGCCCCCTTGCCCGCGCAGCTTTCGGCAAGCGCCAGTGCGGCGGGGCGGTCGATGTGGGGCAGGCGCGAGAGAAGGGCAATCAGCTCGGCATAAAGTGCGAGGCCATCGTGCATGGCAAGCCGCACGCCTTCGCCGACCGAACCGCCTGTGAGCGCGGTCATCGCCTCGCGCTCGTCGATATGGACGCCCGCCTGATCCATCGCCTCGGCCATCGCCTCGGCCTGAAGCGGCACGCAGCGCAATTCGCGGCAGCGCGAGCGGATCGTGGGCAGGAGGCGGGCGGGCTGATGCGCGATCAGAAGGATCGTCGTGCGGGCAGGGGGCTCCTCCAGCTCTTTCAGGATCGAGTTGGCGGCGGTGACGTTCATTTCGTCGGCGGCGTCGACGATGACCACCCGCCGGCCGCCATCCGCGGCCGACATATGGAAGAATTTCTTGAGATCGCGCACCGGCTCGGCGGTGATCTCGGCTTGCAGCTTGCCGGTCTTTTCATTCACCGCCCGCCGGATCACCGCAAGGCGCGGGTGGCTTCCAGCAAGGATCAGGCGGCGTTCGGGGTGATCGGGAGAAATCTCTAGGCTCGTGGGCTCGGGCGGAGCATCGCCGAAAAGGCCTCCGCCCGCGTCCTCGGGGCCTTCAGCCAGAAGGAAGGCCGCGATGCGATAGGCGAGGGTGGCTTTGCCAACGCCTTTCGGGCCGGTGATGAGCCAGCCGGAATGCAGGCGGCCCGAGGTATAGGCCTTGAGGAAATCCGCTTGGGCGCGGTCCTGCCCGATCAGCCGCGCGGTCTCGCACGGATGCGGGGCGCCTTCGATCCGGTCCGGTTCTGGGCGGTCGTCGCTCATCAGGTATCCCCGACGATTTCGGCAATCTCGGAGGCAATGGCGGCGGCGTCGCGGTTGCCGTCGATCAGGACACAGCGTTTGGGGAAGTCGTGGCAGAGGGCGAGAAAGCCGTGCCGCAGGGTTTCCTGAAAGCCCAGGCCGAAATCTTCGAACCGGTCTTCGCCGGACTTTCGGGCAAGGCCGCGTTTGAGGGCGGCTTCGGGGTCCATGTCGATCACGAAGGTCAGATCGGGCTCGCGGCCGATCATCAGCGCGTGCAGCTTGTCGACCGTGCCGCGCAGATCGCCGCGGGTCGCGCCTTGGTAGACGCGGGTGGAATCGGCGAAGCGGTCGGAGATGACCGTCTTGCCCTCGGCCAGCGCAGGAATGATCGTCTTTTCCAGATGATCGCGGCGGGCGGCAGTGAAGAGAAGGATCTCGGTCTCGGCCGACCACCGCTCGGGATCCCCCGTGAGAAGAAGCTGGCGGATCTCTTCGGCACCGGGGCTTCCGCCCGGCTCGCGGGTTAGGACGACATCCTGCCCCCCTGCACGGAGCCGTTCGGCCAGAAGCCGCGCCTGGGTGGATTTGCCCGAGCCGTCGATGCCCTCAAAGGTGATGAACCGGCCCTCAGCCATTGGCCTCGCTCAACGCATCGGCCGCCTCGGGCGAGAACTTGCGCAACAGAACAATCGCCGCCGCCTTGAGCCGGACCGCAAAGCCGCCACGCGCCACATCGGCATCCGCCACCACCGGCACGCGCACCTCGGGAAGCTCGGGGCGGGTGATGACCAACTCGCCCAGCTCTTGCCCCGCACGAACCGGCGCTTCGACCGGGCTCTTGTAGATGAGCTCCGCGGAAACCTCGGCGCCTCCGAAGGTCGGCAAGAGGAGCTTGATATCCTCGGTGACCGTCAACCCGACCCGTGCGGCCTCGCCCATCCAGATCTTGGCCTCACCCAGATTGGCCCCCGCCTTCAAAAGCTCTTCCTCGGCAAACTGGCGAAAGGCCCAGTTGAGGATGCGTTCGCTTTCCTCGGCGCGGGCCGCGGCACTGTCGAGGCCCGAGATCACGAAAATCACCCGCCGGTCGCCCTGTTTGGCCGAGCCGACGAGGCCATAGCCCGCTTCGGTGGTATGGCCGGTCTTGAGGCCATCGGCCCCCAAGCCCAAGGCGAGGATCGGGTTGCGGTTCTGCGAATTCGAGGGGACGCGGCCATCGAAATGGAATTCGGTCTCGCTGAAAAGCGGATAGTAGGTCGGGAAATCGCGGATGATATGATCGGCCAGAATCCCGAGATCCTGCATCGACATCAGATGCCCGATCGCCGGCCAGCCGTTGGAATTGGCGAAGGTCGAATGGGTCATGCCCAGTTCGCGCGCCCGACCAGTCATCAGTCGGGCGAAGCCGGCCTCGGTCCCGTCGGGCGACAGCGCTTCCGCAATCACCGCGCTCGCGTCGTTGCCCGACAAAACGATGATGCCGCGCAAAAGATCCTCGACCTTCACCCGCTCGCCCGAGCGCAGGAACATCGACGAGCCCTGATAGTCCATCGCGTGCTGCGAAACTAGAAGCTCGTCGGTGACATGCAGCCGCCCGTCGCGGATCGCCTCGAATGCCATGAAGAGCGTCATCAGTTTCGACATCGAGGCTGGCGGCAGCGGCGCATCGGCGTTCTTGGCCAGAAGCACCGTATCGGTCGACTGGTCATAGACATAGGCCGCCCCGGCCTTGGTCTCGAAGGACTGGGCGGCCGCGGCAATGCCGACCAGCAGCAGGGCACAAACCGAAAGGGCAAGACGCAGCAGTGTCGAGTGGCGCAGGGTCATGCGGGATCGAGGCTCCCTTTCGTCAATTCGTCACATAATAGGCATCGGCAAAGCCGAGCGACTTGACCTTGGCCAGAAGATCGGCGCGTTCGCTCTCGCTCATCGCTGGGCCGACGAGGATCCGCCAGAAGGTGCGGCCCTGGCTCGATTGCTCGAGCACGGTCGGGATGATGCCGTCGGCGCGCAAGATATCCGCCGTCTTGAGGGCATTGCCCTGGATCGAGAAGATGCCGATCTGGATGAAGGGTTTGGCCAAGGGTGAAGCGGCGGTGGCGGGAAGCGGCATCGGCGTGGTGGCCGGCGGGGTGATCTGCGCGGCTTCGGCAGCGTCAATCGCGGCGGCAGCGCCGGCGATCGGATCATGCGGTGTGGTTTCGATCTCGGTGGCATCGGTCAGCTCGACAGCCGGTTCAGGCTGGGCCACCGGCACCATCTCTCGGCGCAGAGCGATGACGCTGAGGGTCGCGGGGGCGCCGGCCAGCATCCCGAGCGCTTCGGCCGCATCGGACGAGACCTGAAGCGCAGGCCCCGGATTGTCGCGCTCGCGGCGGAAGAGGGCGCCGATCACGAAGCGACCGTTGGCCGTGTTGCGGATGATCACCCGCTCGGGCTCGTCGACATCCGGATGGGCGACCCAGACCCCGCCAAGCGAAGGACGACCGTCCCAGAGGCCCGCATCTGTCACCGAAAAGACATCGGGCTTTTCGATATCCTGTTCGATCATCTGCGGTTCGACCGCCGCGGCATCTGCGCCTTCGGCAGGTTTATGCGGGAAAAGCTCGCCCGGTTGGCACCCGGCCAGAAACATCAGTGCCCCCGCAGAGGCAAGAACCGCCGCCCGGCGCCGCGCCTGATCGATGACGCCATGCTCCAGCACATGCGCCCCGGCAGCGTGGTGGTGGATCTGGCGGTGGCCCAGGGGGGCAACTGCGAGGGCAGCGAGCCCGGCACCACCGTGTGGCGCCAGGGGGTGCACCTGATCG
>JALRLK010000024.1 GCA_023254495.1 Marivivens sp. | reverse complement strand
CCGCTGAAATAGATCGGGATGCCGACGACGAACCACACATCGCGGGCTCCAAAGAGAAACACCCGCGCCAGCGACAGGGTGTTGACGTTGGCCGAGCGCGAGAAGACCTCCGCGAACTTGGCCCCCTTCTTGCCGCGCGGCAGGCCGGGGGGCATGGCAAGGATCACAGCGATCAGGATCGCGGCAAGGACCGCGGCCATGCCCAAAACCGCGCCCAAGAATCCGGTCGTCGCCAGAAGTGCCGTGCCAAGGAGAAAGCCCAAGCCCTTCACCGCGTTCTTCGATCCGGTGAGCGCGGCGGTCCAGCGGAAGAGGCCGCCGCCGTCTTTGGGCGCCAAGAGCTTCACCGCCGATTTCGACGACATCTTGGCAAGGTCTTTGGCGACCCCGCTCGCCCCTTGCACCGCCATCACGAAGGCCACCGAAGCCGTTACCGACCACGCCGGATCGAGCGCCGCCAATGCCAAGAGCGCCGCAACCTGCAAGCCGAGGCCCGCATAGAGCGTCGATATCAGGCCAAAGCGGGCGGCGATCCAGCCGGCGGAAAGGTTGGTCGCCATGCCGGCCACTTCGTAGAGAACAAAAAGATAGGCGAGCTGGATCGGGCTGAAGCCCAACTCGTGGAAATGCAGGAGCACCAGCATCCGCAAGGCTCCGTCGGTGAGCATGAAGGCCCAATAGGCGGCGGTAACCGCGATATAGGCCGAAAGCCCCTCGGGCCGCGTTGTCACAGAGAGGCCCCGACCATCAGCGCCACATCGACCAAACGGTGGGCATAGCCCATCTCGTTGTCGTACCAGGCATAGACCTTCACCTGCGTGCCGTTGACCACCATGGTCGACGGCGCGTCGATGATCGACGAGCGCGTGTCGTTGACGTAGTCGGCTGAGACGAGCGGGCGCTCTTCATAGCCGAGGATGCCCTTCAAGGGGCCATCGGCGGCGGCTTTGAAAAGGGCGTTGACCTCGTCGGCGCTGGTGGGCCGTTCGACCTCGAAAACGCAATCAGTGATCGAGGCATTCAAGAGCGGCACGCGGATCGCGTGGCCGTTCAGGCGGCCTTTCAGCTCGGGATAGATGAGCGTGATCGCCGTGGCGCTGCTCGTCGTCGTCGGGATCAGAGAATTGAGCGCCGAACGGGCGCGGCGCAGGTCTTTGGTGGGGCGGTCGACGATGGTTTGCGTGTTGGTCGCGTCATGGATCGTGGTGATCGACCCGTGGCGGATGCCGATCGCCTCGTGGATCACCTTGACCAAAGGGGCGAGGCAATTGGTCGTGCAGGAGGCGGCGGTGATGATCCTGTGCCGTGCGGGATCATAGTCGCGCTCGTTCACGCCATAGACGATATTGGTGGTCGGCCCGTCCTTGACCGGGGCCGAGACGACGACTTTCTTCACGCCAGCATCGAAATAGGGCTGAAGCGCCGCTTCTTTCTTGAAGGCGCCGGTGCAGTCGATCACCACATCGACGCCCTCGAGCGGCAGGTCGGCAAGGCTGCGGGTGCCGATGAAGGGCAGGTTGCTGCCGTTGATCGTCACGCTTGTCGCATCATGCCCGAAATCGGCGGCCCAGCGGCCGTGGACCGTATCAAACTCCAGAAGATGCGCGTGCATCGCCGGATCGCCGAGCCCGTCGTTGATCCATGCAATCTTGGCGCCGCGCTCGAGAAGCGGCTTGAGGGCAAGTTTTCCGATGCGGCCGAGGCCATTGAGGGCGTAGGTGGTCATGGGTCCGATTCTCAAGAAGCGCTAGCGAGCGTCTACCGGACCTATGTAACACCAAGGTGACAAGGGCGCTCAACAGGCGCCCTTGTCGGATCTGACAATCTGTCTCAGGCGTCGACCGAAAGGGCCGCGTTGATTGCGGTGACGAAATCGGCGGGTGTGGCTGTTAGAAGGCCGGTGCGGGCGTTCTGGAAGAACTCGGTCACGGCCTTGTCGAGCGACCGGACCTCGACCCCGCGCAGGGCGGCCTCGAGGTTGTAGATCGTCGCCGGGGGCGTCACGAAGAAATCGCCGGTGATGACGATCTCGCGGATGCGGTCCTGCTTCGGCCCCTCAAGGCGCACATGCGCCGAGATGGTGCCGCCGGGGCCGGTGTGGCTTCCGGTGAGGACTTCGGCACCGGTCGGATCGTCGATCGAATAGACGAACTCGTCGGTGCCGATCTCTTCGGCATAGATCGCGCGGGCGGCGGCCTCTTCGGCCTCGGAAACCTCGCCCCATTCGGACTTGAGGCCGAGACGGGTGGCAAAACCCTCGATCAGCGCTTCTTTCACCTCGGCCACGGGCGGCGGGGCGCCGTCGAAAAGCTCGGTCAGGGTGACAACGCGCTGGGCGCCCGAGGTCTGGCCGCGCTTGGCGAGCTTAGCCGCGGGGATGTTGAGAAGGCGGGCCATCTTGGCGCCGTCCATCTGATAGAGCGTGGTGCCCTGATAAAAGATCGTATCGCCATCGAAAAAGCCGCCGGTGCCCGAGATTTTGCGGCCATCGACCTCGATATCGTTGCGGGGGCGGTATTTCGCTGCCACGCCAAGCCGCGAGAGGCCATCGGCGGCGGCCTCACAAAAGGCTTGGGCAACTTCGCCGAGGTTGGTCAGACCGATGGTGTTTTTGTTGAGGACCAATTCCCAGCCGAACTGGCCCGGATCGAGATAGAGCGCCCCGCCGCCGGTCACGCGGCGGCCTACGCCCACGCCCTCGGCGCGGCAGATGTCGAGGTGAACCTCCTGGCTGATCGCCTGGTGCCGGCCCACAAGGACCGAAGGCTCGAAGGCAAGGAAGCGGAGCGTATCGGGCGTGGTTCCAGCTTTGTGGCCGTCGATCAGCGCCTGATCGAGCGCCATCTGGTCACGGCAGGGGCGAATTCCGGTGTCAATTACGCGTACGGGTTTCACAGATCAAACTCCTCTCCGGGTTCATAGGTTTCGCCGGGACGCAGCATGCCAAGCTGGCTGCGGACCTTGCGGATATCGACGTCTTTCAAGGCAAAGGGATAGGACGCGATGTTCGAGGGCGGGCTGTCGCCATAGGGGCGGTCGCAGGCCGAGATATCCTCGGCAAACTTGCCCGGGCAGCCCGATGTGCGGAACGCGATGCCGGCGTCGATGATCACCGAAAGCTCGGAGGCAGGCATTCCGAAATCGCTGATCCGGCCCTGATCGTCAAACTTCATCTGGTCGATCCGCACGCCGCAATAATCGACGAGATAGCGGGCGAGCTGCACCCGCCGCCACTGGTCGCGGGGCGTGGCGGGAAGGTGGTCCATCAAACTGCCCTTCTCGGGGAAGAAGCAGAACATATGGCTGTGGCCGCCAAGATCGACGAGTTCCTGCACGACCTTCATCACCTCGTATTCGGTCTCGCCCATGCCGACGATGATATGGGCGCCGAATTTCTGCGGTCCGAAGATGTCGCGGGCCTCGAGAAGCGTGTCCCAGTATTTCTTCCAGGTATGCGGCGATTGCACGCCCTTGCCGCGTGTCCGGTCGAACAGCTCGGGCGTGGCGGCATCAAGCGCCACGGTGAAGATATCCGATCCCATGTCGCGAAGGCGTTGAACGTCGTCGCGGGTCATGGTGGTGGGGTTCGACAGGATCGAGATCGGGATCGCGTCGGGGTCGATCCGGTCGGTCCATTTCTTCAGGACCGTGACCGTGTCCTCATCGGAATTCGGGTGGGTGATCATCGAGATGCACATCCGGTGGAAGGGCGTGCCCTTCACGTCAGCCGCAATGCGGTCGACGATCTCGTCCATCGACACGGCCGGCCAATCGACGCGGATGAAATTGCGGTCGGCATAGTTGCGCTCGCTCTCGCGGTGGCGGGCCAAGCCGCAATAGGCGCAGTTGGCGCGGCAGCCTTCGGGATAGGTCAGGAGAAGGTTGAGGCAACGGGTGCAGGAACAGCCGTGCATCTGCCCCTCGACAAGGCCCAAGGTAATCGCCGCGGCGGTCGACATCTGCACATACTCGGGCGAGCGCATATGCGGGGTCATCACCCGATAGTCGGGGCGATAGAGGCCCGCGGGCGAGATATTGGCGTCTTTCACCGGCTTGCCGTTGCGGAACGGGGCAGGCGTGGCGCCGGGCTTGCGCGGCTCCATCCGGTCGTAGGCGTTGAAGTCGAGGCCATCGGTGCCGGTGGCGCCGGGCAGGGCGCCTTCGGGTTTGAGACAGGTCATGGGTGCAAGGCCTCCATCTGGCGGTCTGTGGGGGCGGCTGCAGGCCGCGCCCAGTATTCGGGATAGGCGATCCAACCGGCGCGGAGTGCGCTGGGCTCGGGTTCGCCGCGGGTTTCGTAGGTGTCGACAAGCTCTTGCCGGCGCTTCAAGGCAAGGTGGAGAGAGGGGCCAAAGAGATCGTTCACCTCTTCGGCATAATCGTCGAGGGCATCAGCATCGCCCTTGAGCCAAGCGGCAGCGGCGTCGCCCGCCATCCGGCCCGATGCGGTGGCCGAGGAAATGCCCGCGCCGGTAATTGGATTGGCAAGGCCCGCGGCATCGCCGGCAAGAAGGGCGGGGATATCGCCGATCTTGCCCCGAAGGCCGATAATCCCGCCCACGGGGATCGGCCCGCCGGTCAGGCGCGAGGCTGTCTCGCCAACGCGGCCATCGGCCACGAGTGCCTTGTGCAACTCGTCGAGCAGCGGCCGCAGCCGCGCCTTGCGCGATGGCACGAGGCCGAGGCCGAGGTTGGCCTCCGCGCCCCGCGGGAAGAGCCAGGCATAGCCGCCCTCGATTTTGGGATTGAGGAAGATATCCGTCGCGGCGTGCGCCTCGCTCATAGGCACGCGGATCTGCCGGGTCTCGACCATCTCGCGGTTCACAAGGCCCATGGCGCGGCCCACCCTCGAGCGGGGGCCGTCGGCGGCGATCACGAGGCGGGGGCGCACCGGCAACCCATCCCCGATGATCGCGCCCTTGGGGCCGATCTCGCGCAGGGGGGTGTTGAAATGCACATCGGCGCCCGCGGCGATGGCCTCGTCCACGAGGGCCGCGTCAAAGGCGGCGCGGTCGATCATCACGCCTTGGAAATCCGGTGTCACCTCGGGCAGATCACCCATGAGGTAGGTGTCCATCCGGGTGATGCCCTGAATGCGCGAACGGTTCACGGCAACCACATCGGCGCCCAGCATCCGCGGCACGAATTCGGCGCATTGCACCGGCAGGCCCGCGGCCTTGCGCCGGTCGATCGCCATGACCCGAACACCCGCGCGTGCGGCAGCCGCCGCCGCCGACGCGCCCGCGGGGCCAAGCCCCACGATCAGGATATCGGGGTGGTCGCTCATGCGGCGCAGGAGCGCTTGAGGTTGACGCCCTTGCCAAGATCCGAGCCGATCTTGATCGAACAGCAAGCATGTTCCTGATGCCACTGGCGGCCCGTGGCCTGCGCCACCTGCACCGCGCCTTCGGCGGGGAAGGCGATGCCGTCGAGGCCCGCCATGACGGCATAGGCATCGGTCACCTGCTTGTGCATCCCGGCGGGGCGGGCGCAGCCCAAGAGCACCTGCCGGTCGCCCATTTTCTCGCGGGCGGTGAGGAAGATCTCGCCCACATCGCGGGTCGAGGGGGTCTTAAAGGTGCCGGGCTTGGCATAGAAGGGCATGATGACCACGAGGACCAGCGCCTTGACCGGATAGCGCGCCACGATATCGAGCGCGCGGGCCTCGCCAAGGATCTCGCCATAGTGCAGGCCCACGACGATATGCGGCGAGACCTCCATCTTGGTCGCGGTCAGGGCGGCGAGGGTGGCTTCGAAATCCTCGACGGGGCGATCAAGGTGATAGACCTGTTTGATGGTCTGATCCGAGCCGATCACATCCATCATCGCGGTATCGACGCCGGCCGATTCCATCCGCTTGGCGCCGGCCTCGTCGGTCAGCGCGGTGTGAATAGCGATCTTGAGGTCGGGGAAATCGCGCTTGAGGCCTTCGATCACGGGGTAATACCGCTCGTAGCGGATCTCGTTGCGGCGGTTGGAGCCGCCCGACAGGAGGAACCCCTGCAAGCCCTGAAGCATGATCAGGTCGCGCACCTTCTGGTCAAGCTGTTCGGGCTTGGGCACGGCGATCATCGGCTCGAGGATCTTGGCCTGACAGTGATCGCAATCGAGCGCGCAGCCTGCGCCGGTGATCGAGAAGGCGGGGAAGGAATTCTTGCCGCAGCCCTTCACATCCGAGGTGTCGTATTCCTTGAAGGTCGGCGTCGAGAACTTCATCACCGGCAAGGTGCGGGCCGCCGAGGCCGCTTCCATGCGGGCCACGAGCGCCTCGTCGAACTCGCAATCCTCGAGCGCCTCGATCCCCCCGAGCGCGTCATACCATCCGGCCATCTCCGGTCTCCTCCCCGTTGCCGCCAGCCTCAGGCCGGTTGCAGGTCTTTCTCCAAATGCATCACAGCTTCGATAAGCTGCGCAATCTCTTCTCGCACGGGCCCGTCATTTCGAGGGTCCAGCAGGGTGTCGAACCAATATGGTTCGCGCTCGTCATTATCGACAAGATCGCAGTCAAAGGTTTCGAAAAGCTCCCGCGCCGCGGTGGGCAGCGCTATGGGCATCTCGAACCCCGCAAGCCGCCCCCAAAGGGCGGTCCAGAAACGGGCGACCGTCCACGGATTATAGCCGCCGCCCCCCAGCACGACAGTCGCGGGCGACAGCGGCACGAGGCGCAGGATGCCGTCGATGAGCGCGGTATTGGACAGGTCGAGCGACGAGAGCGGATCGCCCCGCAGGGGATCGGCGCCGCAGGTCAAGACCATCGCATCGGGTGCGAAATTCCTTGCCATCGGCAGGATGGCCCCGTCGATCAGCCGGTCGAACTCGCTGTCGTTGAGCTTGCGCGGCAGGGGGATATTGCGGGCGCGGCCCGCCGCCACATCGCCCAGCCTGCCGGTGAAGGGCCAGCGGTTTTCCTCGTGCATCGAGATCGTCATCACCCGCGGATCGTCGGCGAAGGCCGCTTCGACGCCATCGCCGTGGTGGGCGTCGAGGTCGATATAGAGCACCCTTGTCTTGCCGTGGTCGAGCAGGGTCAGGATCGAAAAGACCGGATCGTTGAAGAAGCAAAAGCCATTGGCGCGGTTCGGCATCCCGTGATGCGTCCCGCCCGCCGGATGAAAGGCCACGCCGCGTTCGAGCGCGGCTTCGGCGGCAAGGATAGAGCCGCCGACCGAGGTCGAGGCGCGTTGGTAAAGCCCCTGAAATACAGGATTTTCCATCGTGCCGATATTATAGGCCTCGCGTGCCTCGGGGCTGACGCGGCAGGCCGCTTCAGCGTCGCGCAGGGCGGCGACATAGTCGGGCATGTGAAACCGCGTGATCGTCTCGAGGCTGGTTTGCGGGCTTTGCAGATAGGGCGCGTCTTTGGTGAACCAGCCCAACATTTCGCACAGAGACATCACGGGGCCGACCCTCGCAATCGCCAATGGATGGTTCCCGCGATACCCTGACGCCCGATAAATTTCAGAACTGATGAATGCAGGTGCCATCTGCCCTTTCGCGTCTGATTTCCTGTTCGCGCAGCCGTCTTATATCGACTCGTTTAAATATTCTGTTTTTTTGTTATGTTGGCAACGAATTTCTGGCTGCCCTCAGGCAGCGGTTGCCCGCCGTTCGACAGCAAAAAAGACGGAAAGGCCCAAAAGGCCCGCCGCCGATGCGCCGATCCCGAAGGCCAGCGCGGCGCCTGCATTGCCCGCCCAGTCGGACACGACGCCAGCGAAATAGGGGCCGAACATCATCACGGCATAGTAGATGGCGTAATAGACGCCCATGCCAAAGGCGCGGGACTGCGGCGCAAGGAACCTCGAGGGCAGAGCCACAACCGGGCCACCTGCAAACCCGAAACAAAAAAGCGCCAGCGTGAGAAGATAGGGCCCCACCCAAATCGGGGCCGCAAAAACCATAAGGACAAGCAGGCAAAAGCTCAGCATTCCCGCGGTGATGACCAATCCGGGGCGGCCTGTCCGGTCGCTGGCGATGCCGCCCGCCGGGATTGAAAGGGCAAGGGCGATCATGAATACGCCGGTCATTGATCCCGCAGCCGAAAGGCCAAAGCCTCGTTCGGTCAGAAACGCCGGCCCGAAACTGTAGATGGTCGCCAAAGCAACATTATAGAGGGCCCAGATCAAGGCGCTGACCAGAAGCGGCGCGAAGGGAAACCTCACGATCCGAAGCCCGCCCGACGGGGCAGGAGCATCTTCGGCCGGCCGGTAAAGCGCCAAAAAGGCGGCCATTCCCAAGGCGATGACAGCCAACGTTGTCGCCCAGCTGAGCCAGAGGCCTCCGGCGCTTTCAGCCAGTGGCAGGATCACAAGGGCTGCGGCGATCCCGACGGGCCAGGAATTGATGAAAATCGCCATGGCGGTCGAGATTTCGCGGCCCGTAAACCAGTCCACCACCATCTTGGTCATGACGATATTGATCACCACACCGCCAACGCCGCTGATCACCCGCCCGGCAGACACCAGCCAAAGCTGGTCGGCGACAGCGACCAAGAGCCCCCCCGCCAGCATCAGAACCATCGAATAGCCAATAACCCGCCGGTCCCCGAGCCATCTCGCGATGGCGCCGCCGGGGATCGCGACGATGATACCGGGGCCAAGATAGAGCCCCACCAAAAGGCCGATCTCGCTGAGGCTAAACCCGTGAATGCCGCCAAGAACGGGGGCAAGGGCACCGATGGATTCAAACTGAAATGCCATCCCGAAACGCGCCAGAAACAAAACGGCCAGAATGGTCCAACGGCTTCGCATCATGTGTCCTTACAGGGGAATCATGCCGATTAGATAGCATATGAGACATGCGGTCCTTGCCTATTTCCGCGAGTTCGGGCCAAATGAAGAAAGGGTGGGGGCATTGTCGCCTGTCGGTGCCGCTGGTAAGGCGGTACCCAACGGTAATGGTAGGACGATGCTTTTGGAAACCGAAGAGCAAGGCAACCGGCCCCTCGCCGCTGTGAAGGTTTGGGTGCGGGGCCAATTCAAACACGAAGTCGCCTCAAGCAAAGACCGTTTAATGTCGCGGATTTTTGCCGAAGTCATGGATTTGGGCTTTCTGCGCCATCTTTGGACCAATGAGGGCGAGATCGCACCGGGCGTTTGGCGTACCAACCACCCGGGCAGGCGCCGGATCAAGGGCTATGCGCGGCGCGGCTTCCATACCGTTCTCAATCTGCGGAATGATACAGACAAAGCGCCCTGCCGCCTTGCGCAGAACGACTTTGAAGACAATGGCATGGCCTATTTCAGCTATCCGATGGCGCCGCGACATGCGCCCAAGGCCGAGGTTCTATTGGGGCTGATTGAGCTTTTCCCAAAGCTGGAAAAGCCGGTTCTGATCCATTGCAAGTCTGGCGCAGACCGCACGGGCCTTGCCGCGGCGCTCTGGCTTCTGACGCAGGAAGGCGCCAGCATGGCCGAAGCGCGGCGTCAGCTGTCGCTGGAATACCTGCATTTCCGCGAGTTCGAGACCGGCGTGCTCGATGCGGTGCTCGACCTGTATGAGGAAGAGGGCCGCGGCCGGAGTTTTGAAGAGTGGGTCCGTACGGGCTATGATCCTTTGGCGGCCAATTTCAGGGCAAAGTCGATTTCTTCGGGCCTCGGCCAGATGGAAAAGCTCGACATCCTCCGCGCTGGCCTTTGGAAATACGCGCAGTTCCGCGAGGCGGTCTGGCACAAGAGCTTCGAAGGCCCCTATACGACAGATCGCCAGCGCCGCCGCGCGCGGTTCTTCATGAACTGGGTCGATCACGGCATTCTGCGAACCTTTTGGCACAATCAGGCCGAGATCAGCCCCGGCGTGATCCGCGCCAACCATCCCAGTGAAAAGCGCCTGCGGCTGATGGCGACCGAAGGGCTCAAGACGGTGATCAATCTGCGCGGGGCGTCGATGCAGCCGCAATATCTTCTGGAAAAAGAGCTTTGCGACGAGCTCGGGCTTGATCTGGTCGATATTCCGATGACCGCGACCGCGGCGCCCACGGCTGCGAGCATCCTGAAACTCTTCGCCACACTCGACCGCTGCGAGAAGCCGGCGCTTGTCCATTGCAAGTCGGGCGCCGATCGCACCAGCATCGCCGCGGCCCTTTGGCTTCTCGATCAGGGGGCGACGATGGCTGAGGCCCGGGCGCAGATGTCGATCCGCTTTATCCACCTCAAAAGCAGCGCCAAGGGCGTGCTGGATGCGGTTTTGGATGATTTCGAGGCGGCAAATATCGGGGGGGCTGTCAGCGTCAGGGACTGGCTGAAATCCGGCTACAACCCCGAGGCCATCACCGAAAGGTTCCGCCGCCAGCGCGCCAAGAGTTGAGCGGGGCAGGGCGATCCCCTATGACGGGTTCGTGGGGGGAAGGAACCTATCTTGAAACGCATTGCGGCGATTACCTCGGTTCGGAACGACACGATGTTCCTCGAACGCTGGATCGCGCATTACAGCGCGGCGTTTGGGGCAGAGAACCTGCATGTCATCATCGACGGGATGGATCAGCCCGTTCCGGCCGCCGAGACGGGCGTGAATGTCATCCGTGTCGAATACGTGCCCCGCTCGGTCGTGGCCGGCGACAAGGAACGCGCCCGCCGCGCCTCGGCCTTGGCCAAAGAGCTTTTGCAGTCAGTCGATCTGGTGATCGGCACGGATGTGGACGAGTTCCTGATCGTCGATCCGGCGCTGGGCGTAGGTTTGGCGGAGTATCTGTCCTCTATCCACTTGCCCGGCTCGCTCTCGGCCCTTGGCCTCGATGTGGTGCGCCATCTCGACAAGGAAGCGCCGATCGACCGCGCCCGCCCATTTCTCGATCAGCGCCGCTATGCCAAGATATCCGACCGCTACACCAAGGCGCTGATCCTCTCGGAGCCGCTTGATTGGGGCTCGGGCCAACATCGGGTGCGGGGGCGCAATTTCCGCATCGACCCCAACCTCTATCTTCTGCACTTCGGCAGCGTGGATCGCGCGGTGAGCGAGGCGCGGGCTGCGGACGCAGACCGGATCAAGGAAGGCTGGGCCGCGCATCAAAAGCGGCGCGATGCCCTCTTCGAGGAAATCCGGCAGGCCGATCCGATCCCTGCGGACGACCGCTTTGCCTCGGCGCGGCGTGCCATGGCCCTCTGGCGCTCGCCGCCTAAGTGGAACAAGCCGGGGCGCTTGCGCTCCGGCTCGGTGGTTGAGCTTCCCGAAAGGTTCAAGGGGCTGGTCTAGCCCCTGTTCCTTCCACTCGCGCCATTCACGGATGGTTTCCATGACAGAGTCAGAGAAGAGATAGTCGGTCTCGGTAGCAACCTCGTGGCATTGGTAGCAGAATTCGACGCGACCTATCTCGTCGACCGGAACGGTCCCGCTCGATTCAAACGAGCCGTAATACCAGTCGCCATGCTCGGGATCGTATCCGGCCGGCATCTTGACCATCACGGTGATCTTGCGGATCGCCGTATCGTCCTCGCCCATATGGATCGCTTTCACCACCGCCGCGCATTCGGGATAGCCCGAGGCGAGGTTCTGGTAGCGTTCGGCGGCCAGTTCGTTGGCTTAGATGTCGATCCAGTTCTCGCCATGGGCGTAAGAGATCACCGGCTCTTCGGTGAGCTTGATCCACGACTGGTAGTCTTCGAAGGTCATCCACTCTTCATCGTGGCAGAAGTCTAGGTCGCCGGCTTGGGCCAGACCGGCAGAGCCAAACAGAACCGAGACCATTATGGCTACAGCGCGAAAACAACAGACAGACACTCTATTCAACAACATCGGCAGCACCCCTATGTGAATGGCAGTCTGAAATAGCTGGGCGGCCCGCAAATTCGTCCGGGCCGCGCGAGGTCAAGCTGGCCGTATCAGGCCATGTTCTCCATCGTCTTGATCCCGGCGATGCCTCCGACGACGATGAAGGCAAATGTCAGGAACGAGCCGATCGCCAAGGTTGAAACACCGGTCAGCGCCTGACCAACTGTGCATCCGAGCGCCAGAACACCGCCGATGCCCATGAGTGCTGCGCCAAACATATTCCGCACCGCATCCGAAGGGCCGGCAAAGGTCGTCAGATGCAAGCGCTTGCCGTAGGCTGCCCCGAAGAAGCCGCCAATGAGCGCACCGGCCAGCGATGCCACCCCGAAATCGGGCGCACCCAGAGCGGTGAAGCGCATCAGATAGTCGAGCGTATCGCCAGCGGGGCGGACATAGGTCAGCGAGATGACCGTGGCGTTTGAGGCGAACTCGTCATAGGCAAGGCCGGTGACAGCCCATCCCGCGACCACGCAAAGGCCGATGCCGATGCCGCCGATGATATCGGCCTTGGAGCCGCGGAACGAGGCGTCCCTGAAGCAATAGATCAGGACTGCGAGCACGATCACCGCCATAGCGGCTGTCGTTGCGGTCTCGACCGACATTCCGAAAAGACCGGCCAGCAGAACACCAAGGCTCTGGTCATCCCCGACGCTCGTTGTGAGCGGAGAGAAGATCGAGACACGCAGCGGCCCAAGAAGGCCGCCGATAGTCATATAGGCAAAGATGCCCATCACGATCAGCACGACCATCGACCGGAGATCCCCGCCGCCTGCACGCACCAGATTGCGGCTCGCGCAGCCCCCGGCAAAGACCATGCCGAACCCGAAGACTAGCCCGCCGATGATATTGCCACCCCAGCCGAAATCGCCGGTGCGATACATCGACATCGAGGTGTCGACCATACCGGCGCCCTGAATGACCCAGACTCCAAGCATCGCCGTCGCGGCGGCCAGAAGCCAGGAGCGGAACCGATTGTAGCTGCCGAAGGAAAGGATGTCCGAAATGGATCCCATCGTGCAGAAGTTGGTCCGAGCGACCAGAAAACCGAAAACGATACCAATCACCAAGCCGCCCCATCCAATAAAGGATGCAGCGTTCTCAACAGCCGTCATCTTCCAAGTCTCGATCATTCTTCCCCCTTGCATCCTGTCTTTGCAGGCTAGTTAGAGAAATTATCAAATATATAGATGTTAATATCCGTTTTGCGGACCTGTCTACGATTTTGGTGGTGTCGCATTGCGCCGATACCTTGCGCGGCGGGGATCCCTCAGAATCGCGCGGGCGAGAAGGCTTCAATCGGCAGGTTGGGCGCGCGTCCCTCTGCGAGGTCGGTGACGATCCTCCCTGTGATCCCGCCGAGGGTCAGCCCGAGGTGCTGATGCCCGTAGGCGAGGATGATCCGGTCTGACGCGGGAGAAGGGCCAATCACCGGAAGCGAATCCGGGAAGGTGGGGCGGAAGCCCATCCACTCCTCCACCGGCCCGTCGAGTGGCCCCCAAAGCTCGGCTCCGCGGCGGGCGATATAGGCAAGGCGGCGGCGGTTCATCGGCGCGCCGATGCGGTTGATCTCGACCGTGCCGGCCAGGCGCAAGCCGCCATCGGTGGGGGTCGAGTAAAAGCCGCCCTCGTTCCAGCCGACAGGGCGGGAAATCTGTGCCCCGTGGTTCTTGTAGACAAGGTGATATCCGCGTTCCGTCTCGAGCGGCAGGCGCTCGGCCCCGCTGCCTTTGACCGTCTTGGAATGCGCGCCCGCGGTGACGACCACCCGTTCGGCGCTGACCGTTTCCTGCTCCAGATGCACCGTCACTCCATCGCCGCGTGGCTCCGTCCGCTCCGCCGCGCTTTGCCGCCATGTGCCGCCTAGATCGAGAAACCGCTGGTAGAGTCGGGTGACAAAGGCCTGCGGATCGCGCAGGTGGCGGGCGCCGGTGAACCGCAGGCCACGATAGGGGCGCGGGCGGATCGCCGGTTCGAGGTCGAGGATTTCGTCCGAGGACAGTTCGGAGAAGTCCACGCCAAGGCGGCGGCGCAACTCTGTCCCTTCCCGAGATCCTTCCCAGCCGCTCTTGGTGGTCCAGATCGAGATCATGTCGTTCGCCACCACGAGGTCTTCCGCCCCCGACGAGGCAATCAGCGGATTGATCCCCGCATCCGCGTGCGAGAGGAGGCCGGCGAGAGAGGCGGCGATATGTTCGACCTTCGAGGCGCGGCAGTTGTTGAGGAAGGACAGCATCCAGCGCGGATGGGTGAGCGCGTGCCAATAGTTGATCGACAGGGGGCTATCTTTGCTTGCCATGAGATAGGGCAGGCCGGTGATGACCGAGGGCGAGTTGACCGGCAGACAGGCATAGATCGCCAGAGTGCAGGCATTGCCATAGCTCGCGCCAGACCCGGGCAGGTTGGGATCGCAGAGGAGCGTCTTGAGGCCGCGTTCCTGCGCCCAGAGGGCCGAGGAGACGCCGACGATGCCTGCGCCAACCACCACCAGATCAAAATCGTTCATTGCCGCCCAACCGCTTGATTCCAGCTCTTGCCTGCCCGTCACATGGCCTTTGCGTTGGACCAGCGTCAATCCCGGCAGCGACATGCAGAATGGATTTGCCGCCTTCATCTGGCTCGCCTAGGCTTCGGCCGAAACTCCTGCCGATAGGTGACCCCGATGCTTCTCAAACCCTACTGGACCGACGGTCTGCCGCCCGCCTCCGGCCTTGCCGAGACCTTGCCTGCCAAGGTTGATGTTCTGATCGTGGGCTCGGGCTACACCGGCCTCAACGCCGCCATCGAAACCGTACGTGGCGGGCGCTCGACGCTTGTTGTCGATGCCGGCGATCCCGGCCACGGCTGCTCGACCCGCAATGGCGGGCAGGTGGGCACGTCGATTAAGCCCTCGCTTTCAAGCCTGACGCAGAAATACGGGGCCGAGCGGGCGGCGGCGATCCGGGGCGAGGGGATGACGGCGCTTGAGTGGATCGAAGAGCGGATCAGGGCGGAAGGGATCGACTGCGATTTCCGCCGCACGGGGCGGTTTCACGCGGCGCATTCGCAGGCGAAGTTTGAGGGGCTGGCGGCGGATGTCGCTGTCCTTCGGAAAGAGGGGATCGAGGTCGAGGTTGTCACCCGCGCCGACCAGCGCCGCGAGATCTGCACTGATGGCTATTATGGCGGCCTCGTCTATCCACGCCACGCCCAGCTTCAGCCCGCGAAATACCATCGCGGCCTTTTGAACGCGGCACTCGGGGCCGAGGCGATGGTGGCGGGGCAGGCCGCTGTCAGAGCGATCCGGCGCGAGGGGCAGGAGTTCGTCGCCGAGACCGCCAAGGGCCAAGTCCGCGCCCGCGATGTGATCGTGGCGACCAACGGTTATACTGGCCCGTTCTCTGGATGGCACCGGCGGCGGGTGATCCCGATCGGCAGCTATATCATCGCGACCGAGGAATTGCCGAAGGAGCTGATCTCCGAGCTCTTCCCCACCGACCGCGTGGTCACCGATACCCGCAAGGTTGTCTGCTACTATCGCACCAGCCCCGATGGGCGGCGCGTGATCTTTGGCGGGCGGGTCTCGGCCTACGAGACCGAAGCGGCGCTGTCGAGCCCCGCGCTCTACGAGAATATGTGCAGGCTCTTCCCCGGGCTTCGTGGTTCAAAGATCACCCATTCGTGGAGCGGCAAGGTCGCCTATACATTCGACGAGCTTGCCCATATCGGCGTGCATGACGGTATCCACTATTCGATGGGCTACTGCGGCTCGGGCGTCTCGACGGCGAGCTATTTCGGGATGCGGCTGGGGCAGAAGGTCTTAGGGCGCAAAGAGGGGCAAACGGCTTTCGATGGGCTAGGCTTCCCCACGCGACCTTTCTACACCGGCAAACCGTGGTTCCTTCCGGCAACCGTCGCCTGGTACCGCTGGCGCGACGCGCGGGATGCGCGGGCGAATCGCGGCTAGAGCTTGGCGGGCGGCAGGAGGTCGGCGAACTCGGCCTTTTGCTTGGCCATGCGGGCCTGAATGGCTTTCATCAGGTCTTCGGGGCGGAGCGCGCCGGCGTTCCAAAGGGCGATTTGCTCGAGGCTGTCGGCCACTGAATGATCGCGGGCATAGGTGATCGCCCGCTTGATCCCTGCGATGGCGAGGGGCGATTTGGCGGCGATCTCGCGGGCGAGGGTGAGGGCGGCGGCAAGGGTCGTCTCGGGGCTGTCGTGCACCGAATTGACAAAGCCCCAGCCTCGCGCCTCATCGGAGGTGAAGCGGCGGCCCGTGTAGGCCAGCTCGCGCACGATGCCGGCGGGCATGAGGCGCGGCAGGCGCTGAAGTGTGCTCACATCCGCCGCCATGCCGATCTCGATCTCCTCGATGCCAAAGCGGGCCTCGCTGCTTGCAAGCCGGATGTCGCAAGCGCAAGCGAGATCGACCCCGCCGCCAAGGCAGACGCCGTGGATGGCGGCGATGACCGGCACGCGCAAGTCTTCGAGTGAAGAAAGCGCCGCCTGAAACCGCCGGATCAACTCGTAGAGCGCCTCGGCGCCGCGGCCCGGCTCGGCGGAGGTGAGGCCGAGGATATTTTGAAAGGCGGCAAGGTCGATCCCGCCGCTAAAATGCTTGCCGCGCCCTGAAAGGACGACCACGCGCACCGAGGGATCTTTGCCCAGCTCCCCCGCAAGGCGCGGCAGGTCGACCCAGAACTCGGGCGACATGGCGTTGGCCTTGTCGCCTCGGTTCATCTCGAGATGGGCGACGCCGCTTTCGATGGTGAGGGCGAAGAAGGTGCTGTCATAGCGGTCGGGCATCTGGGCCTCCGGTCA
>JALRLK010000033.1 GCA_023254495.1 Marivivens sp. | reverse complement strand
GGAATCAGGCGCGGGGCTTCATGGATCTGGCGCTATTCGAGGTGGGCCATGCCTTCCACGGCGGTGAACCCGAGGAACAGCACCTGCAGGTGAGCGGCCTCCTCGTGGGCCGCAACGGGCCGAAAGACGTACACGGCGGTTCGCGCCCTGTGGATCTGTTCGACGCCAAGGCGGATGCCGAGGCGATCCTTGCGGCGATCGGTGCGCCAGCGAAGGTCCAGATCCTGCGCAATGGAGCGGGGTGGTGGCATCCGGGCCGCCACGGCCAGATCTGCCTCGGGCCGAAGAAGGTCTTGGGCGTCTTTGGCGAGCTGCACCTCAAGGTGCTGCGCGAGATGGACATCAAGGGGCCGGCCGTGGCCTTTACTCTCTGGCCCGAAGAAGTGCCCCAACCGAAGAACCGCACCGCCACGCGCCCGGCGCTGGTGGTCTCGGAATTCCAGGCCGTCGAGCGCGATTTCGCCTTTGTCACCGATGTATCGGTCGAGGCGCTAACGCTCGTGAATGCCGCCGCCGGTGCCGACAAGGCGCTGATTTCTGATGTGCGGGTTTTCGACGAATTTGTCGGTGGCTCGCTGGGCGAGGGCAAGAAATCGCTCGCGATCACCGTGCGGCTCCAGCCGACCGAAGGCACGCTGAAAGAGGCCGATATCGAGGCGGTGAGTACCAAGATCATCGAGAAGGTTGCCAAGGCAACAGGCGGCGTTTTGCGCGGCTAGGTCGTCTTGAAAATCAATTGAAAGCCCTCGCCAACCAGCGGGGGCTTTTTTGTTGTGCAATTTTCAAACGATCTGCAAATTGGGGACGTTGCAACCCAACGCGCGAACAAAGGGAGTGCAGTATGTTAAAGGAATTCAAGACGTTCATTGCCCGCGGCAATGTCATGGATATGGCTGTTGGTATTATTCTCGGTGCAGCATTTACCGCAATCGTGACCTCGATGGTCGACGACCTCATCAACCCGATCATCAGCCTCTTTGTGGGCGGGATCGATTTCTCGGGCCTCAAAATCGCGCTCAGCAGCGATCCAGATGCGGCGGCCTTCAATTATGGCAACTTCATCAATGCGGTGATCAAGTTTCTGATCGTGGCTTGGGTCGTTTTTCTGTTGGTCAAAGGGGTCAACAGCATGAAGCGCAAGGAAGAAGCCGCTCCGCCGCCCGCGCCCAAGGGGCCCTCGGCAGAAGAGCTTTTGGCTGAGATCCGCGACGCGCTGAAAGCCAAGAAGTAGAAAAGAACAAGGCCCGCCTGGGAGTGGCGGGCCTTGCAAAGGTTGGGCCGCAAGGGAAGTGCGGCCCGTGACCTATTCCTTACAGAGCCGAAGCAGCAGCCACGGTCGGCAGGCCAAGCGCCTCGCCGACAGCGGCGTAGGTCAGCTTGCCAGCATGAACGTTGAGGCCGTTCAAGAGGTGCTTGTCGTCGGCGCAGGCCTGTTTCCAGCCTTTGTTGGCCAGAGCCATCATGAAGGGCATGGTGGCGTTGCCAAGCGCGATGGTCGAGGTGCGGGCCACGGCGCCGGGCATGTTGGCCACGCAGTAATGCATGATGCCGTCGACGTCATAGATCGGATCCTGGTGCGTCGTGGCGCGCGAGGTCTCAAAGCAGCCGCCTTGGTCGATGGCGACGTCAACGAGCGCTGCTCCCGGCTTGAGCTCGGAGAGCTGGGCCTTGGAGATCAGCTTCGGAGCAGCCGCGCCCGGGATCAGAACGGCGCCGATGATCATGTCGGCTTGACGGGCCAGATCGATCGTGTTGGCAGCCGAGGCGTAAGCGTTCTTGAAGGTGCCGCCGAAAACATCGTCGAGATAGCGCAGACGCGGGATCGAACGATCGAGAACAGTCACGTCCGCGCCCATGCCAGCTGCAATCTTGGCTGCGTGGGTGCCGACGACACCGCCGCCGATCACGAGAACCTTGGCGGGCGAAACGCCCGGCACGCCGCCGAGAAGAACGCCGCGGCCACCGTTTGCCTTCTGCAGGGTCCATGCGCCAACCTGCGGGGCAAGACGGCCGGCAACCTCGGACATCGGAGCCAGAAGCGGCAGGCCGCCGCGATCATCGGTCACGGTCTCATAGGCGATGCAGGTCGCGCCCGAGGCGAGAAGGTCTTTGGTCTGCTCCGGATCGGGAGCAAGGTGCAGATAGGTGAAGAGGATCTGGCCTTCGCGCAGCATCTTGCGCTCGACGGCCTGAGGCTCTTTCACCTTCACGATCATGTCGGCCGCGGCAAAAACGTCCTTCGCGGCGGCTGCGATCTTGGCGCCAACGGCGACATAGTCGGCATCCGAAAAGCCAGCGCCGGCACCGGCGCCCGTTTCGATGGTGACGGTGTGGCCGGCTTTGACGGCTTCATAAGCCGCGCTCGGCGTCATACCGACGCGGAATTCCTGAGGCTTGATTTCCTTCGGGCAACCGATGTGCATCGGGCATCCTCCCAATAAGTGTTCGAATCTGACGCGAATATCGCGCAGACGGCGCGCACGTTCTTGGGTATCTCGTGTTGAAAATCTCGTGGATTTCGTGGAAACGTGCGTAGGGTTACAAAAATACGCAAAAAGAGTGTGAGACATGGAAATAGACAGCACGGATCGTCGAATACTGGAAGCCTTGCAGAAAGACGGTCGAATCTCTCACGCGGGTCTTTCGGAGAAGGTGAACCTGTCGCCCTCTGCCTGCCATCGGCGTGTCCAGCGCCTCGAGTCATCGGGCTTTATCAAGGGCTACGTTGCGCTTCTTGATCCGCGCAAACTCGGGCGCCAGACGATCGTTTTCGTCGAGATCACCCTCAACGGGCAGGCCGACGAAATCCTCGAGGCGTTCGAGCGCGCGGTGTCGCGTGTGCCCGAAGTTCTCGAATGCCACCTAATGGCCGGAACCGCCGATTACCTCCTCAAGGTCATCGCCCGCGATACCGATGACTTTGCCCAGATCCACCGGCGCTATCTGGCGACGCTGCCGGGGGTGCAGACGATGCAATCGTCTTTCTCGCTCAAGAATGTGCGTCAGACGACGGCTATCCCAATCAGCTAGGCGCCGCACCGCCCCGTCAGGAAGAAGACCGGGGCGATGCGCCTAGAACCGGTCAGGGGAGACAGACCTCGCCCTCGTAGCGCAAGGTCACTTGGCCGGTGTTGGTATCCGCAACGCCATCGTTGATCAGGTGGCCGGTTGCGCCCGCGAAACTGCCAGAGCCGCCGGTGATTTCGTAGCTCGTCGACATATGGAAGAGCCCCGCAAATCCGGGGATCGGGGTCCAGGTGGCCGTGTCTTTCGTCTGCAGTGTGCCACGGTCAGACCTGAGAGCGCATCGGCCGTCAGGCTGGCGCGGGTGGTTGCCGGCAAGGTGTCAAGAATGGCTGGGCGACGCATGATGTCGGCTCCTTTGGCGCGACACTAGCACCGGCCAGACAAAAACAAACCCCCGGAGCCAGAGGCTGCGGGGGCCGTTTTTCGCGTTCATCAGGGGGTGCTTAGAGCAGACCCTCACGCTGCGCTTTCTTACGAGCCAGCTTGCGCTGACGGCGGATGGCCTCGGCCTTCTCGCGCGCCTTGCGGATGGACGGCTTCTCGAAATGTTGCTTGAGCTTCATCTCGCGGAATACGCCTTCACGCTGCAGCTTTTTCTTCAGAGCGCGGAGCGCCTGATCGACGTTATTGTCACGAACACTAACCTGCATGTGGTTTTCACCACCTTTCTAAGTTGGATTTGCAAGAATTGCAGGAGCGCGCCGTATAGCAAAGGGCCGGTTCTTTGTCTAGTCTGGCGCAGGTAAGGAGTCTGCCATGCCCAAACGCGCCAAACCCGTTGATCTTCAAGGCCTTCTCGATGCGGTCTTGCCGCACGTTGCGTTCGACGGCTGGTCCGAGGCTGCGCTGAGGGCCGGGGCGGCGGATCTCGGGGTCGAGGAGCAGACCGTCAAGGCGCTTTGCCCGCGCGGGGCGATTGATCTGGCGGTGGCCTATCACAAGCGCGGTGACGATCAGATGGCGGCGGCGATGGCTGGGGCTGATCTTGCGGCGATGCGCTATAGCGAGCGGGTCGCCTTCGCCCTGCGCCAGCGGCTGGCCCATGCCGACCGCGAGGCGGTCCGGCGCGGAACGGCGCTCTTCTCGCTGCCGCTTCATGCGGCAGAGGGCGCGGCCCTGATCTGGGGCACGGCCGACCGCATCTGGAACGAGCTTGTCGATACATCCCGAGATGTGAACTGGTATTCCAAGCGCGCCATTCTTTCGGCGGTCTATTCTTCGGTCGTCCTGTTCTGGCTCGGCGACGAGAGCGGCGGCGACGAGACGGAGGCTTTCATTGATCGGCGGATCGGCAACGTGATGCAGTTTGAAAAGTCCAAGGCGCAGCTGCGCGAGAGCAAGGCCTTTGGCCCGTTGATGCGCGGTATCGGGCAGGCGCTTTCGGGCATTCGTGCGCCCCACCGCGAGCCGGCCTCCGATCTGCCGGGCTATTGGGCTCCAGAAGGGCAGGACAAATAATGCCAACCATGATGCGCGCGATCGAGATCGCCAAACCCGGCGGCCCCGAAGTCCTGACCTCGGTCGAGCGGCCGATTCCTGTGCCGGGCCATGGGCAGGTGCGGATCCGCGTGGCCTATGCCGGCGTCAACCGACCCGACGCCCTGCAGCGGGCCGGGATGTATGCCCCGCCGCCGACGGCCTCTGATCTTCCCGGCCTCGAGGCTTCGGGCGTGGTTGATGCGGTGGGCGAGGGCGTGTCGGGCCTTCAGGCCGGCGACGAGGTCTGCGCTCTGCTGCCGGGCGGGGGCTATGCCGAATATGTCGTCACCCCTGCCGCGCATTGCCTGCCGATCCCAACGGGCCTCTCTCTCAGGGAGGCGGCCTGCCTGCCCGAGACCTGTTTCACCGTCTGGTCCAACGTATTCATGCGCGGTGGGCTGAAGGCGGGAGAGCGGTTTCTCGTGCATGGCGCCTCTTCGGGGATCGGGACGACAGCGATCCAGATTGCCTCGGCCTTGGGTGCGCGCGTCTTCACGACTGCGGGCAGCAAAGAGAAATGCAAGGTTTGCAGGTCGCTGGGTGCAGAGCTTGCGCTCAACTATCATGAAGACGATTTCGTTCTGGCGCTGCGGTCCGAGGGCGGGGCAAACCTGATCCTCGACATGGTCGGCGGGCCCTATTTCGAGCGCAACCTCAAGGCGCTGGCCGACGAGGGGCGGCTTGTTCAGATTGCCTTCCTTCAAGGAGCGAAGATCGAGGCCAATCTCGCGCAAATCATGATGCGGCGTTTAACCTTCACGGGCTCGACCCTGCGGCCGCAGTCCGATTTGGCGAAGGCCGCGATCGCAATAGAGCTTTTGGAGAATGTGTGGCCCCTTATCGAGGCGGGCAAATTCCGGCCGGTGATGGACCGTGAATTTGATCTGGCAAAGGCTAGCGACGCCCATGCGTGCATGGAATCGTCGGCTCACATCGGCAAAATCGTTTTAAGGGTCGCTGGCTAGACGCGCTTCTTAAGCGCGATGTAGAGGCAGATCACCAAGGCGATAGCGATGAGCGTCTGCGGAGTGATCGCGAAGATCAACAGCGAAAGGTTGGTGACGACCCCTGTGACATAGGGGCCGGCATCCTCTCCCAACAGTATGTAGACCAAGACGATGAGGGCTACTAACACCGCCATGACTTCTGCTGCTTTCAGAAACAGCGCCTGAAGTTTGGCGAGCGCGTTTTGGAACCTGTCCATCTATCGGCCTTGCTGCTGGGAGAGGAGATTTCTCAGTGTGCTACTGCTTACTTCTGCAGAAGATGAAGCACAACGCCCAGAGTGATCAGGCCGGCGAGGCCAGCGCTGCCGAGCGAGCTCACCAGAGCGGTGATGTTGCCGACGACGTCGCCGAGGAACGCCATGTTGCTTTCGCCCACGAGGAGCGACGCGACGATTGCGAGAGCCAGCAGCGCGATGCCGATTTCAGTCAGCGTGCCGATGGTTTTTTTGGCTTTATCCAACATTGTTCTCTTCCCTGTGTTGTGGAGGCGCGTCGATAGGTCACGCCCGTGCACATACAAAGTCGGCAAAAATCCGCCTAGTCAACAAATATCGTACATATTTTCCAACGAACACGACATCTGGTATCAAATCGCAACATTAAACACCCTATTTTGCGGGGGGTTTTGCCGTGATGGCCTTGGGATTTTGCCGTTGGCGCCGAGTCTTTGGAGAGATCAATCCAAAAGTATATTGCCCGAGGGTTGACTCTCCTTCCGGATGAAAAATTGCCCTTTGCGAATCACAATCGCGGACGGCATCCGCCCCGCACATTCGCAAGTCGAGATCGCGGGTCAGGCAGATCCTTGCTTCCTGAATTCCGCCTCGTTTGCAGGTGATGGTGATGCCGTCGGGCGCAAGGTCGGGGTTTGCGGCGAGGAATGCCTCTTCAATCAGCCGCGCCGGCAATGTCACGGTTTTTGGCAGGGCTTCAAGCAACGGCGGCAGGGCGATCTGTGAGAGGGCTTCGCGTGAGAGCTCGAAGAAATCGGCCGGCGCGAGCCCGGAGCAGACCCCGTGTTTGCGCCATTGATGCCGTATCGATCCGGCACTTCCCATAACATCGACCATCGCCTCGACCTCGGCTTCCGTAGGGCCAGAAAACGTTGTGGGTCAATAGTTGGGCCAGCCCTCGTCATATTGCGGCCAAAGCCCATGCAAAACCCAACCATAGCCCGCGCCCGCCGCGCACTGAGGATCGCCCTTTTCCGCGCCCTCATTGGCACACCAATTGGGCGACCATGACAGCGAAAGGATGAAATAATCGAAATCCCCCGCCACGCCGCCGCCTCTTGCGGGTGCGGCAAGCAGAATAAGAGCCAGAGCTGCTTGGAAGATGCGTCGCATTTTGATCTTTTCACTGGCCTCCTAGCCGACTATATAGCCCCCAAGTTCCCCGACAAAGAGAACTGGGCCCGTTGGGTCCGCCCCATTCCGGGGCACGGGGAAGGCTTGTGTATTAGGAGAGGCCCATGTCTGACAAACCAATCATGGCAAAGGCCACCGCCGTTTGGCTGGTGGACAACACGACCATCACCTTCAAGCAGATCTCCGATTTCGTCGGGATGCACGAGCTTGAGGTTCAGGGCATCGCCGATGGCGATGTGGCAACGGGCGTGAAGGGCTTTGACCCGATCGCAAACAACCAGCTGACCGCCGAGGAAATCGAGAAAGCCGAGAAGGATCCGCTTCACAAGCTCAAGCTCAAGTTCAATCCAGCCTCGGTCGGCGAGGAAAAGCGCCGCGGCCCGCGCTATACCCCGCTCTCCAAGCGTCAGGATCGCCCGGCCTCGATCCTGTGGCTCGTGAAATTCCACCCCGAGCTTTCCGATGGTCAGGTGGCCAAGCTGGTCGGCACCACCAAGCCGACCATTCAGGCGATCCGCGAGCGGACCCACTGGAACATCTCCAACATCGACCCGATCGATCCGGTGGCCCTTGGCCTGTGCAAACAGTCCGAGCTTGATGCCGCGGTTCAGAAGGCCAACGCCAAGAAGGCCAAAGAGGGTGGCGTCATGTCCGACGACGAGCGCCGCAAGCTCGTCTCGACGGAGCAGAGCCTTGGTACGCCGGCCGAGCCGAAGATGCCGTCGGCGATTGCCGGCTTCGAGACTTTCAGCCTCTCGGCCAATGACGACGACAAGGACGATACCGATTTCTCGGACGCCGACAGCTTCTTCAACCTGCCGGACGATGATGACGAGGACGACGACGACAAATAATTCGTCATCGCCAGAAAACCAAAACCCCGGCCATCGTGCCGGGGTTTTGCGTTTCTAGAGGCTGCGTCGGGCTTTCAGGGCGGCGCTGATCGTGCCATCGTCGAGGTAGTCGAGCTCGCCGCCGACAGGGACGCCCTGAGCCAGTGAGGTGACGCGCACCTCAGGGAGCTGGTCGGCGATGTAATGGGCCGTGGTCTGACCGTCGATCGTGGCGCCGAGGGCGAGGATGACTTCCGAGACATTCTCCTCGGTAATCCGGTCGAGAAGGCGCGGGATCCGCAATTCCTCAGGGCCGACCGCATCAAGCGCCGAGAGGGTTCCGCCGAGCACATGATAGCGGCCCTTGAAAACACCGGAGCGCTCCATCGCCCAAAGATCGGCCACATCCTCGACCACGCAAATCTCGCCGTTGGCGCGGCGCGGGTCGGTGCAGATATCGCAAAGATCGCCAGTGCCGATGTTGCCGCATCTCGCGCATTCGCGGGCGGTCGTGCCGACCTTGTGAAGCGCTTCGGCCAGCGGCAACAGCTGCACGGTGCGCTTTTTGATGAGGTGTAGCACCGCTCGCCGCGCGGATCGTGGCCCGAGGCCCGGAAGCCGTGCCATCAGCTCGATCAGCGCCTCGATATCGGGGGTGCCTTGGGTCATCTAGGCCTAGAACGGCATCTTCATGCCGGGCGGAAGGCCGAGGCCATCGGTCAGCTTCTGCATTTCTTCGGCGGCACGCTCGGTGGCTTTCGCCTGTGCGTCTTTCACGGCGGCGAGGATCAGGTCTTCGACCATCTCCTTGTCGTCCGAGGAGAAGATTGACGGGTCGATATTGAGCGCTTTCAGCTCGCCCTTGGCGGTCGCCGTGGCTTTGACAAGGCCGGCACCGGCTTCGCCTTCGACCATGATATGGGCCATGTCTTCCTGAAGCTGGGCAATCTTGCCCTGCATTTCCTGCGCGGCCTTCATCATCTTGGCCATATCGCCTAGGCCGCCTAGACCTTTGAGCATCGGGGTCTCCTTGGTTGTTTCGCCATCAGATATTGCCGCAAAGGCAAGTGGGCAAGGGCTAGTCCTCTTCGAAAGGATCCCATTCGTCTTCGACCTCGGGCAGCGCCTCGGTCAGCGCCGTCTGGGCCTGTTCGGCGGCGGTGCGGACTTCGGTGATCTTCGATTTCGGAAAGGCCTGCAGGACTGCCTGCACCAGCGGATGGCTTGCGGCCTCGGCCTTGAGGGCGATCGCCTCGGCATCGCGGGCCTCGGCAATGGTCTCGGCCCCGCCCGAATTTACGACCGTCACGGCCCAGCGGTTGCCGGTCCAAGCCTGAAGGCGTGCGCCGAGGCGCTGGGCGAGGTCGCTGGGGGCGCTGGGGGCTGGCTCAAACTCGATGCGCCCCGGCTGATAGCGGGCAAGGCGGATGCCGGTTTCGACCTCGACCAGCAGCTTCACATCCCGGTGGGCGCGGATCAGTTCGACCACATCCTCGAAGCGGGCATAGCGGGCGAGGGCATCGGCGGCGAGGGCGACCGCGGTTTGCGCGCCATGGGCCGAGGGGCCAGTGGGGCCGCTGTGGGTCGGCGCGGGCGTTTGCGCGCGGGCATAGGTCGTGCCGCCGCCGGCTTGCGGGGCGCGTCCGCCGCCACCGGGGCCGGAAGGCGGGGGCGTGGCGTCTTGCAGCTTGCGGACAAGCTCATCTGGTGTCGGCAGGTCGGCCACATGGGTGAGCCGGATCACCGCCATCTCGGCAGCCATCATCGCGTTGGGCGCGAGGGCAACCTCTTCCAAAGCCTTTAGCAGCATCTGCCACATCCGCGTGAGAACACGCATGGAAATGGCCGAAGCCATCGCCTGCCCGCGGCTGCGCTCGTCGGGCGAAATGGTCGGGTCTTCCGCGGCTTCGGGAGTAATCTTGATGACCGAAATCCAATGAGCGATCTCTGCCAGATCGCGCAGGATCGCCATCGGATCGGCGCCATCGGCATATTGCCCCGAAAGCTCGGTCAGCGCCGCGGCGGCTTCGCCCTTCAGGATCATGTCGAAAAGATCAAGCACTCGGCCTCGGTCGGCAAGGCCAAGCATGGCGCGGACCTGATCGGCGGTTGTCTCGCCCGCGCCGTGGCTGATCGCCTGATCGAGAAGCGAGGTCGCGTCACGGGCAGAGCCTTCGGCGCCGCGGGTGATGAGCGCGAGGGCATCGTCGGCGATCTGGGCTCCCTCGGAGCCGGCGATCTTGCGCAGGAGGGCGATCATCACCTCAGGCTCGATCCGCCGCAGATCGAACCGCTGACAGCGCGAGAGGACCGTGACCGGAACCTTGCGGATCTCGGTCGTGGCGAAGATGAACTTCACATGGGCGGGCGGCTCTTCGAGCGTTTTGAGAAGCGCGTTGAACGCGCTTGTTGAGAGCATATGAACTTCGTCGATGATATAGATCTTGTAGCGCGCCGAGGCCGCCCGATAATGCACGCTGTCGATGATCTCGCGGATATCGCCCACGCCGGTGCGCGAGGCGGCGTCCATCTCCATCACGTCAACGTGGCGGCCTTCCATGATGGCGGTGCAATGCTCGCACTGGCCACAAGGCTCTGTCGTCGGCCCGCCTGTGCCGTCGGGCCCGATACAGTTCATCCCCTTGGCGATGATCCGTGCGGTGGTGGTTTTGCCAGTGCCGCGGATGCCCGTCATGATGAAGGCTTGCGCGATCCGATCGGCGGCAAACGCATTCTTGAGGGTGCGGACCATCGCATCCTGCCCGACCAGATCGGCGAATGTCTCGGGCCGATACTTTCGGGCGAGAACCTGATATGGTTTGGCGGTGGGCTCGGTCATTCTTCACTCTGGTCGCTTGTCCAGAGCAAGGTAATGGGTGGGACGGGCAAGGTCTACCGGGAAGGAGCAGGTATGGCCGAGTTTGTGGTAAATGAAATCGAAGCGGGCGGCGGGCGCATCGCGATAACGCCGCTGCCGGGACGTGGGGGCGCGTTCCAGTCAGACTTCGCACGGCTTGTTGCGTGGGATCCGTCTCTCGTGATCAGCATGACGCCACTGCAGGAAATGGAGAGCCGCGGCGCGGCCAGCCTCGGCCGAGACCTGGCGGCGATGGGAATCGCTTGGGAGCATTTGCCGGTCATCGATTTCGGCGCGCCAGGGGGCGATGTCGAAGAGGCCTGGCCGGCGCTTTCGCTGGTTGCCCGATCAATCCTCTTTGGTGGTGGCAAGGTTCTGGTGCATTGCCATGGCGGCTGCGGGCGGTCTGGCATGATTGTCTTGCGCCTCATGGTCGAGCTTGGCGAAGCGCCGGAGGCCGCGCTCGCCCGTTTGCGCGACGTCCGGCCCTGCGCCGTCGAAACCGAGGCGCAATTCGCCTGGGCGAGCCGCGCGCCTATCCCTCCCATCCACGACGTTTGAAATCAGATCTTTCCCGGCCTGCCTTCGCCATTTTCGAAAAGCGGCGATATCGGGCGTGTGCCTCATGGGCCGCCTCGGTATTGTATCTGTCTTCGCGTTGCAGCTTTTGCCATCGCGCAAACCGGGCCGGATCAAGATGCCCACCATCGATCGCTGCAAGGATGGCGCAGCCGGGTTCTGTCGGATGCTGGCAGTCACTGAAGCGGCAGGCAGTTGCCAGCTCTGCGATATCCGCAAACACCTGATCGATTCCGTCCGCCGCATCGGTAAGACGCAGTTCGCGCATTCCCGGCGTGTCGATCAACCAGCCGCCCGCCAAGGTCGGCCGCAAGGCGCGCGAGGTGGTCGTGTGGCGGCCTTTTGCATCATCCTCGCGGATATCTTGGGTCAGATCCGCTATGCCGGTCAGGCCGTTCTGGATCGTCGTCTTGCCGACACCGGACGAGCCGATAAGGGCCAGCGTCTGGCCATTGCGGCACCATGGTTCGAGCCGCGCGACATCTTCGGTATCGCAGGCGTTGATCGCGATCGCATTTGCCAATGGAGATAGGCGCTGCGCCCTGTGCCTGAAGTCTTCGGCATCGGCGGCCAGATCGGCTTTGGTGAGGATGATCAGCGGCAAAGCGCCACCCGCCGCGCATATCGCCAGATAGCGTTCAAGACGCGCCGGATTGAAATCGGCGTTGCAGCTGGTGACGATTCCCAGCGTATCGACATTGGTCGCAATGATCTGGCTTTTGGATTCTTCACCCGCCGCGCGACGACCGATCGAGGTGAGAGGGTCGAGCCGTCGCTGGATCGTCGAGCCTTCGTGCACGACCCAGTCGCCGACCGCGAAGCGGCCGGTTTCATCATGGCTGATAAGCGACAGCGGGCCCTCGGGCGAAATCGCCTCGAACCTGTCGCGGTGAACGGCGCTGATCCGCGCTGGAGTTTTGCCGTCAGCAATTTGTCGGGCGAAGTGCGCCGACCATCCAAGGCCGGCAAGAGTATGTTCTGTCAATTTGATATGCCCTTCAGGAAAGTGTGAAAATGCGCCGGTTCGCGGCGCAGCGGTTCACAACGGGCGGCGGCCTGTTCTCAGGCGGCGGCCCGGAGGCGGGTTGCAATATCCATGAATTGTCCTCCTCCGCTTGAATGGCGATAAGGCAATCTAGCCTGGATCGGGCCGTTCTGCCAAGAGACTTGGGAAAGGTGAGAGGCTGGACAACGACCCAAGCGGGGCTCGTTACGGCTGCTTCCTTCCGGATCTGACCGGGTTGGCGAGGCGCCTGCCCGCGCCAACCTCTCGGGGGTTACTTACGTCTTACACATGGATTCTGCAAGGGTTGGCGGGAATGATAGATTGTCCTGCAGTCGCTGGCGTGTCATACGGATGAAAATTGGAAAGGCTGCACATGAAACTTGCAGAAACAGTTACTTTTGGCGGTTCTGGACTTAACAGGGCTGGGGCTCTGCGCGGTCAGGCAGAGGGGCGCCCGGAAATTGGTGATCAGGCCATCGTTTTCTGGCGCGGCAAAGTGCTGGTCGAAAAAAGCGAAACCCCCAGATTACTTCGGGTGGACGTCGGTCATCCAGAATTTTCGCATGGGCGCTGGGCTTTTTTGGGGCTTGATGGAGCCGATAAAGTCTTTGCTTTTGATATCTCGCACTGGACACCAGAAGAGGATCAGCATCCCGATCCGACAGTTTTTTATGATCCCACTGAACAAATACACCCAGATTTCCCAAATGCGTCTTTTTGTGAGCTGCGTGGTCAGATGGCGATCCTAACCCCCAGAGATGCAGAGCTATCTGCATCTGCAAAGGCACTTTTCCACTGGCATAATTCGCATAAATTCTGTTCGCGTTGCGGGGCGGCTTCAGAGATAACTATGTCTGGATGGCAAAGGAACTGTCCATCTTGCAGCGCCTCCCATTTCCCGCGCACAGATCCTGTCGTGATCATGTTGATCACCCAAGGGCCTAACGTTCTTTTGGGGCGCTCTCCTCATTGGCCGGAACGAATGTATTCTCTTTTGGCTGGGTTCATCGAACCGGGAGAAACGCTTGAAGCAGCGGTTCGCCGCGAAGTCTTTGAAGAAAGCGGTATTAAGGTTGGAGCGGTCTCCTACCTTGCGTCTCAGCCTTGGGCGTTTCCAAATTCTTTGATGTTTGGATGTCACGGAGAAGCACTCAGCACCGAGGATACGGTTTTGGAAACCAAATTTGCCCCCTTGCCGAACCAAAACGAATACGCCCGTTCCGGCAAAAAACCATTCAAGAAAAAGCCCTTTTTCAAAAAGAAATTTCGTTCCTGATGAATCCAAACGGTCGC
>JALRLK010000030.1 GCA_023254495.1 Marivivens sp. | reverse complement strand
ATTTTTTTTTCTCCCGCCCTTGTTCTCCTGTGTCCTTCACATGCCTTCTGCATTACAAAAAAATTTAATCCTGCCTCTCCGAAGTGCTTGCCTATTGCCTGTTGCCCATTCACCCAATCACCCAATCACTGTGACAATCACCCCATAAATCCATTCATCCATAAACCCGTAAACCCAATCAATTAATCAGTTGTTTTGCGTTCATTTTTTGGAAATTCAATAATTTGGCCCCCCATTTTTCAAAATCCCCTCAAAAAGGGTCAAAATTGGTTTAAACAGCCATGCCTTCTCGCATCATCAAAAGAATTCTCAAAGATTCAGCATCGAACGAAGCCAACAAAGAAAAAATAGAAAGGTCAGGCAACATTTTGTCTCCCGCTTCCTCGTTCTCGACGAGGCCGACCAGATGCTTGATCTGGGCTTCATCCACGCCCTGCGCCGCATCGCGCCGCTTCTGGCGAAAGAACGTCAAACGATGCTTTTCTCGGCCACCATGCCCAATCAGATGGCCGAACTGAGCGAGGCCTATCTTTCGAACCCGATCCGCGTTCAGGTCAACCCTCCGGGCAAGGCCGCCGACAAGATCGAGCAATGCGTCCATTTCGTTGGCGCCGCCGCCAAGATGGACCTGCTGGTGGAGCTTCTCGACAAACACCGCGACGAGCTGGCGCTTGTCTTTGGCCGCACCAAGCACGGCATGGAGAAACTCTCGCGCAACCTCGCGGCCAAAGGCTTTGCCGTGACCGCGATCCACGGCAACAAGAGTCAGGGTCAGCGCGAGCGGGCCATTCAGGATTTCCGCGAAGGCAAGGTGCGGGTGCTGGTGGCGACCGATGTGGCTGCCCGTGGCCTCGATATTCCCGGCGTGAAGCACGTCTATAACTACGAGCTGCCAAACGTGCCGGAAAACTATGTCCACCGCATCGGCCGCACCGCGCGAGCGGGTGCCGATGGCATGGCGATCGCGCTCTGCGCGCCCGACGAGATGGGCTATCTGAGCGATATCGAGAAGGCGATGAAAGCGTCGATTCCGGTGGCCTCGGGCCGTCCGTGGGATCCGGTCGTCCCCGAGCAGCCCAAGCGCCGCGGCGGGCCGCGTCGTGGCGGTGGCAAGCCGGGTGGTCAGGGGCAGGGCGCCCGCCCCGCTGGCGCGAAGCCCGCAATGGGCAAGCCCGGCGGCTTCAAGCGCCGTGGCGCCAAGGGCAATCGCGCGGCGAAGGCCTAGGACTTGAGCGGATAACGGTCAGGCTCTTCGAAGACATCGAGAGCCTGCGTTCCCGCAGTAGCCTTGACTGCGTGAACCTCGCCCGGGTCGAGCAAATATGTCTCGCCGGGGCCATAGGTTGTCGAATTGCCGTCGATCGTGAAGGTTAGCTGACCCTTGATCACCGTGCCCCACTGAAACCCGTGGGAATGTGGCGGCATCTCGAAATCCTTGTGAAAGGTGAAGAAGGCCACGAGCCCCTGATCCGACCGGATCGCGCGGATGGTGACGATATCTTCCGAGATCGGAACATCGAGAAGCGGGAACTGGCTGAAGAAATCGGGGAAGGACATAGAGGCCTCTGCTATTGTTTCAGAAACCCTAGCCACAATCCCCAGAAATGCAAAACACCGCCCCGAAGGGCGGCGTTTCGTTTTTCGGTGGTCGTCAGGCTTAGAAGCCGAGGCCAGCGTATTTGTTCTTGAACTTCGACACGCGGCCGCCGGTGTCGAGCAGGCGGGACGAGCCGCCGGTCCAGGCCGGGTGAACCGAGGGGTCGATGTCGAGCGACATTTGCTCGCCCTCTTTGCCCCAGGTCGATTTCATCTGAATCACGGTGCCATCGACGAGCTTGACGTCGATCATGTGATAGTCGGGGTGAATACCTTTGCGCATAGTGTGGTGCTCCTTATGCGTCAGCGGCGCCGTCGAGCGCCTTGTAGTTGCTCACCTCGGCGATACGGGCCGATTTGCCGCGACGCGAACGGAGGTAGTAGAGCTTGGCGCGGCGGACGCGACCACGGCGGACAACGGTGATGCTGTCGATGTTGGTCGAGTGCAGCGGGAACACACGCTCCACGCCTTCGCCGAACGAAATCTTGCGAACGGTGAACGAACCGGCAATGCCCGAGCCGTTCTTACGGCTGATGCAAACGCCTTCATACATCTGAACGCGGGTGCGGGTACCTTCGGTCACCTTGTAGCCAACGCGAATGGTGTCGCCGGCTTTGAAATCGGGAATTTCCTTCCCAAGGGCGGCAACTTGTTCCGCCTCGAGTTGTGCGATCAGGTCCATCTGATGCGCTCCTATTCTGCTTGCGGTTTATTCCGCAAAGGTGATGTGCCTCAGAGCTCTCGGTCTTCTTCCGGGTCGCCGCAGCGCCCGCCAGAGATCAGGCAACGTTCCTTATTCGTCGTTCCTCCCGCTCCACCCCGCCGAAGAAAGCAGGCCGATAAGCAAAGAAAGAAAGCCGGACGACTCAGCCGAGCCCCGGACGGGCGGTGTATAGGCGGGTTGGCTGGCGCGTTCAAGCCCCGGAGTGCGACTTGAGCAAGGTCAATTTGGCGGCGTTTACGGTCTGATAGAATAGCGTCGCAACACGGAGGGAGTGACCATGAAAATCAAGGACAAAGTCTTTGTCGTTACCGGCGGCGGCAGCGGCATCGGTCGGGCGTTGGTGCTGGCGCTCCTGGCGCGTGGCGCGCGGGTCGCTGCGGTCGATCTTCGGCCCGAGGGCTTGGCCACCTTTACCAGCGCGGTGGCGGGCGAGCGGCTTTCGACCCATGTGGCCGATGTGTCAGATCGCAAGCGCGTCCATGAGTTGCCTGAGGAAGTGATCGCCGAGCACGGTCAGGTCGACGCGATCATCAAATGCGCCGGTGTGATCCAGCCGTTCATTGATTTTGCCGACCTGTCCTACGAATTGATCGAGCGTATGATCAATGTGAACCTCTGGAGCCAGATCCACATGATCAAGGCCTTCTTCCCGCACCTCAAGGCCCGTCCCGAGGCGCATATCTGCAACGTCTCGAGCATGGGCGGCTTTATCCCGTTCCCCGGGCAAACGATGTATGGCGCCGCCAAGGCGGGGGTCAAACTCCTCTCGGAAGGCCTCTATGCCGAGACATTGGGAAGCAATGTCCATGTGACTGTCGTGATGCCCGGCGGGGTTGATACCAACATCTCGCAGAACTCGGGTGTGCCGATGCCAAAGGGTGCGGGTGAGGTCGCCAAGAGCATGAAGCCGGTGCCCGCGTCCGAGGCGGCGCGGATCATCCTAGACGGGATCGAGGCCAACAGGCTTCATGTGCTGATCGGCAAGGATGCGAAGATGCTGAACGCTCTGATACGGATCATGCCGGAAAAGGCGATCCGTTATATCACCAAGCAGATGGCGGGGCTGGTAAAGGACTAAAGCCCCTACCGCTTTCTGGAATGGGCGTCCCATAGGTCGGGGCGGCGTTCTTTGGTGATCTTCTCTGCCTCGGCCCTGCGCCATTTCTTGATCTCGGCGTGGTGGCCAGACATCAGGACAGGCGGAATCTCGCGGCCCTGCCAGATGGCGGGGCGGGTGTATTGCGGATGCTCGAGAAGGCCCGCCGAGAAGCTTTCCTCTTCGGTCGAAGCGGCATTGCCGAGAACGCCGGGCAGAAGCCGCACGGTAGCATCCAGAAGCGCCTGCGCCGCGATCTCCCCACCGGTGAGGACAAAATCGCCAAGGCTTACCTCTTCGATCCCGAAGTGATCCAGAACGCGCTGATCCACGCCTTCGAACCGCCCGCAGAGAAGCGTGACGCCGTCACAGGCCGCAAGCTGGCGCATCATCGCCTGATCCATCGGCTTGCCGCGCGGCGAGAGATAGATGAGCGGCATCACGCCCCGCGCTTCGGATCGGGCGGCGGTGATCGCCTTTTCCAACACGTCGGGCCGCAAAACCATCCCCGCGCCGCCACCGGCGGGTGTGTCGTCGACATTGCGATGCCGCCCCTCGCCAAATTGGCGCAGGTCATAGGTCTTGAGCTGCCAAAGCCCCTCGTTCAGCGCCTTGCCGGTCAGGCTCTCACCCAGAACACTGGGGAAGGCGCCGGGAAAGAGCGTGATCACCTGCGCTTGAAAAGCGCGGGCGAGGGTCGCGGGCTCTTCCATCAGGTCGCGCGGCTTGAGCGAGGCCGTGATCGACTTGCGCCCGTGGGATTTGCCGGTGAGGGGGGCGTCGGTCATCGCGCCCTCAGTTCTCGAAGATGCCCGCGGGCGGATCAGCGACGATCCGGCCAGCGGCAAGGTCGACCGTCGGCACGGCGGCGTTGGTGAATGGCACAAGGACCGTCGATTTCGTACCGGGGCTGTGGATTTCAAGAAGGTCCGAAGCGCCGTGATTGAGAACCGCCTTCACCTTGCCCAGAAGCTGCCCGCCTGCGTCGTAGACCGGCAGGCCAATGAGGTCGGCATGATAAAACTCGTCGTCGGGCAGCGAGGGTAGCTGATCGCGCTCGGCATAAAGCTCGGTGCCCTTCAGGGCATCGGCCTCTTCCTTGGTTGCCACCCCGTCGATACGGGCGGTCAGCGCGTTGGCGGCGGCTCCGGTCAGAACCACGGTGGCAAAGCGGCGGCCGTCCTTGGAATAGAGGGGCGTATAGTCGGCAATGGCGGCAGGATCGGCACAGAAAGACTTGAGGCGCACCTCGCCCTTCACGCCGAACGCTCCGGCAATGGCTCCTACGATCACGCGCGTGTCAGACATGGCTCATCCCAGTTTGCCGCCTCCGGCACTATCAGTCGGCAATGGCACCTTGGCAAACCCCTTCCCACCAGATGCCACCGGCCGCGTGGCAGCGGTCGGTGTCGATCTGAAGCTGCAGCGCCATGCCAAAACCGAAGGCGGCAACCGGGATCAGGAGTTTGCGAAGAAGCCAGAACATCTGCGGCTCCGTTTGGGGGAAAGAGGCCCGCACCATCGGCGCGGGCCCCAGCTTGGAATTACTCCGAAGCCTCTTCTGCCGGGGCAGCGGTCTTTTCGGCTTTCGCAGCGGCGCGCTCTTGAGCGGCTTTGCCCGGAACGGCTTTCTTGGGGTTGCTGCGCTCTTTCTTGGCAACAACGCCGGCGGCCTCGAGGAAGCGGGCCACGCGGTCGGTCGGCTGGGCGCCGAGGGCGAGCCAATGCTTCACGCGGTCGAGGTCCATCTTGACGCGATCTTCGCTGTCCTTGGCGAGAAGCGGGTTGTAGGTGCCCAGCTTCTCGATGAAGCGGCCATCACGCGGCATGCGGCTGTCGGACGCAACGATTGCGTAGTGGGGGCGCTTTTTCGAGCCGCCGCGGGCGAGACGGATTTTCATAGCCATGTCGATTTCTCCTTTGAATGGCATGGTGACGGGCAGGGGCCCGTCAGGATTGGTGTTGTTCGTGGTGTTTGATGACTTCCTGGATGATGAAGGCCAGGAATTTCTTGGCGAAGTCCGGGTCGAGATCGGCCTGTTTCGCAAGATCGGTGAGCCGTGCGATCTGGGCCTCTTCGCGGACCGGATCGGACGGGGGCAGGGCGTGTTCGGCCTTGAGACGGCCGACCGACTGGGTGTGCTTGAAGCGTTCAGCCAGTGTGAAAACAAGGATCGCATCGAGCCGGTCGATCGACTCGCGGTGCGATTTCAGAAGCTCGGCGGCGCGGGTGGTGGCGTCGGTCATGATGGGCCCTAAACCTCGAATTCGGGGCGGGGATAGCGATAGGCAACGCTGCCATCGATATCCGACGCGGCATCGCGCTGGGCGCCGAGGCGCTCAACTAATTTGATCGCGCGAGCGTTCTCGGGGTCGATCCAGCTTATGAGCGTATCGCGGTTCAGCGCGAAGAAGGCGTTGTTGCGCGCGGCTTCGCCCGCCTCGAATGCATAGCCCTTGCCCTCGTTCTCGGCGGGGAAGAGGAAGCCAAGCTCCATCTCGGGATCGCCGGTCTCGTGGTTGAGAACGACAAAACCCACGCGCTCGCCAGTGGCCTGCAGCTCGACCGTCCAAAGACCGGCCCCCCGCAAGACCCAGCCCGCTACCATCTGGATGAAATCGAGCCAAGCCGCCTCGGTGGTCAGCGGCCCACCGATCCAGCGGCCCCGCTCGCCGGTGACGATCGATTCAAAGAGCGGGTAATCCTCAAGATAGGGCGCCCGCAGGATGATGCGGCCCCGTGCGATACGCGGAAGCGAGGCACAGATCCGATCGACCGCAACAGCGGCCTGACCTGTCATCGGCTTTTGCCAGGATTTCACTTTCATGCGCGGTCCTCCGGTCCGGGATGACGCCAAAGTTCGTCGGTTCCCATATTGGGGTTGTTATAGGTGCGCTCGTAGACAGCTCCCATCTTGCGGGCGAGCGCCTTGGAGCGTTCGTTCGAGGGCAGGATATTGGAGCTCATCGTCGTCATGCCAAGCACGTCATAGGCATAGTCGCGCACAGCCTTGGCCGCCTCGATGGCATAGCCCTTGCCCTCGGCGCCTTCGAACAAGACCCAACCAAGCTCGGGCTCGGGCCAGCCTTCGGGATTCCACAGACCAACGATCCCGACGATCTCGCCAGTCTTGGTCTCGACCGTCCAGAACCCGTAGCCATGCAGGCACCAATGGCCGACCGACAGCGCAAACCAGCGCCAAGCGTCATCGCGCTTCAAAGGGCCGCCGAAACCCGCCGAGCGGACGGGATCGGCATAAAAGGCAATCACCGGCTCGATATCCTGCGTGGCCGGGCCACGAAGGATCAGGCGATCGGTCTCAAGAACGGACACATTGGGAAGCATCGTCGCCATCACGCAGCCTCCCCCAATGAGTGGCGAAAGCGGATCACCTCGGCGCCCGACGGATAGGTATGCCGCCCCTCTTCGCGGCAGCCAAGACGCTGGGCCAGACGCACCGAAGCTCCGTTCTCCGGCGCGACAAGCGACATCAAGGGCCCCATGCCCTGCGCCGCTGCCCAATTGCGAACCGCAAGCGCGCCCTCAGCCGCAATACCCTTGCCCTCGTAGCCGTCGAACACAACCCAGCTCAGTTCCGGCTCATCCAGTGTAATCGGGTGCCAGATCGAAATCCGCCCCGCCGGCCTGCCCGTCGCAGTCTCAGTCGCAAAAAACGCGCCATAGCCTCGTGCCTGCCACTGACCCAAATGAATCATGCAGCTGTCCCACGCATCGCGGCGGTCAGCGGTCGGCCCACCAAGAAACACCGACCGTTCAGTCTGGCAAAAGGCCGCAAAGGCCTCAAAATGCCCCATCGAAAACGGCCCCAGCGTCAACCGCGCCGTCTGCAAAACCGGAATCGCCCGCACCTCTTCGAGGCCCGGAAATATCCCGGGGGGAGTCCCGCCCGCGGGACGGGGGGCAGCGCCCCCCTCTTGCTTATGCGCCGAAGCTACACTCACTTCTTCTTGCCAAAGCCCGAAAGGTTGCCCGGAAGCTGCATCCCGCCACCAAGGCCCGGCAGATTGCCCGGAAGCTTCGCCCCCATCGCCTTGGCCGCCTCTTCCAGAGCCGCAGGGTCATTCAGGTCGGGCATACCGCCGCCCTTGCCCATCATCCCCTTCATCATCTGCTTGAGCGCACCGCCTTTGCCCATCTTGCCCATCTTCTTCATCATGTCGGCCATCTGCTTCTGCTGCTTCAGCAGACGATTGAGCTCCGACACTTCAAGCCCGGCCCCGGCCGCAACCCGCTTCTTGCGGCTCGCCTGCATCAGGTCGGGGTTGGCGCGTTCCTTCTTGGTCATCGAGTTGATGAGGGCGATCTGGCGCTTCAGCATCGTGTCGTCGAGACCGGCGGCGCTCATCTGTTTGGAGGCTTTGGCCATGCCCGGAAGCATCCCCATCATGCTTTCCATGCCGCCCATCTTCAGCATCTGCTCAAGCTGCATCTTCAGATCGTTCATGTTGAAACGGCCCTTCTGGAACCGCTTCATCATCTTCTCGGCCTGCTCGGCCTCGATCGTCGCCTGCGCCTTCTCGACGAGGGCCACGATATCGCCCATGCCAAGGATGCGGCCGGCGATGCGGCTCGGCTCGAAGGTCTCTATCGCGTCCATCTTCTCGCCGAGGCCGACGAAACGGATCGGCTTGCCGGTCACCGCGCGCATCGACAGAGCCGCACCACCGCGCCCGTCGCCGTCCATACGGGTCAGGACAACACCGGTCACACCGATCTTGGCGTCAAACTCGGTCGCCACGTTCACAGCATCCTGGCCGGTCAGGCCGTCGACCACGAGAAGCGTCTCGCGCGGCTTGACCACGTCGCGCACATCGGCGGCCTGCTGGATCAGCTCGGCGTCGATATGCAGGCGGCCCGCGGTGTCGAGCATATAGACGTCATAGCCGCCAAGGCTCGCTTGGGTCTTGGCGCGTTTTGCGATCTGCACCGGGCTCTCGCCTTTGACGATCGGCAGGGTATCGACACCGATCTGCGCACCAAGGATCTGCAGCTGCTCCATAGCCGCGGGGCGATTGGTGTCGAGCGAGGCCATCAAAACGCGCTTGCCCTCGCGCTCCTTGAGGCGCTTGGCGAGTTTAGCGGTGGTGGTCGTCTTGCCCGAACCCTGCAGGCCGACCATCAGGATCGGCGCAGGCGGGTTGTCGATCTTGAGCGCGCCGGGGTCTTCCGCACCGGTCAGGACAGAGACAAGCTCGTCATGGACGATCTTAACGACCTGCTGGCCCGGCGTGATCGACTTGGTCACAGCTTGACCGGTGGCCTTGGCCTGAACCGCGGTCACGAAATCACGGGCGACAGGCAGTGAGACGTCAGCCTCGAGAAGCGCCACGCGCACTTCGCGCAGGGCGGTCTTTACATCATCTTCCGAAAGAGCGCCCTGCTTGGTCAGCCGGTCGAAGACACCTGACAGGCGTTCGGAAAGTGATTCAAACATGCCTCGGTCTCCTTCAGACCCGTTTCCCTAGATCCCAGATAGGTCGGGACCGCTGATATCACAAACGCACATCAATGCGTCCAAACGAATTGCGCGCCCACGGGCGCGACGCGCTGGTGGACGGCGATCCCCGCAATTGGGCGAGGACCGGAAGACAGACTGCTTCCGGAGATTGGGGAGCGAATATAGGGATGGAGGGAGAGAGTCAAGCCGGACCGGCGTGAACCGGTCCGGCGACAATACGAGATCAGGCTGCGAGGGCGGTCTGCTCCAAGATATCTGCCGCCTCGATGAAGGTCACATCGGTGATGCCGACGAAACCGAGGATAAACCGCATATAGGGCGTCGCGTGATCGTGCGGGGCGCCAATCGGTGTTCCGCCGGAGGCAACGACAACTTTCACAGGTTTGTCGCGCAGAAGGCCGATGGGGCCTTTCTCGGTATATTTGAAGCTTACGCCGGGGCGGGCGATTAGATCGACCCAAGATTTGATCTGGGCCGGAACGGTGAAATTATAGATCGGCATCCCAATGACAATCACGTCCGCTGCTTCGATCTCGGCGATGAGGTCGTCAGACAGCGAGAGTTTGGCATGGTCAAACTCGCTGCGCCCGCCGACCGGGATCATACGCGCGGTGACCCAGTGGTGATCAATATGCGGGACAGGTGTCAGGGCCAAATCGCGGCGCAGGATTGTGTCCGCGCCGCTGGCTTCGACAAGGCTCGCCGAGGCGGCGCGGGATTTGGACTCGTTCAGCGAAACTGAGGCGTCGATGTGAAGGATGGTCTTGGACATTTGAGGCTCCGATTTGGTGTCTAGCCCCAAGATTGTGATTTACTCAAACGAACAAAAGATCGAAGATGACACATCAGATGTGCGCATTCGCACAAGGTGAGTCATGGAACACTGGGACGAGATCAGAACCGCCTATCAGGTGGCCAAGCAAGGGACAGTGAGCGGCGCCGCTGACGTGCTGGGTGTGCACCATGCAACCGTGATCCGCCATATCGACGCGCTCGAGGCGCGGCTCGGGGCCAAGCTCTTTCAACGCCACGCCCGCGGCTACACTCCCACCGAAGCCGGGCACGATCTCTTGCGCGTGGCCGGCGCGACCGACGATCAGTTTCAGCAGCTGGCGGGTCGGATACGCGGGCAGGGCGAGGGCGTGATCGGCGATCTTGTGGTCACCTCGCTGCCGCTGGTGAGCCATGTGCTCACGCCGATCCTTGTCGGCTTTCAACAGGAAAACCCCGGCCTTCATATTCGCTACCTCACCTCCGACCGCCTGTTCCGGCTGGAATACGGCGAGGCCCATGTTGCGCTTCGGGCGGGCAATGCGCCGCAAGAGCCGGACAATGTGGTTCAGCCTTTCGGCCAGTTCCGCGCCGCGCTGGTGGCTTCTGAAGCCTATATCGCCCGCTATGGAATGCCGAAGGATGCCAACGACCTTGCCAACCACTGGTTCGTCGCCAATGACGTGACCGGCAGCCGTGCGCCGTGGGGTGAGTGGATCAAGTCGCTCGTCGGCGCCGAGCGGATCATCTTTCGCACCAGCGACGACAAGGCCATGCGCAGCGCCGTTCAGGAAGGCGCGGGGATCGGCTTTGTCGCCAATTGGGAGGCCGAGAATGATCCAAGCTTTCACCGCGTCTTGCCCTGCCGCGAGGAATGGTCGGTACGGCTTTGGCTCGTCACCCATGTCGACTTGCACCGGACGCCCAAGGTGCAGGGCTTCCTGCACTATCTGAAATCCCGCGCCCAAGAGGTGACGCTGTGATTCCACGCCCCTATCAGGGGCACGCTGCGATGCTCCTTTTCTCGGCGCTTGTGGCAGGGTCATTCTCGCTGGGCGCCAAAGTGGGCGACTTGATCTCGCCCGCCGCGATCAATGCCGTGCGCTTCTGGATCGCCGCCGCAATCATCGCTGGGATCGCCATGGCGCGGGGCGGAGTCCCGGCCAATACCTTTCGTGCGCCGTGGCGCTATCTGATCCTTGGCGGCCTCTTCTCGATCTACTTTGTGATGATGTTCGAGGGGCTGAAAACCGCCGCTCCGGTCAGCGCCGCGGCTGTCTTTACCCTCACGCCCATCTTGTCGGGCTTCTTTGGCTGGCTCCTCTTGCGGCAGGTGATGACCCCGCGCATCGCCTTTGCCCTCGCCGTCGGCGGCGTGGGCGCGATCTGGGTCATCTTTCGCGGAAACATCGCGGCGCTTATGTCGCTCGATATAGGCAAGGGCGAGCTGACCTATTTCTGGGGCTGTGTTTCGCACGCGATCTATACGCCGATGGTGCGCAAGCTGAACCGCGGCGAGAGTGCTTTTCATTTCACGCTGGGGATGCTTCTCGCGGGTGGTCTGATCCTGACGATATGGGCCTGGGGCGATATCCGCACGACCGACTGGGCACATCTGCCTTCGATCGTCTGGATCACGCTTTTCTATACCGCGATCTTTGCCAGCGCCGCGACCTTTGTTCTCTTACAGTTTGCCACCCTCCGCCTGCCGTCGTCGAAGGTCATGGCCTATACCTATCTCACGCCAAGCTGGGTGATCCTTTGGCAGCTGTCACTGGGCGAAAGCGCACCTTCCGCCATCGTCCTCATCGGCTTTGTTGCCACGATCGGCGCGCTACTCCTTCTCCTCAAGGAGTGAGGGATCGGCAAGCTCGGCATCGAGGAACCTCTCGAAGGCGTCAAGATCAAGCCCGTTCATCATGCCAAAGCCCTGCATCCAGACGCTCGCCTCGCGCAGCGCGTCGGGTTCGAGCTTGCACCATTTGACCCGCCCGCGCCGTTCCTGACTGATGAGGCCCGCGCCCGTCAGAACTGTCAGGTGCTTGGAGATCGCGGCGAGCGACATCTCGAAAGGTTCGGCCACATCCGTCACCGCCATATCGTCTTCCAGAAGCATGGCGAGGATCGCCCGACGGGTCGGGTCGGCTAGGGCGGAAAAGACGGTGTCGAGCGATGCGGCCATGGCAAAGATCAACGTGGGCGGCCGAGGAATGTCAACCAGTTGGTTGAATATGCGAATTTGCCTCGAATTGGCAGGATCGCGCTCGACGGGGCGGTAGGCCGAACCAGGCTGAAGCGCAAAATGCAATTACTATCAATATGTTGAGCGTAATGTCGCGGCGCTTTCCGGCTGCTTGACTCATTATCCCCCTCGCAATAGCAAGGCGCAGGATTCATGAGGGGGCCCAAGCCCGTGTCTGACCCGCATTCGAACACCGACGCCGACCGTCTGAAGGCGCTGGAAACCCGGATCGCCGCGGCCAAGCACAAGGATGCTAAAGAGCACCACATGAAGAAGGACTATTCCCAGGCGCAGCTTGCCTGGCGGATGGTCATCGAACTTGTGGCCGGTCTCGGGATCGGTTTCATCATCGGGTACGGCCTGGACACCCTCTTGGGAACCAAGCCGATCTTCCTGGTGATCTTCATATTCTTCGGCCTGGCGGCCGGCATCAACACGATGCTCCGCTCGGCCAAAGAGGTTCAGGCTAAACAGCTGGCCAAACTGGCCGGCGAAGACAAGGACAACTGACGTGGCGACCGAAACGCACGAAGAAAGCACCGGCCTGGTTTTCCACCCGCTGGACCAGTTCATCGTCAAGCCGCTTTTCGGCGACGGCCCGATCCATTGGTACACGATCACCAACGTGACCCTTTGGATGGCAATCGCTGTTGTGGCTGTTCTTGCGCTTTTCGTGTTCGGCAGCCGCGGCCGCGCCATTGTGCCGACGCGCACCCAGTCAGTCGGCGAGATGATCTACGGCTTCATCTACAAGATGATTGAAGACGTGACCGGCAAGGACGGGATCAAGTATTTCCCCTATATCCTGACCATCTTCATCTTCATCCTGTTCGCCAACTTCCTCGGCCTGATCCCGATGTCGTTCACCACGACCTCGCACATCGCCGTGACCGCGGTTCTGGGCTTTGGCGTGTTCATCACCGTCACCCTGATCGGCTTCATCAAGAACGGCCCGAGCTTTTTGTCGCTCTTCTGGATGAGCGACGCGCCGGCCCTTCTGCGCCCGATCATCGCGATCATCGAAGTGATTTCCTACTTCGTCCGCCCGGTCAGCCACTCGATCCGTCTTGCTGGCAACATCATGGCGGGCCACGCTGTTATCAAGGTTTTCGCGGGCTTCGCCGCCATCGCCCTGATCAGCCCCGTTTCGGTTCTGGCGATCACCGCGATCTACGGGCTTGAAGTGCTCGTGGCCGGTATCCAGGCCTATGTGTTCACCATCCTGACCTGCGTCTATCTCAAGGACGCGCTGCATCCGCACCACTGACGGTCAGGTTCCCCATCACCGCAATTCCATCGTAAGGAGAAAATCATGGAAGGCGATATCGCTCAACTCGGTCAATTCGTCGGCGCCGGTCTGGCTGCCATCGGCTCCGGCGCTGCCGCTATCGGTGTCGGCCACGTTGCCGGCAACTACCTGGCGGGCGCCCTGCGCAACCCGTCGGCTGCTGCTTCGCAGACCGCTACCCTCTTCATCGGCCTCGCTTTCGCCGAAGCGCTCGGGATCTTCTCGTTCCTCGTCGCGCTTCTGCTGATGTTCGCCGTCTAAGACCAAAGACGTGTCCTTACGGTCGGGGTGCGCGGACCTTTCCGCGCCCCCGATGACACTTTCAGGTCCGACGGAGAGACGAGATGGCAAGCGGAACGACATCGGTCGAACACGCAGCTGACGCTGCCGCGCACGGGGCTGAAGCCTCGGGTGCAGGTATGCCGCAGCTCGATTTTTCGACCTTCCCCAACCAGATTTTCTGGCTTCTGGTCACGCTTGTCGTGATCTACTTCGTGATGTCGCGCATCGCGATCCCGCGCATTGGCGCGGTGCTTGCGGAACGTGCCGGCACGATCACCAACGATATTGCTGCAGCCGAAGAGCTCAAGCAAAAGGCCCTGGCCGCCGAAGCCGCCTATGAAAAGGCGCTCGTCGATGCCCGCACTGAGGCCTCGCGCATCGTCGCCGAGGCCAAGGCCGAGATTCAGGCCGAGCTTGATATCGAGCTGCAAAAAGCAGACGCGGCGATCTCTGCCAAAACCGCCGAAAGCGAAAAGGCGATTGCCGAAATTCGCGCCGGTGCCGTCAAGAGCGTGACCGCGGTGGCCAAAGATGCCGCCAAGGAAATCGTCTTGGCGCTGGGTGGCAAGGCTGACGCCAAAGCTGTCACCGCGGCTGTAACCGCCCGGATGAAGGGGTAATCAGATGAAAAAGCTCGTAACAACCGCGCTTCTTTCGCTGGCCGCCTCGCCCGCTTTCGCGGCGTCCGGCCCGTTCCTGTCGCTCAAGAACACGAACTTTATCGTTCTGTTGGCGTTCATCGTCTTCATCGGTGTCCTGCTCTACTTCAAGGTTCCGGTAATGATTGCCGGCCTGCTGGATAAGCGGGCCGACACGATCCGCGCCGAGCTTGAAGAAGCCAAGGCGCTTCGCGAAGAAGCCCAGACGCTCCTTGCCTCCTATGAGCGCAAGCAGAAGGAAGTTCAGGCTCAGGCCGAGCGGATCGTCGAAGCCGCCCGCGACGAGGCCGTGAAGGCCGCCGAGCAGGCCAAGGCAGATATCAAGGCTTCCGTGGTGCGCCGCTTGGCCGCTGCCGAAGACCAGATCGCCAGCGCCGAGGCTGCCGCTGTTCGCGAGATTCGCGACCGCGCTGTCAACGTGGCCGTGGGCGCCGCCCGCGATCTTCTGGCCGCACAGATGACCGCGACCGAAGCCAACAAGCTGATCGACGACGCAATCGCGACCGTCGAGTCGCGCCTCCACTAAGGCGCACAGAAACGAAACGGAAAGCCCGGCGCGCAAGCGGCCGGGCTTTTTGCTTTTCGGGGGATCAGCGGTTGAGTTCGTGCTCGAACCGCTTACGGGCGATGGCCTCCTTGCGGTCGGCCTTTTGCTGTTCGAGAAGTGAGTGCTCGACGAAATTGAGATGTGCCGCAACAGCATCGCGTGCGGACACGGGGTCGCGGGCCTGAAGTGCATCGTTGATGACGCGATGCTGGTCGAGAAGCGTTTGCCGCGTGGTCCGCTGCTTGAACATGACCTGGCGGTTGTAGAACACGCCCTCGCGCAGAAGCTGATACATCGACCGCATCATATGCAGCATGATCACGTTGTGGCTTGCCTCGATGATGGCGAGGTGAAAGTCGGCGTCGAGCGAGGCCTCGTCCGCAGGATTGCGCTTGGTATGCGCCGCTTCCATTTTCTTGAAGATCGTGTCGATCACCTTCAGATCGGTGTCAGACCCGAGCCGCGCAGCCCGTTGGGCCGCAAGCCCCTCCATGTCGCGCCGGAAGGAGATGTAATCGAAAAGCGCCTCGGGGTGGCCGGCAAAAAGTTTGACCAACGCCTCTGAGAAGGCAGAGCCGAGCACATCTGCCACAAAGACCCCGGCACCGGCCTTGCTGACGAGCAGGCCACGATCCTGAAGATCCGAGAGAGCCTCGCGCAAGGACGGACGGGAAACCCCGAATTTGTCGCTCAATTCGCGCTCGGAAGGTAGCCGCTCGCCGGGGCGCAGGATGCCGCGCAGGATCAACGCCTCGATCTGTCGAATAACGCTGTGCGAGAGTTTTTCGGGCTGAATCTTCTCAAACGGCATGGCGGCTCCTACCAATTGGTCAAAACATAGGACCAGAACCGCAATGTCTCAACAAGAAAGGGCCGCGCAGATGGCGGCCCTTCCAAACAAGATCCAATCGAGGTGTTAGCCGTTGGGTGTGATGATGATCTCGACCCGACGGTTCTGCTGACGGCCTTCTGCGGTCAGGTTGGTGGCGATAGGCTGGTCCTCGCCACGGCCGAAAGCAACGATCCGGTAAGGCGATACACCGCCATCCGTAAGGACCGAAGCCACCGCACGGGCACGGCGTTCGCTGAGATCTTGGTTATAGGCGGCGGTGCCGACATTGTCGGTGTGGCCGACGACGTTGACGGTCGACCCCGGATAGCGGTTGAGGCTGGCGGCAAGCGTGTAGAGATCGCTCCGCAAAGAGCCGGTCAGCGAGGCCGAGTCGGTCGCAAACAGGATGTCTTGCGGCATCGTCACGATAAGCTGGTTGCCGGTGTTGACGATGCCAACCTGACTGCCCATCTGGGCGCGCAGTTCGGCCTCCTGCTTGTCAAGCTGGTTGCCAGCGATTGCGCCAATCGTGCCGCCGATTATGGCGCCTTTGATCGCGCCGTCCTTGCCACCGCTCGAGTTGCCGATGATCGCGCCCATGCCCGCGCCGATCAGGGCGGCCTGCTGGGCATTGCGGTTGGGGTTGTTGGGGTCGGTCACGGTGCAGGCCGTCGCGGCAAGAAGCGCCGAGAGGGCGAGGGCAGCAGATGTTTTTCCGTAGGTCATTGGCAAATCCTTGATTGGTCGGCCACGGGCAGGGAGCACCCAGGGCGTTAAGCCATAGTTGGCGCAACTCGTGTCGCTATCCAATATCAGGAGCCGCCTTTCGGCTTGTTCTCGCCTATCAAGCCTCGAGGCGGGCGCTTTCATAGGCAAGGATCGCCCGCTTCACCGGCAGGCCCCAGCGATAGCCGCCAAGCCCGCCCGATTTCCGCAATGCGCGGTGACAGGGGATGAGAAGGCTGATCGGGTTGCGCCCCACCGCCGTGCCGACCGCGCGGACGGCCTTGGGATGGCCGATGGCGCCTGCGATATCGGAATAGGTCGTCACATGGCCCGAAGGGATCGCAAGGAGCGCCTCCCAGACCTTGATCTGGAACGGAGCGCCGATCAGGTGAATAGGTGTGGTCTCATCGCTTGAGCCAAAGGCGGCATCGACCCACGGGCGCAGACGCTCGGAGTTTTCTACAAACGTGGCCTTGGGCCAGCGGCCCCTGAGATCGGTCATCGCCTCGGCCTCGCCGCTTTCGGAAGCAAAGCCGATGCCGCAAATGCCCTTGTCGGTACCCATGACGAGCGCGGGGCCAAACGGACTATCGAACCAACCCCAATGGATGGTGAGCCCCTCGCCGCCCTTGGCATAGTCTCCGGGGCTCATCGCCTCCCAGCGCAGGAAAAGGTCGTGCAGCCGCCCGCTGCCGCTCAGGCCGACCGCATCGGCGGTGGCGAGAGTTGTGTGCCGCTCGCGCAGGAGGTCTTTCGCCTGATCCAGCGAGAGGTATTGCTGATAACGCTTGGGCGAGACGCCGACCCATTGCGAAAAGAGCCGCTGGAAATGCGCGGGGCTGAGGTTCATCTCGGCCGCCAGTGCCTCGAGCGAGAGCGCGGTTTCCGGCTGGGCGTCGATCAGGTCGATCGCCCGGCGCATGATTTGATAGTGATAGCTACGGTTCTGTTCCATGCGTCAAACATAGGGCGCCACCGACCGCCGGGCGACCCGATTCCTGCGCCAAAGAGGCGCTTGCCTGAGGCGGGTGGGGCGGGCATACCGGAGGCATGGCAAAGCAGCTTTCCTATCACCGGATGCGCGAGATCTTCGAGCGGCTTCAGGCGTCGGAGCCTGAACCCAAGGGCGAGCTCGAGCACGTCAATGCCTTCACCCTTCTGGTGGCCGTTGCTCTCTCGGCGCAGGCCACGGATGCGGGCGTAAACAAGGCCACGCGCAAGCTCTTCCAGATCGCCGATACGCCGCAGAAGATGCTCGACCTTGGCGAAGCAGGGCTGACCGAACACATCAAGACCATCGGCCTCTTCCGCCAGAAGGCCAAGAACGTGATAAAGCTGAGCCGGATCCTCGTTGAGGAGTATGACGGCGTCGTGCCCAACTCGCGCGCCGCCCTGCAATCGTTGCCGGGCGTGGGACGCAAGACGGCGAATGTCGTCCTGAATATGTGGTGGCATTTTCCGGCGCAGGCGGTGGACACGCATATCTTCCGCGTTGGCAATCGCGCCGGCATTGCGGTGGGCAAAGATGTGGTCGCGGTCGAGCGGGCTATCGAAGACAACGTGCCGGTGGATTTTCAGCAGCACGCGCACCACTGGCTCATCCTGCACGGGCGGTATATTTGCGTTGCGCGAAAGCCCAAGTGCGGCGCCTGCCACATCCGCGATCTCTGCGAATACGAGGACAAGACCCAATGAAGAAGTTTCAGATTGTCGGCATCGGCAATGCCATGGTGGATGTGCTGACCCGGGGCGATGAGCTCTTTCTCGCAGAGGCGGGGATCGAGAAAGGCATCATGCAGCTCATCGACATGGATCGCGCCGTGTCGCTCTATGGGGCGATTGGCACTGCCAAGGAAATAAGCGGCGGCTCGGCGGCCAACACCATCGCCGGCATCGCCCACCTTGGTGGCCGCACCGCCTATGTCGGCAAGGTCAAGGACGACCAGCTGGGTGCGATCTTCGCGCATGACCTGCGGGCGCAGGGGGCGGTTTATGAAACCTCGCTCGCCCCGAAATCGGCCGAACAGGAAACCGGCCGCTGCATCGTGATCGTCACCCCCGATGGCGAGCGGTCGATGAACACCTATCTCGGCGTGACCGAATTCCTTGAGCCTTCGGACATCGACCCCGCGATGATGGCCGATGCCGAGTGGATCTATCTCGAAGGTTATCGCTTCGACGGCCCCGAAAGCCACGCCGCCTTCGCCAAGGCGATCAACGCCTGCAAGGGCCACGGCGGGCGCGTGTCGCTGACCCTATCAGACCCGTTCTGCGTCGAGCGGCACCGCGATGCCTTCCGTATGATGATCCGCGAGGATGTCGATCTTTTGTTCTGCAACCGCGCCGAGATCCTGTCTATGTATCGCACCGACGATTTCGAGGCTGCGCTCGCCGCTGCGGCCCTTGAGGTCGAGATCGTCGCCTGCACCGACAGCGAGAAGGGCGCGCATATCCTCTCAGGCTGCAAACGCTGGGACGTGCCTGCGATCCCGACCGATATCGTGGACGCCACTGGCGCGGGCGATCTCTTCGCGGGCGCTTTCCTCTGGGGCCTCACCAACGGGCATGACCTCGAGACCTGCGGGCGGATGGGCTGCGTTGCGGCCTCCGAGGTCATCAGCCACATTGGCGCGCGCCCCGAGGCAAACCTCAAGGCACTTTTCGCCAAGCACGGGCTGCTTTAGCCCGCGTCGTCTAGCATCAGGCCAAGCTGACGCCCACCGAGGATGTGCAGGTGGTAATGCGGGACATCCTGCCGCCCGTGGGTGCGTGTGTTGGAGATAGCGCGGAAACCGGCGTCGACGCCGGTGATCCGGCAGACCTCGGCCACGGCTTGCATGAAGCCGAAGTGTTCCTCGGCCGAGGCATCGCGGGCAAAGTGATCGAGGCTGATATAGGCGCCCTTGGGGATCACCAGCACATGCACAGGCGCTTGCGGGGCGATATCATGAAAGGCCAGCGCGTGCTCGTTTTCAAAGACGGTCTTGTTGGGGATCTCGCCGAGCAGAATGCGGGCAAAGATGTTTTGCGGGTCATAGGTAAAATCCATCGGGGTCCTCAGTCGTCGAAAAGGTAATCTGCCGGGGTATTCTTGCGGGCCGTATCTGGCGAAGTCGACAATAAAGCTTAAATTTGGGAGACTAGCTCTGAGTGTGTACCCCGGCGGTCAGCGAGAGGAACACGTCCTCGAGGCTGGCTTCCTGAGTTTTCACATCGAGGATGGAGATGCCCGCTTGGCGCACAGCCGCCAAGACGGCTTCGGCTGGAACCTGTGTTGTACGATAGGTGAACTCAAGCGCGCCGTCGTCGCGCAAGTGCCCCTGGACCCCTTCAGGCAGATCGGGCAGGGCGGCGGGCGCCTCGGGGACAATAAACATTCTCTTTGCGTCGATCTGGCCGATCAGGTTGGCGGTGGTGTCGCGGGTCACAAGCGTGCCGTGGTTGATGATGGCGATCTCGTCGCACATAGCCTCGGCTTCTTCGAGGTAATGCGTTGTCAGGATGATGGTCATCCCCTGCTCGTTGAGCTTGCGGACATTGGCCCAGAGCATATTGCGCAGCTCGATGTCGACCCCCGCGGTCGGCTCGTCGAGTACGAGGATCTGCGGGGTGTGAACCAAGGCCTTGCCCAAAAGGAGCCGCCGGCGCATCCCGCCCGAGAGCGTGCGGGCATAGGCGCCGGCTTTGTCCGTCAGGCCGATAAGCTCGAGGATCTCGTCGGTCTTGCGCTGGGCGGGCGGCACACCGTAAAGGCCCGCCTGCACCTCGAGGCTCTGGCGCGGGGTGAAGAAAGGATCGAGATTGGGTTCTTGCGGCATCACGCCGATCGAGGCCCGCGATTGGCGCGGGTTCACGTCCTGATCAAAGCCCCAGATTCGCACCTGCCCCGAGGTCTTGTTTACAAGGCCCGCGAGGATATTGATAATCGTCGACTTGCCCGCCCCATTCGGCCCCAGAAGGCCAAAGATCGCGCCTCGCGGGATCGTCAGGTCTATGCCCTTGAGCGCCTCTTTCGGCCCCGACTTCGCCGAACCGCGATAGGTCTTGCGAAGGCCGGTGATTTCGATGGCGTTCTCGGTCATGGATGGCTTTCCAGTCTTGCCGGTGCGGCTCGTTGTTATACACTAGCCTGATCTATGCGGGCCTGCGCCCGGCGGCAACAGATGAAGGCATCGAGATGACTATTCCAGCCCCTGAGACCAAGATCGTCGAAACCTGGCGCGTGGCCTGTGACGGTGGCGAAGGGGCGCTGGGCCATCCCCGCGTCTGGCTGACGATCCCGCACGACAAGGGCTGGGTCGAATGCCCCTACTGCGATTGCCGCTACGTTCATGGGAAGGCCGCCGAAGAGGCGCATTGATCTTTCGGGGCCATCGCGCAACGGCACAAGGCGGGGCCCCCGCCGGACGGGAGAGACGCCGATGAGTTTTGGCAAGGGTTGCCACCTGCACCTGATCGACGGCTCGGCCTTTATCTTCCGCGCCTATCACGCGCTGCCGCCGCTCACGCGCAAGTCGGACAGCCTGCCGGTCGGCGCGGTGTCGGGCTTCGTCAATATGCTCCAGCGCTATATCGAGAATAACTCGGGCAGCGATGCGGCGACCCATGTGGCGGTGATCTTCGACTATTCGGGCCGCTCCTTCCGCAACGACCTTTACGACCAGTACAAGGCCAACCGCCCCCCTGCGCCCGAAGACCTGATCCCGCAATTCCCGCTGACCCGCCGCGCCACCGAGGCCTTCAACATCGCCTGCAAGGAGATCGAAGGCTATGAGGCCGACGATATCATCGCCACCCTCGCGCACCAGGCGCGGGATGCGGGCGGGCGAGTGACGATCATCAGCTCCGACAAGGACCTGATGCAGCTTGTGGGCGACGGGGTCGAGTTGCTCGACCCGATGAAGAACAAGCGGATCGACCGCGAGGGCGTGATCGAGAAGTTCGGCGTCGGACCCGAGCGGGTGATCGACGTGCAGGCGCTGGCGGGCGACAGTGTCGATAACGTTCCCGGCGCGCCGGGGATCGGTATCAAGACGGCGGCGCTTCTCATCAACGAGTTTGGCGATCTGGAGAGCCTTCTCGACCGCGCCGTGGAAATCCCGCAGCCCAAGCGCCGTGAGACACTTATCGTCAACCGCGAGCAGATCGAGCTGTCGAAGCGGCTGGTCGCGCTCGATTGCGAGACGCCCCTCGATTTCACGCTCGATGATCTCGAAGTGCGCGATCCCGAGCCGGATGCCCTCTTCGACTTCCTCGCAGAGATGGAGTTCCGCACCATACTCAAGCGCGTGGCCGACAAGCTCGGCGTCGAGCCGCCGGCGGTGATGGATACGACCCCGCAAGGGGCCGATCCGATCTCGGAGCCAGAGGCGCCGAAAGCGCTGCCCTTCGAACATGACGCCTATGAATGCGTGACCGATGCCGCAGCCCTTCAGGTTTGGATCGACCGTATCCGCGGGCGTGGCTATGTCGCTGTGGATACCGAGACCACGAGCCTTGACGAGATGCGGGCCGAGCTTGTCGGCATCTCGCTTTGCGTCGAGCCGGGGCAGGCCTGCTATATCCCGCTGACGCATAAGGCCTCGGCTGCCGACGATCTTTTTGGGGGCGTAGCACTCGCCGAGGGGCAGATGGGGCTGAACACCTGCCTCGATATGCTGGGGCCCGTGCTCGAGGACGCGGCGATCCTCAAGATCGGGCAGAACATCAAATACGACGCCAAGATCTTCGCCCGCAACGGCATCACCGTGGCGCCGATCGACGACACGATGCTCATGTCCTATGCGATGAACGCGGGCCTGCATAACCACGGCATGGACCTTCTGAGCGAGCAATATCTCGGCCATATCCCGATCGAAATCAAAACCTTGCTGGGGAGCGGGAAATCGGCCATCACCTTCGATCGCGTGCCCGTGGCCGATGCCGTGCGTTACGCAGCCGAGGATGCCGACATCACGCTCCGCCTCTGGCAGCTTTTCAAGCCACAGCTTAACCGCCAGCAGGTCACTTCCGTTTACGAAACCCTTGAACGCCCCCTCGTGCCGGTTCTGGCACAGATGGAACGCACGGGCATCAAGGTGGATCGCGACACGCTCTCACGCATGTCGAACGCTTTCGCCCAGCAAATGGCCGGGCTTGAGGCCGAAATCCACGAATTGGCGGGTGGGCCGTTCAACGTCGGCTCGCCAAAGCAACTGGGCGAAATCCTTTTCGACAAGATGGGGCTTCCCGGCGGCAAAACCGGCAAGACCGGCGCCTATGCCACCGGCGCCGATGTACTCGAAGACTTGGCAACCGAGCATGCACTGCCCCGCCGCGTGCTCGACTGGCGCCAGATCGCCAAACTAAAATCCACGTATACCGACGCGCTGCAGGATCACATCAACCGCGAAACGGGCCGCGTGCACACATCCTATGTGCAAACAGGGGCGAACACCGGCCGCCTCGCCTCCACCGATCCGAACCTGCAAAACATCCCAGTGCGCGGCGAGGAAGGCCGCCGCATCCGCGAAGCCTTCGTCGCCGAAGAGGGCAAGGTGCTGGTCTCGCTCGACTATAGCCAGATCGAATTGCGCATCCTCGCCCATATCGCGGGTATCGAGGCGCTGAAAGACGCCTTCCGTCAGGGCCAAGACATCCACGCCGCCACCGCGTCGGAAATGTTCAACGTGCCGCTAGCGGAAATGACGCCCGATATCCGCCGTCAGGCCAAGGCCATCAACTTCGGTGTGATCTACGGCATTTCCGGTTTCGGCTTGGCCCGTAACCTCCGCATCCCGCGCGCCGAGGCCCAAGGCTTCATCGACCGCTATTTCGAGCGCTTCCCCGGCATCCGCGATTACATGGACGCCACCAAGGCCTTCGCCAAGGAACACGGCTATGTGCAAACGCTCTTTGGCCGGAAAATCCACACGCCCGAGATCAACGCCAAAGGCCCCACCGCAGGCTTCGCCCAGCGCGCTGCGATCAACGCGCCCATCCAAGGCACCGCCGCCGATGTGATCCGCCGCGCCATGATCCGCATGCCGGACGCCATCGAAGGCCTGCCCGCCAAGATGCTCCTACAGGTGCATGACGAACTTCTCTTCGAGGTCGAAGCAGGTGCTGCAGACAAGCTCATCGCTGTCGCCAAAGAGGTGATGGAAAGTGCTGCCGAACCCGCGGTGAGAATGGCCGTGCCACTCATTGTCGATGCAGGCCAAGGGGCGAACTGGGCCGAGGCGCATTAAGCGCGTTTCTTGAGCATGGCTTAACCCGTCGTGCGGTCGGGTTAAGGCCGAAGCGTATGTACGCAAGCCATACACATGCCATACGCAATCCATACGCTTCGGAAATCGGGTTTTCCCGGAAAATTAACTTATAAATAAGGGGCTTAGTCCGCCGCTCGCAGCCGTTGAGCGGGTTTTGATGCCAGCGGTCCCCACGCAAAGAAAATTCCCGTCAAGAGCGTGCCCAGAATGCCCGTGGCGATGATGCCAAAGGCCGAAGGCCAGATCGGGCGGAAGCTCAACTCCATCACGTATTCCACCGTCGCCCAGCCCGCCAGAAGCCCCGCCAAAAGCGCCACACCACCCGCGAAAAGCCCCATGAGGATCGAGCGCAGCGCCAAGCCGCCTAAAATCCAAGCTCTTGTTCCGCCGAGCGTTTTCAGGATCGCCGCCTCGTAAACCCGCGCCGGAGCGCCCGCACTCACCGCTCCGATCAACACGAGGAACCCCGTAAGAAGCGTTGTACTCGCCCCCCATCGGATCGCGGAACCCACGCCCGCCAGAAGTTCTGATGCCTGATCAATCGCATCCTTCACACGGATCGCCGTCACGTTCGGAAACGCCGCGCCGAGGTCTTTCAAAAGCACCGCCTCGCTCGCCTCATCGGCATAGACCGTGGCGATAAACGTATGCGGCGCCCCCACCAGCGCGGCCTTGTTCATCGTCAGAACAAAACCCATCCCCGCATTGGAAAAATCCACGTCCCTAAAAGAACTTAAGCGGCCCCGGATGTCCCGCCCGAGCACGTTCACCGTCAGCGTATCGCCAAGCTGCAACCCGATTTCCGTCGCCTCTTCCGCCGCAAAGGAAATCAACGGCTCGCCGGAATACCCCTCCGGCCACCACTCTCCGGCGGTGATCTTCGTGCCCTCCGGCATCGCATCGGCATAGGTCAGGCCGCGATCTCCGCGGATCACCCAATGCTCTCCCGCCACCTCCGCCGCAGGCCGCCCGTTGATCTCGGTAATCACGCCCCGGATCATCGGCGCATGTTCCACGCGCATGATACCGGGATCGGACTGTAACCGCGCCAACAGCGCGTCCACTTGAGTTTTTTGAATATCCACAAGGAAATAGCTCGGCGCGACCTCTGGCAATTCGGTCCGGATTGCCGCGCGCAGATTGCCCTCGATCTGGCCGATGGCCGCCAGCACCGTCAGCCCTAACCCCAAGGACATCACCGTGGAAGCCGCCCCGTTCTCCGGCCCAGAAAGGCTCGCCAAGGCCCAGCGCACCCCCGGCCTTCCCCGCACCAACCGCCGCCCGAACCGCGCTATCCGGTTCAGCCCGAGGGCCGCAACCGCCAGCATCCCCATCGCGGCTAAAAGCCCGAAAGTCACGCCAAGCGTCAGCTTCCACGATCCCGAGAACAGAACCGCCGACCCTAGAAGCGCCCCCGTCAGCACGAAAAGCGCCAACAAAT
>JALRLK010000059.1 GCA_023254495.1 Marivivens sp. | reverse complement strand
GCGTAGCCGCCGAATGCTCTACAGCGGCCGCAGCCATGTTTCCGTGATCATGTTCGGCAGAAGAATGGTCCATCTGTTGCGCAACCGCAGGAAGGACCAAAAGACCGGCGGTCGCCGCCAAGAATAGCTCTCTCATCGTAGCCTCGCACTTTGGGTGACTGAGCTAGATACGATTTGGAGCGCTGTATCGGATCAAAGTTCGTTTTCGCCGTAGACCCTGAAGTTGCGAAACAAGCGCCGCGTTGGACTGGTCGCATCGCTGTTTGGGGGGCAATCCGAGAGATACAAACACGCCCGATCTTCTTCGATCGGGCGCGCTGACTTCGCCTATTTCGGTTATCCCGTCCTCGACAAAAAGCCGAGCTAAAGAAATTCGGGGGAGCGCAGGGCTTTGCTTTCGGCCAACGGGGATCGTGCCAAGATCACCCCCTGACCGCCTCCATGAACCTCTCCCGGATCACGATTGGGTTCTTTGTGATCACCGGCACCTGCACGTTTCCGCTTTGGCACTTGGAAACGATTATGGTCATGCGCCGCGCGGCAAGCGCCTCTTTGACAGCTTGCGCGGTCTCTTCGGCTGATACTTCGACCACATTTTCGCACCCGCAAGCGGTGGCAACAGCGGCGAGCGATGTTTTCTTCCCGGCATAGGTGGCCTGATCGCCCGTCGACCCGTAGGAGCCGTTGTCGATGATCAGCAGGATGAAATTGTCGCGCGGGTTGTTGGCGATGGTCGATAGAGTCGCGAGGTTGGTCAGAACCGAGCCATCGCCATCAATCGAGATAACCGGCTTGTCTTGCACAAGCGCAAGGCCAAAGCCGATCGAAGAGGCCAGGCCCATCGTCCCGAGCATATAGAAATTGGTGGCACGATCATCGAGCGCATGGAGCTCCTGGCTGGGAGAGCCGATATTGCAGACCACCAGCTCGTCGGAGATCACCGGAAGCAACGTTTTCAAAACCTCGTAGCGGATCATTGCGCGGTCCTCCAGAAAGTGGCGTCGGTGAGAATGGCAACGGGTTTGCTGCACATCTGGGTGTAGCTCAGAATGCCAGGCAGCTCTTCCACATCGGATGCCTTGTGGAAGTGATAGGTTGGAATATGGAGCTGGTTGAGGATCGCCTTGGTGTGAAGCGCCATCTCGACCTGACAGGCCACCGGCTCGCCAACTTCGCCGCGATAGGAAATCAACATCGGCAGCGGGATCTGGTAGAACTGGATCAGCGTTGCGAGCGTGTTGACGACAACCCCCAGCGCCGTGTTCTGCATGATGATCGCCGGCCGGGAGCCGCCCATATAGGCCCCCGCACAAAGACCCATGCCCTCGTCTTCCTTGTTCGACGGAACATGAAGGATCTGCGGTGTTTCATTGAGAACCTCGATCACTCCTGCAAGCTGTTTGCACGGCACCGAGGTCACGAAATCTATGCCGGCCCCTGTGAGGTCGGATATGATCTGTCTGTCTATGGTCTTGGCCATGATGTCTCCTATTTTAGCCGGTCCAGCACGAGATCTGCGATCATCTTGCTGACGCGGGTATTGCTGTCATCGGTGACCCCCGCGATATGCGGGGTGAGAATGAGATTGCCGATTCCTCGGAATATCTGTGCGGCTTCTGCCGAGAGGGGTTCGGTCTCGAATACGTCGAGCGCGGCGCCGCCGAGGTGGCCCTCGCGCAGCGCCGATGCGAGCGCGGCCTCATCCACCACCCCACCACGCGCCGCATTGATCAAAACAGCGCCGTCGCGCATCTGTGAAAGGCGGGTTGCGTTGATCATGTGATGGGTCTGGGGCGTGAGAGGAACGTGCAGGCTGATCACGTCCGAGCCTGCGAGCACCTCGTCGAAAGACAGGCGCTCGACGCCGGTCCATGCCGGATCGTCGGGCGAGACGATCGGATCGAAAGCACAGACCTCCATGCCGAGAGCCTTTGCCAACCGCGCGGTTTCGCGGGCAATGGCACCAAACCCCACGAGGCCGAGCTTTCGTCCGGCCACCTCGCGGCCCGAGCACTGGGTGCGCGGCCATGCGCCGGCCTCCATCGCATCGCGGGCCTGGTAGGCGTTGCGCAGAAGCACGAGCGCATTCGTCACCACATATTCAGCGACCGATAGCGTGTTGGCCCCTGTCGCAGGAATAACCTCGACCCCCGCACCGCGGCAGGCGTCGAGATCGATATTATCAAGGCCGACCCCAAGTCGCCCGACGACCCGCAGATCAGGCGCGGCAGCGATCAGGGCTGCGGTAACCTTTGTCCGGTTGCGGACAACAAGCGCCCGAACGCCAGCCATGAGGGCTGGGATATCGGCCTGGCGGTCGGCCAAGTCGGGCGCGTAAGTTGTCGGATGCGCGGCGCTCAGCCGCGCCACTTCGCTTTCATCCATGAATTCGGTGATCAAGATCATGCTTTGAGCCCCGCCAGACAAACATATTTGGTCGAGAGGTAATCCTCGAGGCCCTGACTGCCGCCCTCCTTGCCCATTCCGCTTTCTTTCAGGCCACCAAACGGCGCCTCGACCGTGGTGATGAGGCCCGAATTGATGCCGATAAGGCCATATTCCAACCCGTCATTGAGGCGGAATGCCCGCCCCAGATCGCGTGTATAGGCATAGGCGGCAAGGCCGTATTCGGTCGCGTTGGCGGCTGCGATGGCCTCCTCTTCGGTCGAGAATTTGAAGATGGCCGAGAGCGGACCAAATATCTCGTCGGTCGCAAACTGCATGGCCGAGGTTGCACCAGTGATCACAGTTGGTTCGAAGAATGTGCCGCCATTGCCGTGCCGCCGCCCGCCTTGAACGATCTGCCCCCCCTTGGAGACCGCATCGGTGATCATAGCTTCAACCTTTTCAACCGCGGCTTCGTCGATGAGCGGCCCTTGCTGCACGCCCGGCTCGGCGCCGTTGCCGACAACAAGCGCCGCGGTCGCAGCTTTCAGCCTTTCGACAAAGGCATCATGGATCCCTGCCTGAACATAGAACCGGTTGGTGCAAACGCAGGTCTGGCCCATGTTGCGGTATTTGGCGATCATCGCGCCTTCGACCGCCGCATCGATATCGGCGTCATCGAAAACGATGAAGGGCGCATTGCCGCCAAGTTCCATCGACAGTTTCTTCACGGTGTCGGCCGATTGCCGGATCAAGGTCTTGCCGACATCGGTCGAGCCGGTGAAGGTCACTTTCCGCACATCTGGGCTTGCCATGATGGCGCCTCCAATGGCGCGGGCCGAACCTGTCAGGATATTGACCACACCATCGGGAAAGCCGACGTCCTGGATCAACTTGCCCCAGGCCAAGCCGGAATAGGGCGTTGCCGTCGCCGGTTTGGCAACCACGGTGCAGCCCGCGGCAAGCGCTGGCCCCAGTTTGCGCGCGAGCATCGACGACGGGAAATTCCACGGTGTGATCGCGCCGACGACGCCGACGGGATGATGCGTTACCAGAAGCCGCCGATCGCCAGTCGGTGCCGGAACGATCTCGCCTTTGGCACGGCGGATTTCCTCGGCAAACCAGCGGATATAGGCCGCGCCGATCGCGATCTCGCCCCGGGCTTCGGCAAGGGGTTTGCCCTGTTCGGCGGTCAGAAGGGCGGCCAGCGCCTCTTGCTGATCCAAGATCGCATCATGGAGCTTGTGCAATAGGCCAACCCGAAAGCCGAGGTCTGATTTCGACCAGCTCTTGAACGCAGCGCTGGCCGCGGCGATGGCGCGGTGCGTCTCGTCGGCGCCGCTGTCGGGAACATGGCCGATAACCTGCCCTGTCGCCGGGTTTGTCACGGCAATGGATTTGCCACTATCCGCCGCGACCCATTGGCCACCGATCAGATTGGCCTCGATCAAGAATCCGCCGAAATTGCTCATGGGGTGTCCTTTGTGAAAACGTATTGGGTGTGCTGGACGTAGTCCTCGCTCTGCAAAAGAACCGCCTGAGGAAACGCCGGATGGTGATTGGCGTCGGGCCAGACCTGCGGCTCAAGGGCGATGCCGCAATAGGCGCCCATCTTGGCGCCACCATGGCCGGGGACGGCGATATTGACGCGCGAACTGTCATAGACCTGAAGCCCCGGCTCGGTCGTACGCACCTCGAGCGAGACGCCGGACTTCTGATCCGCAAGCCATGCCACTGGCCGAATGGCCCCGCGAGCCTTGGCAAGGCAGAAGTTGTGGTCAATCGGGCTGCCATCGCCGACGGGCCGATATTCGCGAAAATCCATCCCGGTTCCGTCAACTGGGCGGATCTCGCCCGTGGGGATCAATTCATCGTCGACCGGCAGATAGGCGTCGGCGACGATGCGCATCAGGTAGGTGCCAACATGATCGCTGCCGAGGTTGAAATAGCTGTGGTGGGCCATGTTGCACAGGGTCGGCGCGTCCGTCCGGGCGCGCATCACAACATCAAGAACCCCACCCTTCAACAACGAATAGGTCACAGTCGCGGCGAGCTTTCCGGGGTAGCCCATCTCGCCATCTTCAAGGGTAATGGCAAATGTGACCGAGGCGGCGCTTTGATCGACGACCGTCCACAGGCGCTTTCCCATGCTTACAAGGCCGCCGTGGAGCGAATGCTTGCCGAGGAAATTTGTGTCGAGCTGATAGGTCTTGCCTGCAAGCTCAAGATGCCCATCGCGAATGCGGTTGGCACAGCGGCCTGCTGTTGCGCCGAAATAGGGCGAGTGGGTGAGATAGGGGGCAAATTCGGGAAAGCCCAGGACGAGAGGTTTGTCGTGGCCCTCGAGGCAGAGGTTTTGGATGACCGTTCCATAGGTCAGCACATCTGCGGTCAGACCACCGCCTGATATCCTGAGCCTTTCGACGGGTCGGCCATCCGCAAGCGCACCAAACGCGGTCATGCAGCACCCCGAATATCAATGGCTCGTCCGGTTCGCGCGCTTTCCTCGGCGGCCTCACCCACGATGACCGACCATAGCCCGTCATGCAGGCTCACCTCGGGGCGGCCACGACCTGACTGAACCAGATCCCTGAACCGCTGATGCTGGAAGAAGGTCGAGCCATGATGATCGCCCGCCGCGAGGATGCTGTGATCCACCTCGATCTCTTCGCGGATCACCTCTTTGCTGGCGCGGTGCGAGATTTCGATTTCCGACGCACGCTCCTTGCCGTCAGGCGAGAAGCGGGCTGGCCCCGGCACTTTGGCGTCGACGCGGCCCTTTTCTCCGGTGACGGAAATGACCTCCTGCCAATAGGAACCTTCGGCAAACATACACAGATCGAGCATACCCCGCGCGCCGTTTTCGAACTCGACCGTCACAAAGGCGTTGTCGATGATGTCGGGCTTCTTGCCGTCATAGCGCTCGTCACGGTGGTTCACATCCGCCGCCGCCGAGGCATAGACCCGCACCGGATCGCTTTTGAGCGTCAGGCGCATCAAATCCCAGAAGTGACAGCATTTTTCGACCAACGTGCCGCCGGTGCGAACATTGAATCTGTTCCAGTCGCCCACCTTGGGCAGGAACGGGAAGCGGTGCTCGCGGATCGCCATCATGCGCGGCGTTCCCGTCGTCCCGTTGCCGATCTCGGCAAGAAGGCGTTGAACCGGCGGCATATAGCGATACTCCATAGCCACCCAGACCGGAGCGGCCCGGTTCTCGGCTTTGGCCAGAACCTCGCGGCAATAAACCGAAGTCGTGCACAAAGGCTTTTCACAGATAATGGGAAGCGGCGTTTCCAGAATGTCCATCAGGATCGCATGGTGCGTGTCGTTGGGGGACACGATCACAAGGGCATCAAGATCGCCCTTGGAGATCATTTCCTTGTAGTCAGAGTAGGGTTTGGCCGTCCCGCCCGAAGTTTGAACCGAAAGGGCTCGCATCCCCTCATCAGGATCGGCAACGGCAGCAACCTCGCACCCCCCAAGAAGGTTGATGTTGCGGATATGCTCCTGCCCCATCATTCCAGAGCCGATGAGGCCATAGCGGATTGTCATGTTCAAATCTCCAGAAGCGGGAGGTTGAGGGCGCCCGCCACGCCGCGCAGCGCCGAGCGGTGATCGCCGTAGGCCAGCGCCATGTGATGTTCGAGCCCGCTGTCGATGATATCGCCCAGAACCGCGTCGGCGGGCCTTTCGAACCGGATCACGCCGGACGTACCGGTATAGGCCATGGGCCGGCGCAGCATTTCACCGAAACTCAGGATCATGTGCGGGCGGTTATGGGCCTGAGAGATACGCACCAGCGTTACCGGACCGGGGCGAAGCGGGAATTGATACAGAAGCGGCTGTTTGCGATTGGTATGGATCGTCGCTTCTGCAGGGTCCTCGGGATCGCGCATCGACAGAGGCGCCTGACCACAATGCCAGACAACGCCGGTATCGTCGGCGCCGTCCATATCCACAAGATCGGTCAGGAATACAGGCGCCTGCGCGGCTTCCATCAGGATCAGCTGTGTCAGCGCACCATAGACGTCTGCCTCGCAAGCGCATGGCACCCGCCCTTCGCCCATCATCGCCGCCGGACCACATACCGCGCCGCCATATTCGGTAAAGGTTTCGGGCCAGCACCGGATTGCAAAGGCGTCATACCCTCCGCCCGAGCGCAGGTTATCCAACCCGAGCTTGAGGCGAAGCGAACGGTCGAGTTGCTCCTGATCGACCTCGGCCAAGCCGGTCACATCGGCTGCAACCTGCTCTTTGAGAAGCGCTGCAGCGCCTCGATCAGCGATTTTCGCCTCGGAAAAGAGCGTTTCCAGCTCCAGCTCGTCAACTTGAACTCCGGCCAACGAACGCAAGGTATCGACATTGTAATCGCAGGTCTGAAACCCTTCTGGCCGCTCGCCAATGCGGGCGATCCGCCGGCCTTCCACAGCCTTGGCGACCCTTTTTCCCTCATCGGTCGCGGGCGGTATTTGCGCGGGCATCAGCGGCGCGACACGCCGCATTCCCGCAAGCAGATCATTCAGTGCCCCCGAAATGTCGCCCTCGGGTTCGGCATAGAGCCACGAGAATGGCCTTTCGTTGAGCCCAAGCGCGTGAGACGCCAGATTAAGCCCGCAAAAGGAATTCAGGCGCAGACGGCCGCCCGACCTCGGCTCGGGGATCGACCAGATCGAGAGGGGAAGATCGAAAGCCGCGCCGATCGCGACGGCCATCGAGGCATCGGTAAAGGTGACTTGGAGGATCAGGATCTGATCGACCCCCTCGGCGGCAAGTTCCGACATCGCCGCACGCGTCGCAGCCTCGTCAAAGAGTAGCACACGCGGCCCGACCACCGCGTGAGCGCTCGCATCGAGCACTTCCAGCATGGCCGAGAGCTTCTGATTGGCGAAATCGACATCGAATGTCGGGCGCCCAAGCGGCAGAATGCCGATTTTCATGTCAGCCTCCGAAGCCCGAATAATGATGCCGGAACCTAGCATCGGCCGGACGGAAAGCGGCTCCGCCTGATCCGTAACACGGATGTGCCGACCAGTTGGTCGCCGTGGCATCCGCCAGCGCGCTGATATCGGCCATATAGTCGGCGGCTTCGCCGATCAGGCCCGCCTTGATCGCCGCCCAATCCGGGTAGGCGTTGAACGCATCGAGCCAGATCGCCCGCCCTGCGAGAAAACCCGAGGCGCCTGCCGCGAAGGCGTGTTCAAGGACGGCGCGAAACTCTGATTTGCCGGCCCCTGCCGACAGCATGACCCAAGGCCGGGCTGCGAGGCGGCCCATTTCGTCGAAGATCGCCTGAACCCCTGCCGACCCGTCGGCATCGCGCGCGCTGACCGGACTTTCGAGTTTGAATACATCGACGCCATAAACCGGCTTGGCGAATTCTTCGACCGAGGCCAGAACATGGTCGGCTTTCTTGCCCTTCATCTCGACATAGTCCTTGGTCTGATCGGCGTCGCCGGCCAGCGGATAGACCAGAAGTTCGAACAGGAACGGGATGTCGTGCCGGGCACAGTCTTCGCCGATGCGCTTGACGTAGTCCTGCTGGGCCGCGTTTACGGAGGCCTCGGCATCCGGCCGATACCAAGCGAGGACTTTGACCGCATCGCCGCCCATCCGCTTGATCTTCTCGACAGACCAATCGTCGATGTTGGAGCTGAGCCTGCCGCCCGGAGTTTCTCGAAAGATGCTGTCCTCCAGCGTCACGATCAAACCCTTCGTGGGCGACAGAATGTCGATTGCCTTGGGGATCGCATAATGCGGATCAAGGAGCATGGCCGTGCTCTGCGCCTGAAGGGTTTCCACCAAGAGGCGCTTGAACTTGGCGACCTCTTCCCAAGGCGCTGTCTCGACACCGTGATAGGCCGCAATCGGCCCTTTGATCGGGGGCCGCTGATCGACGGCCGTCATCTTGAAGATACCATTCTGGTCGGCCATGCGGCGCAGGCCCCAGAGTTTTCCTGGAGAGAGCTCCATCATCCGTCCTCCTTAATAAGGTTGTCGACCGTCGCCCGGCTCGGGCAGCCAGCCCGCCCTCCCAGCGTCGTGCATTTCAGTGCGGCAGTAATATTGGCAAAGCGGATCGCGGTCTCTTCATCGCGCCCTTCGGCCAAGGCGAGCGCAAAGGCGCCGTGCCAGACATCTCCTGCCGCCAGAGTATCGCGAACCGAGACCGCAGGCGGCGGGGTTTGAACGATCCGGCCGTCTTTCAGGTGAAATGTTCCTGCTGCGCCATCGGTGACGCAGACCCACCCCGGCAAATAGGTATCGGCGGCGATGAGCCCGGCCTCGATCCGTGTCTCGCCAGTAAAATCGAGCAGCCCGTCGCGCGAAAAGGCCACATGGCTGGCACCGACGAGGGCGGCCGGATTCATCGGCGCCTCGGCATCGACGACACCCGGAACCCCCCATTCCGCCGCCAGCTCGAGCGCCCGTTTCGCTCCGTCGCTCCAACGAGTATCGGCCAGCACAGCGCCCATGCGGGGGGCTTGCGTGATCCATCCGGTTTCAGAGGTCAGACCTTGCCCGCGGAAGTTCATGATCTGCCGTTCTCCGGCATTGTCGACATAGACCGAGCTGAACGAAGAACGTGCGCCCGGCGTTCGTTGAACCAACGCGCAATCGACGCCCTCGCGCCCGAGATCTTCAACGATCATGTCGCCAATCGCATCATCACCCAAACGCGCACCAAGAACGGCCTGCCCGCCCAAGCGCGCGATTGCGACGGCCGCATTCGCGGCACAGCCTCCACCGACGATCTCGGCGGTTTGGGCACGATATTTGCTGGGCTGACTGGGCAAGGTATCGACCGCGAAAACGAAATCGACGACCGCAACACCGATCACAAGAACTCCGGCCATCACTGCACCTCCAGACCGGATGGGACAGCATCAGGGCGCCCAAGCCTGCCTTTGACCGAGTCACCACCCGTTAGCGTTTCGAGGAATGCGACCAACTCCGCGACCTCGGTGTCGTCCAGCGTTATCGGTGTGATATCGAGCCGGCTCGCAAGCCGCGCTCTTTCCTGACTATCCTCGAAGGAGACAAAATCCTTGTACTCGATCCAAGGGGCAGAAGGCAGAATTACCTCGTCCTTCTGCCATGCGGCGAATGCCCCGTGCGGATCAAGATGATGGCGGACGATCCCCTCCAGCGTTCGATAGGCTCCGTTGTGCCCATAGGGGCCGGTGAGGGCTACATTTCGCAAAGACGGGGTTCGGAACCGATAGGCATCGTCAAGCCGATCCGAGACAGCCATATGCCCGACATCGCGCACAATGGAATCCCATTGCCGGGTGCGGCCGGGGCCGAAGTGGGGCAGCATCAGAGCATAGAACCGCTGGTCGGTCAGAAGCGGCCCGGAATGGCAGCTGGAGCACCCCGCCTCGCCGTAGAAAAGCTCGAGCCCTGCCTGCTCGGTTTCGTCGAAAGCATCGGCATCCCCCGCCAGATAGCGATCGAACCGGCTGTCGAAACTTTGGTATTCGCTGATTTCGAAAGCGGCCAGCGCATTTGCGATATGAACGATGGTGATGTCGTCGGGCGTGGCGACATCCTCGAAGGCTTCGACGAACATACGACCGTATTCAGGGATGACCCTGACCCTTTTGGCAAGAATGGGCCAGACCGCGTCGATCCGGTCATAGGCAGCACCCGCCACCTCATTCTCGACAGGATCTCCTGCCATCTCGAACTGTGACGTCAACGGGAAAAGTGCCTGCACGGCCAAAAGCCCCGATAGACCTTCGGGAAGCCATTCTTGCGCCGGAGTGTTGAACCCGTTGTCGTAGATGTCGGAGCGCGTGACACGTCCGTCGTGGAACATCACGGAAACCTCGCGCACGCCGAGATTCCAAAGGGCCGGCGCGTTGCGAGGAATGCGCTTGCGGATACGGTCGGGGCCAGAGCCTGTGGTGCGTTGAGGGCCAATCCCTACCCCACCTTCACCAACCCCAAGGCTAAGGCCGTCGGAGCTTCCATGATCTGAATGATGGCAGGTTGCACAGGAGATGTTCTGGTTGCCCGACAGGATCGGATCATAGAACAGAAGCTGGCCGAGCTTTGCCTGCATCGGGTCGAAAGCCTCGAAATCAGAGGCTTGCAAGGGCGCCGGAAGATCGGTTGCATAGGCGGGCGCACCAAATGTGAGCGCCAGAAGAAAGGTGATCCCATGAGACAGTTTATGACCGCGATCGCGCTCTTTGTGGCCGGACCGGCCTTCGCCGAGATTGAGACGGCGCGGGATTTCATGGACGCGGGAAACTACGCGGCGGCGATGGAAGAGCTTTTGCCTGCGGCCAACTCTGGCAATGCCGAGGCCGAGGAATTGATCGGGGTCATGTATGCGCTTGGACTTGGCGTTGCGCAGGACGACCAGCGGGCCTTCGAATGGTATCTTCGCGCGGCGCTCAAGGGCCACGCGGGGGCGCAATCGGGCGTTGGCTGGTATTACGAGGTCGGTCGGGGCATCGAAGCTCCCGATCTGATCAGAGCCTATATGTGGTACGTGCTCTCGACCGTCGGAGGCGATCCTGACGCGGCCGTCTCTCAGGAAGAAGTGATCAAGAAGATGACGCCCGAGCAAATCGAAAAGGCCCTTGTATTGGTCGAAGACTACCGGACCTGGCTCTATCCATTCCGGTAGGAGGTGGGGCCGGCCGACCGGCCCCACGGTGATTTCATCAGTTCATGTCCGCAGCGCGAGCTAGGTTGACGGTCTCTTCCGCTTTCGCGACCTCAGCGGTCAGAGCGTCGAAGATCTCGGCGCCACCGTCGATGTTGGCCTTGAACCAGTCATAGACCGGCGCAGCTGCATCCTTGAACGCGGCTTTTTCTTCGGGGCTCGGCACATAGACCTCACCGCCGACAGCGGCAAACTCGGCATAGGCATCGATCGACTTGCGCTTGGGCGAGGCAAAAGTTGCCTGCTGGAGGCGCACGAAGCCATCGACTACCACGCGACGCAGGTCTTCAGGCATGGACATGAACTTTTCGTTGTTCATGTACCAAAGAGCGCCCATGTAGCTGTGGCCGTCGAGGGTAAGATACTTCAGGCCGGCATCGGGGAATTTCATGCCCATGATGTCGGTGATGCCATTCGCGGTGCCTTCGACAACGCCGGTCTGGAGCGAGGTGAACAGCTCGGGCCACGGGATCGGGGTGGCCGACGCGCCCATCGCCTTCACAAGCTCGACCGGAAGGTCGGCAACCACTGTCCGCATCTTGAGGCCTTCCATGTCGGCGGGGCCAGAGATGCGGCGTTCGGTGTTGGCAAAGTTGCGCCAGCCGCCGGTATTGCCGATGGTCATCAGACGGATCGAGCCGCCCGACATATCGAGCGTTTTCTGCTGCATGGTTCTGACAAAGTCAGAGCCGTTGGCAAGAACGGTTTCAGCGATGCGGTCATCCGACATCAGATAGGGCAGATCGAGAACCTGCACGAAGGGGAAAATGCCGGCGGTGCCGCCCGAGGTCGAAATATAGACGTCGATCGTGCCGTCGCCGACGCCTTGCATACATTCGGCGCCGTTGGCGCAAAGCTGGGTGCCGATAAACATTTCAACGGCAATCCGGCCGTTAGATGCCGCTTCGACATAGTCCTTGAACACAACCAGACCATCATAGTCTTCGTCGTTCTCGTTGGAGTTGGCGGTGGCGCGGATCGTGAAATCCTGTGCCATCGCTGGTAGCGCAATACCGGCCATCACGCCGGCAAACGCCAGGGTCTTCAGTGTAGTCTTCAGCATGGGATCCTCCTTATTGAACTCCCGTTTGGCCGCCCTACTGAACAAATCCTGCCCACCTCGGAACGGTCATTGAGATCGCCGGGATGTATGTGATCAGGAAGATCACCAGGATTTCGACAGCAAGAAACGGCAGAATGGCCTTCGAGATTGTCTCCACCTTTTCCCCGGAGACCTGAGAAGCCACAAAAAGCACCAACCCCATGGGCGGTGTAGCCAGGCCAACCGTCAGGTTGACCGACATGATGATCGCGAAATGGACAGGATGAACGCCCAGATCGACGAATATCGGGGCCAGGATCGGCCCCAGAATGATGATGGCGGGGCCCGCATCGAGGAACATCCCGACGACGAACAAAAGGACGTTGATCAGGAACAGAAGGATCAACGGGTTCTGGCTGAGGCCCAGGATGGTGTCTGCCAGAATCTCGGGCGCATGGCTCAGGCTGACGACGGTCTTGAAGGCCACAGCCGCGCCGACTAGCAAAAGCACGGTTGCCGACGACAGCGCCGACTTGGTCAAAACCTCGGGTAAGTCAGACAGCTTAAGCGAGCGCAGGACAAAGAACGAAACGACCAACGCATAGGCCACTGCGATGGCCGATGCTTCGGTCGGAGTGAATACCCCGATAAGTATGCCGCCCAGAATGATGATCGGAGTCTGAAGCGGTGCGACCGCCTTTTTGCAGACCGTGCGGAAGTCGGCGCTCACGCCGCGACGAAGGCGAAAGAGCAACAGATGGGCAAGCGGCAGGAGTATCAGAAAGACGAACCAGCGATTGACATCGATCCCGCCAAGCAATGCCGCGACGCCGTTGAAGGCGGCAACCAGAATGCCGGCAACGTTTATCCGCAGAAGGACGAAAGACACCAAAGCCTCGAGCGGGGTAATCGACTGACCCGATTTGACGACCCGCTCGGCCTTGGGCAGGTCATAGCGATCCGCAAGAAGCCGGACCATCACCATAAGGCCGATCCCGACCAAGAGGCCCGGCACGATCCCCGCGAGGAAAAGCGCCGCAACGCTTTCCCCCATGACATAGGCATAGATAATCATGATCCCCGAAGGCGGGATGATCGGACCAATAACCGAGCTCGCTGCGGTGACTGCCGCAGCAAATTTACGGGTATAGCCATTCTTTTGCATCGCCGGGATCAGCGTGCCGCCAATCGCCGAAGTATCGGCTACAGCCGAGCCGGAAAGACCGGCAAAGAGGATCGAAGAAAGAATATTGACGTGCGCGAGGCCGCCCCGCAGATGGCCCATGAAGGCCTGGCTGAAATCAACCAGCCGAAGGGTAATCCCGCCGCGGTTCATCAATTCGCCAGCCAGCATGAAGAACGGCAAGGCCATCAGCGGGAAGCTGTCCATGCCGTTGTAAAGGTTGCGATAAAGCAGTGCGAGGTCACGCTCCTGGCCATTCAGCCAGAGAAGAATACCAGGTGCGAACAGCAGCGCGAAAAAGACAGGAAGGCCGATCAGCAGGAAAGCCAGAAAGACCGGAAGAAACCATATCAGCATTACTCGGCCTCCGGGTTAAAGGCTGCAATCTGATCGAGAGAGGGCAATTCGGCATTGGGCCGGACGAGGGACATGACCGAACGCAGGACGAGCTCGATATTGACGAGAAGCAGCATCGCCATCCCAATGAGGAGCGAGCCGTACATATAGCGAAGTTTGACACGCACCATCTCTCCGCCGAACCAGTCGAGCGGAATCCGCAGCGATCCCGAGTTGAAACGACCTCCAAAACCCATCGAATGCGACCAGCCATAGGTTAGCGAGACGACGATCACGACAAGGGAGACGATATAGAGGGCAAGAGTAAGGCTCTGACCAAGCGCCCGCGGAAGCGCTGCGGGCACCATATCGATGGCAACGAAACCGCCCCAGCGAAACGCAGACGGCGCCATGAGCGCTGTCATCCAGAGCATCAGAAAACGTGCTGCCTCATCCGGCCAAGCAAGCGCTGCGTTGAGGACATAGCGAAAGAAGACCTGCGCCAGAATAACCAGCAACATCAGCCCAAGCGCGACCCAAGCGATCTGTCGCGATACCCTAAGCAGCACTGTGTTGATCTGAGCCAACAGCCGCAGCAGCGCCAGCATCGCCCTCTCCCTAGACTCGGCACCAAACAAACAGGCGCGTTTTTTCTTTCCTTTTTTTCATATGAACCGGCATTCGAAGCCACCTGTCAAGCGATTCCCGCTTCAGCCAGCAAGGACGAGCCTGACGCCATTTTCGGCGCAAAGGTCTTTGAGCGCGCGCGGGCAGGCCCGGTCCGTCACAAGCACGTCTATTTGCGCGATCCAGCCGATGCAGACCGGCGCAATGCGGCCGAATTTCGAACTATCCGCCGCCAAGACAATGGTCCGCGCATTCTCGATGATCGCCCGGGCGACCGAGGCTTCCCGCAGGTCGAAATCAAGCAAAGCGCCATCGGACGCGATCGCCGCCGCCCCGATGACAGCCGTATCGACCCGAAATTGTCGAATGAAATCAACGGCCGCCTCACCCAAGATCGCGCCATCCGTTCGCCGCACGAGCCCCCCGGGGACCATCACCTCGAGCCCCACAAAGCCCCTTATTTCATTAGCCAAAAAGACAGAGTCGGTAACGATCTTGAGGCCGAGATGATGCTGAAGATGGCGGGCGGCGGCGACCGTCGTTGTTCCTGAATTGATGATAACCGAAGAATTGTTGGGGATCAGCCCGGAAACCGATCGCCCGATGGCCTCTTTCTCGTCGCGGGCAATTTCCTCGCGGACCGAGTAGCCCGTGTACTCGGTCCCACCGACCAGCGCCGCGCCGCCATGAAAGCGAGAAATCTGATTGACCTCAGCCAGAGCATTGAGATCTTTGCGAATTGTCTGGGGTGTCGTCTCGAAACGTGCCGCAAGATCATCGACAAGTGCACGCCCGTCTTTCTGGAGAACCTCCAGTATCGCCATCTGGCGCGCCAAGGTATTTCGGCCGGCTTTCATCTGGGTGTCCATTCTTGACTTCTTTCGTTTTTGTACCAAAACGAAAGAGACAAGCAAGAGAGCGGTTTCGCATGGGTCCGCACACTCGATCCCTGCTCCTCAACTTTGAAGTTGGGGTTATGCCGTTGTGCAACCCAAACTCCGAGGTGAGTATCCCGCCTAACCGGTCTTGGGCCGACTTTGCCGCCTCACTCAAAACAAGTTCTGCCAATTGAACAGACGCAGGACGTCGGTGCCAGCAATTCTCAGCGCCGCATCTGTGGCGGCGGACTCCGGGCATCGGGCCCACAACTGGGTAGAACGGACGCCCCCAGTCCTCCTCGGGATTGTCGAGCATTAGATCCACCATCACGGGGACCAAAGTTCCCAGAATGGCAGCACCGTCACGAACTTGATCCCGATTTACCTTGCCACCCCAAGTCGTGCCGCCATGCATAATCTGACAGCGGAGCATGTAAGGCCGCTCAAAAACGAGTGTGAGAACACGCGCGGTCTGCTTGTCTGCCATGGATCATACGAAGTGTTCAGCCAACGAGCGGAACTCGCGGGCCCAGTCTTCGTTACCGGGCACTTCGTTTTGATTGAGCCAGAATGGGCGGTAGACGTAGCGGTTCTCCATCAGTTTTGCGACCGGACCACGGAATTTCAGCCACAATGCATCATGTAGCTGTCCCTGCTGGTCGAGCTTGACCAATCGGGTGAGAAACTCCACGAACTGGGAGCGTTCTCCCAAAGGCGCGTCCGTCGCCTCATCGGTCTCGTCCGCATAGGCCGCATTGAACGCGATCCATTAGAAGAGAAACGCTGCATCCGGATCGGACTTAGACTGCTCTGCCTTGCCGATCCATGAAACCGCCCGGTGCACCCAGAGGCCCATGGTTTCGGGGAACCCATCACTCAAATGGCGTTGTTCGGATTTGAGGGTATCAAATTTATTCAAAGCTCTAAATCCCAATTGATTTTCTTTGATACCCTCGAAAGACGGCAAATATTTGACGCGGCAGGTCGCGCACTGCAGAGGGCCTCTTTTGGCCTCAGCTACTCATGGAACGGCTTTTGAGTTTGACCAGCCGAGGAGCGCTGGTTGGTCGTGGCTTTCAAGACGCGAACATAGGCGGGCGATCTCAGGGCTCTTCTGAAGGACTTAAAGGGAAGCGTCATACGATTCATATTGGCTCCTTGGCGCCCTGCCCGCCTCAAGTGAAGTCCCTTTGGCAAGGCCGAGCCTCCGGCTCTCCTCGAAACACATGGGCATTTTGATCCGCGCCTCCGTCCCTTCTGGACAATTTGTCTATTTTGAACCTAAATCCGGTCTGATAGCCAATGAGCGGCAATTCAGATCAGGCGCTTGCTCCCCCATGAATGACATACTCGCCGGATTGGCGCAGGCCCTGCGTCTTGTGGTCGGGTTCGACCCCACACTTTACGAGATCACGCTGCGGTCGCTCTCTGTGACACTCACAGCGACTTTGATCGCTTCGCTGATCGGCTTACCGCTGGGCGCCTGGCTGTCGGTCAACCGTTTCCGCGCACGCCGCTTTATCATTGCGACGTTAAATGCCCTGATGGGCCTGCCGCCGGTGGTGGTTGGCCTCATCGTGTTCGTGATCTTCTCGCGCTCGGGACCGCTCGGGGTTTTTGGACTCCTGTTTACCACAAAGGTGATGATCATTGCGCAGGTCATCCTGATCACGCCGATCATCGCGTCTGTAGCACATCAGGCGATCCGCGAGCTTTGGGCGGAATATCATGATCTTCTCATTTCCCTAAACGCGACCCGCTTTCAACGGATCAAAGCCCTTCTTTGGGACAGCCGCCGCGCCCTTCTGACCGCCTCGCTCACAGGTTTCGGCAGGGCCGTGGGCGAGGTGGGCGCAATCATGATCGTCGGCGGCAATATCGATCACTCAACGCGCGTGCTGACTACCGCCATCGCACTCGAGACCGGCAAGGGTAATTTCGCCCTGGCCTTGGCGCTTGGCTTTGTCCTCATCGCGCTTGCGCTTGGGGTCAACTATGTGCTCCACTTCCTCTCGCGCACAGAAAGGAGCAGCCGATGGTAGCCCCGCTTCTGCCCCTGTCAGTGCGCGATGCCGAGGTTTGGCGCGGCCCGACCCGCATCCTCGGCCCCGTGTCTCTCGATCTTGGCGAGACGGGCATTACCATCGTTCTTGGCCCCAATGGCGGCGGCAAGACAACGCTCCTGCGGACGCTCCATGGGCTCGAACGGATGCGGCGTGGCAGCCTGAAGTGGTCCTGCTCGCGCGAAGAAGCCTTGAAGCGGCAGGCTTTCGTTTTCCAGCAACCCGTCATCATGCGCCGGTCGGTTGTTGAATCGATCGCCTACCCGCTTCTTCTCGACCGCGTCCCCAAGCGCGATGCTTTGGCGCGCGCAGCGGAAATTGCTGGCAACGTCGGGCTCGCGAAACATCTCGAACTACCCGCCCAAGTCCTGTCGGGTGGCGAAAAGCAAAAGATGGCCCTCGCCCGCGCCTTGATCCGCAGGCCCGATCTTCTGTTCCTAAATTTTCTAACTCACTTCCCGACAACATGGATACATCTCCAAGCTCAACTAATTTAAAACGATTTTCATTAACTTCAATCCCAAAAAGTTCGCCATTCATGAGACCTGCTCTTTCTATAGGATTACCCTTAGATTTTTTTTCACCCATGTATAGATAGACCTGGCCATCCTTATTATCATCCATACCCATCACAATAGTTTTTTTACCGCTCTTGGGGTGAGCGACCACATTCTCCCATGAAAATTTACCCAGGTGCGGGAGCTCATAGGACGTCCCTTTATCGATACCTGAGACAATATGTGCGAATGCCCTTCCCCCATTTCGATCTTCTTCACCGCTCAAAAAAATTCTGTCTTTGAATCCAAGCCTTGAATTTGAATCATAAAACGCAGATTGCTGGGGAAGGTCACCTGAGCAGAGCCTGTTGATATTCACATTTTTTATGTCTGCGAATTTTTTTTGATCTCGATCCCAGAGCATGACTTTTTTAATCAGGTCATTCCCTGAAGTAATTTTTTTTGTTTTAAGATCCAATATCCATTCGGAAACAAAAGATCCTCGACCACCATGAAGTCTTTTGATACCACTATCATTTGAAATTTCATGATTGATGTAAATTAGAATTTTTTTGTTCTTATTATTTATTGCACCGATGCCATCTGGAACCCCGACAAGTCGGTAGTTATTTGGGGGGGTATTACTTTTCATATTTATCAGTGTGGTCATCTGCCATTTGTCATGAAGTTTTTCAATAAGCGCTTCTGAACTTAACTCATAAGCATAAGATACATTGATACTAAAAAAAATCAAATAAAATAGTCGTCTAAACATG
>JALRLK010000185.1 GCA_023254495.1 Marivivens sp. | reverse complement strand
GGGCGGAATACCGCTATGCCTTGCGACTGCAGGGGCAATGGCTCTGGCCAACTGGTTTGCGGCCCGACGACTCAGGAACGTCTGAAACCGCGAAGAGGGTCCAACACGCCGGTAAAGCAATCCTTATTATGCCCGGCGGCGGGATAACAGCGGGGACTGCTACCCAAATCTCCAAGGCTGCGGGGGTACATGAAAGTTCTCGCAGGTAGTTATGCTCAAATATCGTGATTTAAAAATTAATAGTGCCGATTACAGCTCGCTGTACCATGTGAAAATACCTCGCTCACACACAAAGACACCGGACGCGCACGGGCGCGCGCGCGTTGCATACTTTGGATCCTGAAACAAGTAGCGGTAAACGTAAAATAACGTAACTTCACCATCTTTTGTCTGGCTCTATGTCTGGCTGATAAAAACACAAGGCCCAGCATGCTACAGCTAAGCCTTTGAAATCTATGGTGCCCCCAGAGAGACTCGAACTCCCGACCCACTGATTACAAATCAGTTGCTCTACCAGCTGAGCTATAGGGGCGCGAAGCTTCGTTTACTTGCGGGCGCGTGGCCTTGCAAGGGCTAGCGGTTGGCGCGGGCGAGAAGAAGCACGGCGACGAGGCCCACCAGCACGATCATAAGCGAGGCGGTCGAGGCCTCGGCGATCTTTTCCAGCGAGGCGCGCTCGTGGACGCGGGTGGCCAGCGTGTCATAGTTGAAGGGCCGCAGGAGGAGCGTCGCAGGAAGCTCTTTCACGGCATCGACAAAAACGAGAAGCAGGGTCGAGGCCACCGAGGCGCGGATCATCGGCGCATAGACCCGCCGCAAGACGCCGCCAGCGCTCTGCCCGAGCGAGCGGGCCGCCATCGGCAGGCTTGGCGAGACACGGCCAAGGGCTGCATCGGCCGCGCCTTGCGAGAGGGCGAAGAAGCGCACGACATAGGCAATCACCAGCGCTGCGGCGCTGCCGGTGAGTATCAAGCCCGGATCATAGCCCGTTGTTTCATAGATGAAATCCGCCACGCGGTTGTCGAGCGCGGCGAGCGGGACGAGAATACCGAGGCCTAGAACCGCCCCCGGCGCGGCATATCCGATCGCGGTGATCGGCATCAGGATGCGCGGCAAAGCGCGGCCCGAGAGGCGCACGCCGTACACCATGAAGAGGCCACCGAGCACCGTCAGCACGGCGGCGATGCCGCCCACGGTGAGGCTATGACCGAGCGCTTTGACAAGGCCCTTCGAGACCCAATCGGCAGGGTCGGTCGCGTGGCTCGCCAGAACCGCCACGGGGATCAGAAAGCCGGCCGCGAAAGGCAGGAAACAGGCCAGCGTTGCCATCCAGCCTGCAAGCGCGGGCAGCGGCGTGGCCGTCATTGGCCGACGGCCGCGGGCCGAGGAAAAAAAGCGGCTTTTGCGGCGGCTGAATTTCTCGAGCGCGACCAGCAGGATCACGAGACCCAGAACGCAGGCCGCAATCTGGGCGGCGCCGCCAAGGTTGCCGCCCTGAAGCCAGACCGAGAAGATGCCGGTGGTCAGGGTCTGGACGGCAAAGAAATCGACGGTGCCGAAATCGTTGACTGTCTCCATCATCACCACCGCAACACCGGCAACGATGGCGGGCCGCGCAAGCGGCAGGCCCACGCGGAAGAATCGCCCCATAGGGCCAACCCCCAAGGCACGGGCGACCTCGTAACCGGTCCCGCTCTGCTCGCGGAAGGCCGCTCGGGCGAGGACATAGACATAAGGATAAAGTGCGGCACTCAGGACCACGATCGAAGCGCCATGGGTGCGGATTGCCGGAAACCAATAGTCCTTGGCGCTTTCCCATCCGAAGATTGAACGCATCAGCGTTTGCACCGGCCCCGCATATTCAAGGAAATCGACGAGCGCGAAGGCCCCCACATAGGCGGGCACGGCAAGCGGCAGCAAAAGCGCCCATTCAAGCCATTTGCGGCCCGGAAACTGATACATGACCACAAGCCATGCGGCCCCTGCCCCGATCATCGCGGTCAATAGCCCCGTGGCGCCCATCAAAAGGCCCGTGTTGACAAGATAGCGCGGCAGGGTCGTGGCCCAGAGGTGCGGCCAGACATTGTCTGTCGGTGTCAGGGCAAACCAGATCACCGCAAGGATCGGCAAGACAACAAGCGTCGCGATCAGCATCGCTCCGACAGACCAGAGCGAGGGAACCGACAGGCGGCGGCGCGGCGCGAGAAATATCTGACCAGTTTGCTCGGACATAAGCTTTCGCCTAGCCGAAACCGGTTTCGCTGTCCAGAAAAGCCACTATGGTGCGCAGAAAAACAAGGGCAGCCTGGGCTTCATGTAAATCGTCTATCACATCGGCGCGAATTGCACAGACGACGACCGGCTCTTGAAGTCTCGCTTGAAGAACGTCGATGCTTTCGCGTCTGAAGTAATTAAAGTTCCCGGGCCCGGAAAATACCGGCGGATCATCCGGGAAACCATCCAGAACCTGAACGGCGCAAAGCCCTCTCCCGATACGCGCGATATCCTGTTGGATACGATCCTTGACGATGAAGCGGTCAACCGCCTGATCATGTCGCATAGCGCGTTTATCTGCATCCCGAACCATATCTTTGAGGACGGGGTCTTCTATGGGCGGGCTGACGCCAAGATCGCCGGGCTCGTCAGCCTTTTTCCCGATGACGAGATCGAGATGTTCCTAGGGATCCGTAATCCCGCGACCTTTGTTCCGGCTGTATTCAAGGAAGCCAAACACTCCAACTTTGCCCAGTTTCTTAGCGGAATCCCGCTCGATCAGATCCGCTGGTCAGATGCCGTGGAGCGGATCCGCGAGGCCGCTCCCAAAGCCTCTTTGACGGTCTGGTGCAACGAAGATACGCCGCTGATCTGGTCGCAACTTATTCGCGAAATCTCGGGCGTTGATCCGCTCGCAAAAATCACCGGAGGGTTCGATCTTCTGGCCTCGATCATGGCGCCCGAAGGGATGAAGCGGTTTTTCGACTATCTCAAATCCCATCCGCCTGCGACCGAGATTCAGAAAAGACGGATAATAGCGGCCTTTCTCGAGCGCTATGTGATCGAGGACGAGGTAATCGAAGAGTTTAATCTGCTGGGCTGGACAGCGGAGGTGGTCGATCACCTGACCGAAGCCTACGAGGAAGACATCTACCGCATCTCGCGGATGCAGGGCGTGAATTTCATCGCGCCGTAACCCTCAGCTTCCCAAAAGCTTGAGGCCCACCCCGCCAATGAGGATAAGCCCGATGGCCCCCAACCGAAGGGCAGTGGCCGGCTCGTTGAAAAGGATCATCCCGACGATCACGGTGCCCGCCGTGCCGATCCCGGTCCAGACCGCATAGGCCGTGCCGAGCGGCAGGGTCTTCATGGCGAAGCCTAGAAGCAAGACGCTCACCGCCATAGCGGCGAAAGTGCCGATGGTCGGCCAGAGGCGGGTGAAGCCGTCGGTATACTTCATCCCGACCGCCCAGACGATCTCGAACAGACCGGCAAAGAACAGGGCGGCCCAGGCCATGATTACATCCCCAGAGCCGAGCGATAGAGCTCAAGCACCGCTTCTTCCTCGGCCAGATCCTGCGCGTCGCGTTTACGCATGGCGATGACCTTGCGCATCACCTTGGTGTCATAGCCGCGGCCCTTGGCCTCGGCCATCACCTCTTTCTGGGCGTCGGCGATGTCTTTCTTCTCGGCTTCAAGGCGCTCGTAACGCTCGATGAACTGGCGCAGCTCCTGCGCGGCAACGGTGGAAGTGGCGTCGGTCACGGCGTCAGACATCTTCGGCTCCTTGTCAGCGGTTCAGTCGCCATCCCTAGCGATTGCCCCCGCCCCCTGCAAGGGTTCGGGCTTGCGCCTTTGCAGGCGAGGGATTAGGCGGGGCAAAACGGAGGATGACATGGACCTACTTGTCTGGATTGGCGCGGCAATTTCGGCCCTCGGCCTTGTCGGCATCATCTATAGCATCGTTGCTGTGGCCAAGGCCCGCAAAGCGGGGCTTGCCGACGACGAACTGCGCGCACGCATTTCGCGCATCCTGCCGATCAACCTAGGATCGCTCTTTCTCAGCGTTATTGGCCTGATGATGGTCGTCGTCGGGGTTTTGCTCGGCTAGGCCGGAAGGCGATCAAGGGCCGCAAAACCGCCTGCATAACGGATCGCCTGCGCCAAAAGAGGCGGCGGCGCCCAAATCGGGCTCTCGCGGGCCAAGTGCTCCATATCCTTGCGGATCTGTAACAGGCCCATCTCTCGCGCCGCCAACATCGGCCCACCGCGCCAGCGTGGAAAGCCAAGGCTGTGAACGGCAATCACATCGACATCGCCCGAGCTTTGAACCGCCCCCGACGAGACAAGCCTCGCCCCTTCGGCCATCATGGCCGCGACAATGCGGCGCTGGATCGCCACTGTATCCGGTCCGAGGGGCCCAGCGGCAGTGCTCCCGAAATACCCTTTGGCAAAGCCGAAATCGACCAGAGCAATATCGATCCGCTCTTCGGTCACTCCAAGAGTGAGCAGGTGTTTGGTTGCCTCTTCGAGAGCGCGTCCCAGACGCAGCGCGATTCTTCCGGTCGTGTCTGGAACGAGCGCCTGTCGGCCATTTTGCCTTGTCGTAAAAAGGCGTGCGGAAGCCTCGGCTTCGGCCTCGGCGATATGGCAAAGCGCTGCGGACTGTGGATGGGCGGCACAATCACCTAGCGCCTCGGCCTCGAAAGCCAGACCAATCTCGAACGGAAGTGTGATCGCCGCTTCAATGCAATCGACGATCCGCTTTGGTGCGTTGAACGGCGAGGTCGCGAGCGCGGCACGCCTCGTCTTGATCGCCTCGAAATAGGAGCGCCCGTCGGCAAAGCCGTCGCGTCTTTGGGCCGTTCCGGCTATCGGCTCGTTCTCCCTGCGCATTTGCAGGATCATTTCCTCCGCCGCCTCTTCCGGGGTTTGATTTGCCAGCGCGTCAATTAGCCTGGATTGGCGTGCGGCAAAGGCGGGCATGGTGCGCCAATCAAGAAGCATCGAAAGGCTCACCTCGGCACCGACAAGTCGCGGCAGGCGCTGGGTGCCACCGGCAGCGGGGACAAGCCCCAGTTTCAACTGTGCCATGCCAAAACGCGCCGTTGGCGTTGCAACCCGGCGATGGCAGGCAAGGGCAAGCTCGAACCCCGCGCCAAGCGCCCGCCCCTTGAGGGCCGCAAAGACCGGAACGGTTGCCTGCTCGATCCGCGCGGCCACATCGGACACAGAAGGTGCGCCACCTTGAGTGGCGGCGTCGGAAATCGGCAGACCGATGCTGAAATCCGCCCCCTGCCCTGCAACCACAATGCCGAGGAGTGTCCGATCGGAAAGCAGGCTATCGAGACCCTGCATCAAGGCGCGGCGCATATCGTGATCAAGGCAATTGCCGGTGTCGCCAGCATCACCAGATGGCCGACCCCCCTGTGACGCATGATCCTGACCGGACCTCCCATCACCTTGGCCCACGTCTTGCCACTACCACACGCCTATTTGGCCGCTGATTGTGCGGCGGGACAAGCCAAAGTTGCGGGAGGGCAGGATCAGACCTTGGCCGGAACCGGACAGAACACCTCGTAGAGCCGTTCCAGAATCGGCCCGATGCGCTGGTCGGCAAGACGATAGCGGATCGTCCGACCTTCTCGGTCACACTCGACAAGCCCCTCGGCGCGCATACGCGCCAGTTGGCCCGATACATAGGACTGGCTGGCTCCAAGAACTTCTTCAAGGTCGCTGACGCAAAGCTCGCCCGGCAAAAGGGCACAGAGAATTCTGAGGCGGGCCGGATTCGACAACACCTTCAAAACCTCTGCGGCTTCGTCGGCAGCTTCGTTCATGGCTTTTGCGGCGACTTCGGGATCTTGCATTCGTGGCTCACTGATCTCGATTTGTTTATATTTCAATGTTGCAATGTATTACAGGACACTTATAACTGCCTCAAGAAGATTCGACTTGAGGCATTTCCCCCTAGGGCGTGGCTGTCTGCAAACTGTCACGATTTACCCACAATCCGCAAGCCTGCGCCTGCGGTCAGGGAAGATTTGCCACAGTTTTGGGTCTTCTGGCGTCCGTTGCCGGGGCCGTCCGCATGGCGGGCCATCGGTTTCAGGCGCTCTCGCCAAAGGAAGAATATCGGAAGACAAATGCAACAAGAATGGATCTGGGGGCTCGCCGGCGGCGGCCTCATCGGGATCGCGGGAGCGGTCTATCTACTCATCAACGGGCGCATCATGGGCGCCTCGGGCATCATCGGCAGCGTGGTCGATGGGACCGCAGGCAACCAGACGTGGGAGCGGGTCTGGTTTATCGCGGGCTTGTTCCTTCTCCCGACCATCCTCTCTTTCTGGGTTGGGCCGCGCGACAACTTCATCACCGACAACCTTTGGGCCATCGCTGCGGCGGGTATCCTTGTGGGCGTCGGCACGCGACTGGCCAACGGTTGCACCTCGGGCCACGGCATCTGCGGCATGTCACGCCTGTCGCTGCGGGGCTTTGTCGCCACCGTTTTCTATATCGGGGCCGGAGGCCTTTCGATCATCCTGTTCAAACATCTTCTGAGGGTCGTCTGATGCGCGGTCTGTTTGCTTTCGTCGCCGGAGGCCTCTTCGGCGCCGGCCTTCTCGTCTCGGGCATGACCGATAGCCGCAAGGTTCAGGACTGGCTCGATATTTTCGGCGAATGGGATCCGACCCTCGCCTTCGTCATGGGCGGGGCAATGCTGCCGATGGCGATTGCCTGGCGGATCACCCGCGGGCGCAACCCTGCGCTTGGCGGCTTTTTCCCACCCAAGCCCGAACAGCGCGTCGGTCGCAACCTCGTGCTTGGCTCGATCCTCTTCGGCGCGGGATGGGGACTTGTCGGCCTCTGCCCCGGCCCCTCGGTTGCCTCGTTGTCCTATGGCGGCATCGGCGGGGTCATGTTCATCCTTTCGATGTTAGGCGGGATGTGGGTGGCACCGATGGTGCGCTCAAGACTAGACGCGGCTCTGGTCACCGTCTAAAGATCGCGCATGCAAATACGCCCGATCACAGATAAATACGCAGTCTCGCCGCAGATTGATCCCGCCGATGTTCCGGCGATCAAGGCGGCGGGATATACCACGGTCATCTGCAACCGACCCGACGATGAGGTTCCGATGGAGCTTCAGTCGGCCGTAATGCGGATTGCGGTGGAGGCGGCTGGGCTGACCTTCGTTGACATCCCCGTAAGCCACCAGACGCTCAACCTCGGCATGGTCGAGGCGCAATTCGCGGCAATCGACGCTTCGGCAGGACCGGTCCTCGCCTACTGTGCGTCGGGCAACCGCTGTTCGATCGTCTGGAGCCTTGGACAGGCGGGCAAGATGCCTGTGGACGAGATCATCGCCACGGTGGCGCGGGCCGGTTACGATCAGTCGGCCCTTCGGCCACAGCTGGACGCGCTGTCACATCGTTAGTCATCGAGCCCTTGGATCGGCATAGGCTCTTCCAAGGGATCATCGATAGTATTCTCCGGCAGACGCATTCGATGGGCGTTGAAGTGTCCGCCTTCTTCCATGACGATTTCGGGCTTTGGCTCGACCCTGACCGCCCGCATACCTCCCGATTGCCCAAGCCGGCAATTTGCAATGCGGCTCCCGTCTGATGCTTCAAGGCTGACGGCGCCGATATCCAGCTCCAACAGTAGCAGCACCTGACCGACCTTCAGCGCCTCCGCAATTGCCAGCGGCAACCGAAAGCGGCCAAGGATGGCCTCGACCTCGGTCGGCTTCTGCATGACAACGTCGCTCATCTGCGCCGGCCAGTCTGCACGGCAGTGACGCTCGGGAGGATCTTCGGGTGCGGCAATGGCCGCCGGCAAAGCAAAGGCGATTTCGCCCTGACGCCCGCCGGCGCCAAGATCTAGTGTCATGCGAAAGATCTTGTAGGGGCGCTCAGGTAATGCAAGGCGAAGTGCGATCACCCCCGAAAACTTGCGCCCAACGGCGATCGCGGGAAACCAGTCCCCCGGCGATGAGGAGCCGCAGTCGCGTTGAATGGCCGTCATGAGCCCCGTCAGGAAGGGCTCGATCAGGGCGGCGTCAACTTCTGTCGGACTACGGACTTCGGCGGGGGTTGGTCTGATCCGGCCCGTGGTCATCATCTCGCCGGCGGCCGCCAAGACTTCTGGATCGGCGATGACAAGGCCCACCAGACCTTCGGGGGCGACGAGTCCGATAAGGCAATGCCCCTTGGACAGAGGAGAAACGAGATCGTCCAGCCCGCTTTGCGTGATCTCGACACCGATTACGTCGATCTCTGCGCCAAAGACATCACGCGAGGCCCGCGCGACCTCCATCCGCAACGCACGCATCGGAGTCTGAGATCTGGCACTTTCGGCCTGCGCAGGTTTTGCAAGCTTGCGCGCCAATATTCCTGCATTTGCTGTGGACATCACCCTGCCTTCCGCTGTCGCGTAGAAACTAGGGCGTCGTTGCTAACAAATGATTGCCCGATGCTCTAGGGAAGGATCACCCGAAACGCCGCACCACCTTGGCCCGGCAAATAGGAAATCGACCCGCCGAGCCGGATCATGATCTCGCGACAGATCGCAAGGCCAAGCCCAGCCCCGCCGGCTTTGCGGTGATCAGAAAGGCGCGAGAACTTCTCGAAGATCATCTCCTGATGTTCTTTGGCAATTCCGTCACCGTTGTCGATGAAATCGACCGCTATCCTGCCGCCAGCCTTGCGCACCACGATCCTCAGAACAGGATCGGCCGCGGTGCAGTATTTCTGGGCATTTGCAATGAGGTTGATGAACACCTGCGTCAAGCGATCCAGATCCGTGTCCAGCGAAATCGCCTCCTCTGTGCGCTTGCGCTGGATCTTGATCGCACCTTCGCCCACGACCGAGGCCGCAATGGCCCGGTCGATCACATCGCGCAGGTGCCCCTCTTGTCGGCTCAAGGTGCCCTGCCCGTTTTCAAGCACATTTAGATCGAGAAGATCATCCAGAAGCCGTGTGAGCCGCACCGCCTCGTCATGGATAATTCCCGCGTGTCGTGCCTGCATTTCCTCAGTCGCTCCACCTTCGCGCAGAATGTCCGAGAAGGAGCGGATCGAGGTCATCGGCGTTCTCAGCTCATGGCTTATCTGGCCAAGGAAGGCGTCTTTCTGGATCGACAGAGCGGTGAGCTTTTCATTCGCCTCCTGCAGCTGCCGTGCGGTGCGCTCCTGTTCGGCGGACTTGGCTTCAAGACGCGCGGAATACTCCATTATCTGCGCGGTCTCGTCCGCCACGGCGATCAGATCCTCCACCGAAACGCTCGCCCCCTGCACCAGTTGACCGACCATCGCGTGGGCGGTTGCCGCCCCTACGGAGCCTGCAAGCTCGCGCTCGAGATCTTCGACGAACTGGGGCGTAACATCAGGCAAATAGCCTTCCTTGCCCTGCCGCCCCGCCTCGCGCTGAAAGATGTCTTGCGCCTCGGTCGAGCCTAAAATCCTTTGCGCCATAACCAAGAGGTCTTCGGCCTCGGCGCCGCCGTGGGTCCATGAACGGGTGCCGGTGGAATGTTCGAAAACGTCGACAAACTGCGCCCCCTGAAGCCGCTCGAGCGGGAGGGGAAATGTCAGGACCGAACCGATCACAAAGGCAGCGGAATTGAGGAGCATCGACCACAAGACCGCGTGAATGACAGGATCGAGCCCGGCAAACCCAAAAAGCGCCTGAGGCCGGAGCCAAGCCCAGCCGAACGGCCCCTGGTCCAGAACGATTTGGGGGATGACCTCATCGGCCCCGAATGACGGCAAGAACAAGGTCCAGGCCCAGATCGCAAATCCGGTGATCAGGCCCGCAGCGGCGCCCCAGCGCGTGGCGCCGCGCCAATAGAGGCCACCGATCATCGACGGAAGGATCTGCACCACGCCCGTAAACGAGATCAGGCCAATCGCCGCCAGAGCCTCGCCACCGCCAGAGAGGCGATAGTAAATATAGCCGAGCAGCAGGACGCCGCCGATAGACAGCCGACGCGCCGTGAGCACCGCATAGCGCACATCCCCCGACATCATCGCCCCGCCCGCCCGGCTCGACAGCCAGATCGGCACGACGATGTGGTTCGACACCATCGTCGAAAGCGCGATGGTGGCGACGATTACCATTGAGGTGGCCGACGAAAACCCGCCGAGGAAGGACAGGATGGCAAGGCCCGAGCGCCCTTCGGCAAGAGGCACAGTCAGAACGAACAGGTCGGGGTTCGAGCCGTCCGGCAAGAGATCGAGCCCCACCACCGCGATCGGCACGACAAAGAGGCTCATGACCATCAGATAAAGAGGAAAGGCCCAGCTGGCGGTTGAAAGCCGGCTTTCATCATCATTCTCGACCACGAGAACCTGAAACATCCGCGGCAGGCACAGAAACGCGGCCCCGGACAGGAAGATCAGGCCAAACCACCTTCCCCCCGGCGGCGACCATTCCGCGATCTTCGAGGCGTCAATGAGGTCGAGCGTTGGACCGATGCCACCCGCAACCCCCCACACGACGAAGACCCCGACTGCAACCAATGCGAAGAGCTTGACCACCGCCTCAACCGCGATCGCCATGACGATCCCGTTGTGGCGCTCGTTGGCGTCGAGGTTTCGAGTGCCGAAAATCACGGTAAAAAGTGTCAGACCAACTGCCACCCAGAATGCAGCCGAGGCCAGCTCTGGCGCGCCCCAATTTTGGCCCGAAGAATTGGCGAACACAGCAGTCGAGAGGGTCACAGACTGCAGTTGAAGGGCGATATACGGCGTCGCAGCAACGACCGCGATCAGAGTGACGATGACGCCCAGCTCGGTCGACTTGCCAAACCGCGACGAGATGAGGTCGGCGATAGAGGTGATCCGCTGGCTGCGGCCGATGCGTACGAGTTTGCGCAAGACCCACCACCAGCCGATCATCACAATGGTCGGGCCCAGATAGATCGTGATGAATTCGAGGCCCGAGCGCGCCGCGTATCCGACGGCCCCGTAAAAGGTCCAGGCCGTGCAGTAGATCGACAGCGAAAGGGTATAGACCACCGACGACCGAAGCCACTTGCCCTTGCCACGCTCGGCCTGCCGCTCCGCGACAAAGGCGATGATGAAGAGAAAGGCAACATAGGCCAAAGAAACGGCGATCAGGAGGTTGAAAGAGACCATCAGCCCTCCTCTTTGCCGGAGCCGTTTTCGGGGTCCAGTTTGAGCTTGCGCGACAGGATCGCGGCGATAGCGATGAGACCTGACCAGATCGCAAAGAGATAGATCACAACGGCTGAGGTGCCGCGTCCGTCATTGCCTGTCAGTTTCCAGATCAGGGGCAAGACAAAGAGAATGGCGGCCAGCACCGGCAGAATACGCGCCATGTCCTGAAGTCTGCGCTGCCGGTAAGAGGCACGTTCGAGAAAGACCGGCTTTTTGACTCGCGTCGCCATGGCCTAGCCCGTCACAAGCGCACGGACGTTTTCGATCACCTCGGCATTTGAAAAGGGCTTGGTGATGAAACGGTTGACGCCGAGCTTCTCGGCAAGCTCGCGGTCGCGGGTCTGACCCCTCGCGGTCAGCATCAAGACCGGCAGCGCCTGCATCTCGGGATCTGCCCGAAGATCGCGCAGGATATCGAAGCCACTCTTTCCGGGCAGCATCACGTCGAGGATCACCAGATCCGGCGGCGTGGCACGGATCCGTTCGTTGGCGTTTACGCCATCGGAGTGGGTGTGCACCGTCCAGCCATCTCGCGAGAGGATGAAACTGAGCGCCTCGATGATATTGGGTTCGTCCTCGATCACCAGGACACGTTTGCCCATAGCCCATGCCCCTCCCAAGGCTCCGTGCGATCCGGTCGTCGCCGCCGACTATCACGGCAAAGCCGTGGGCTGTCAAAGCCCCAAGGAGCTCAGGCCAGAAGGCTCGGCTCGCGACGGGCGGGACAGGCGGACCGAGGGCAGATCCGACAGCCGCCCCCCGCCTCTAGCGTCGCCGTTTCGCTAGTAGGTGCCGCCTGCACGAGCATCACCGCCTCGACCGGTGCGAGCCCGTCGAACCGCACAGGGCCGAGCGGTCCGGCAGTCGCATGGCAGAGATATCGCCGCCCGCCCTCGCCCGGCAAAGCGACAACGGCGCGGATCGGCTGGCCGGGGCGCGACAGCGCCTGAAACAGCGGCCAGACAGGACAGGCCGCTGCCGCGCGAGGCAGGTTGAAGCCTTCAATCATCTTGAGACGCGTGACCGCACCTGCCCCGTCGCAAGAAGCAAAACCAAAGGCCGGATGCGCGGGGCGCTCAGGAAGGCTTGAAAGGCGACGCAAAACCGCAGCAGGGCCAACACCAAACCTTGCCGCCAGAAGCGCGGGATCATGGCGCAATTCGATCGCGGCGGCTTCGAAGTCGGCAAGGGGCATGACCCGAGCATCGTCGCGATAGAGAGCAAGCCGGCCCTGCAAAAGCGTTTCTGCCGCCAAAGTCGCAAGGCCCGCATCGGCGATGAGCGCCTCGACCGGCCCTTCCGGCCCCTCCAGATCTGCGATGTGATGCCCTCGCCTGTCGAAATAGGCATCAACCTCTTCGACCGGTGATAAGGCCAATGCTCCGCCGTCAGCAGGCGCTTCGAGATAGCCGACAAGGGCACGGCTGCTGTCGGCTAAGCGTTGGCTGTCGTTATAGATGTTGCGATGGAACCGCTCCTGCCAGTCACGGTCCAAAACCTCTCCGCCAACCAGAATCGAGGAGGTGGACCGGATTGATGTCACCGCAGAAATCACCTCGTGCAACGACGTTGCAAGCTGCGGATCATGGGCCATCCTGTCCGTGAGCGATTTGACCTTGGCCTCAAGCCGGGCGATCTGCGCCGCCTGATCCGTCACGAGACCCGCCCAGCCGGGAAAGCGTCCGGCGAACTCTTCCGTTCGATCGACTTCAGCCTCGGCCACCAGTCGCGTCGCGGCAGCTCCGCGCAAATCCTGGATCAACGCGGTTTCAGCGCCTTCTGAAAGAAGCGTTGGATCAAGGCCGAGGGCACGGGCAAGATCATTCAGGACACGGCCACCGATTCTGCGCCGGTTGTGCTCGATGAGATTAAGATAGGATGCAGAGATACCGGCAGCCTTTGCCAGATCGGCCTGCCGGATCGCAGCATCCAGCCTGCGCTCTCGAATTCTGGATCCGGTCAGTTGCCGCTGGGTCACTTTACACCTGTCATATTCAGTTGTTTTCCGGTGGTTTCTGCGGATGCAAGCAAATTTCTTTACAATTTATTCCCAATCGCTGTGTAAGTCTTTACAAATTTTTTATTTCCCCTGAGCCACTTGTTGCGAATTTTTCGAACCGCCCACGATAATGCAGGCAGCATTGTAAAATGCGTGCTGTCGGAGTGTGGAGGCTTCGCCGGCTATCATGAAAGGGAGGGACTCATGTCCAAAATGAACTTCTCACGTCGTGGCGTGCTGAAGACAGGTGCCGTAACCGGCGCCGGTCTTGCGCTTCCGACTATCTTCACGTCGTCGGCTTCGGCCTATACCAACGAGCCGACCGGTTCGTCCGTCAAGCTCGGCTTCGCCGTGCCCCAGACCGGCGCCTATGCCGAAGAAGGCCTCGACGAACTTCGGGCCTACGAGCTCGCTGTCGAGCACCTGAACGGCGGTGGTGACGGTGGTATGCTGAACACAATGTCGTCCAAGACACTGGACGGCAACGGCATCCTCGGCAAGAAGGTCGAATATGTGACCGGCGACGACCAGACCAAGTCTGACGTAGCCCGCGCTCTGGCGCAGTCGATGATCCAGAAAGACGGCGTTGTCATGGTCACCGGTGGCTCCTCGTCGGGCACTGCGATCGCCGTTCAGGGCCTCTGTCAGGAAGCCGGCATCATCTTCATGGCCTGTCTGACCCACTCGAACGACACCACCGGCAAGGACCGGAAAGCCAACGGCTTCCGCTACTTCTTCAACGCCTATATGTCGGGCGCTGCCATCGCTCCGGTGCTTTCGAGCGCCTACGGCAACGAGCGCCGCGCCTATCACCTGACCGCCGACTACACCTGGGGCTGGACCCAGCAGGAGTCGATCGCGGCCTCGACCGAATCTCTCGGCTGGGAAACCGTCAACAACGTGCTGACCCCGGTCGGCGCCGGCGACTTCTCGTCCTATATCGCTCCGGTGATCAACTCGGGCGCAGATGTTCTCATCCTGAACCACTACGGCGGAGACATGGTCAACTCGCTGACCCAGGCCGTACAGTTCGGACTGCGCGACAAGATGGTCAACGGCAAGCAGTTCGAGATCATCGTTCCGCTCTACTCGGAGCTGATGGCTGCGGGCGCTGGCTCCAACATTCAGGGTGTGTATGGCACCATGAACTGGAATTGGCAGCTGCAGGATCCGGGCACCCAGGCCTTCGTCAAGTCGTTCGGCGAAAAGTATGGCCGTCCGCCGTCAGGCGCCGCCCACACCGCCTATGTGCAGACCCTGCTCTATGCAGACGCGGCAACCCGCGCCGGCACCTTCGAGCCCTGCGCCGTGGCCGCCGCCCTTGAGGGCTTCGAGTTCGACGGCATGGGCATCGGTGCAACCACCTACCGCGCCGAAGACCACCAGTGCTTCAAGGACGTCCTCGTCATGAAGGGCAAAGAGAGCCCGGCCAACGAGTACGACACCCTCGAGATCGTCGAAGTGACCCCGCGCGCTCAGGTCGAGTATGCGGCCGATCACCCGATGTTCGGTGGTGCTGAGGCCAGCCTCGGCGAGTGCAACAACGGCTAATCCAATAGCCTAGGAACCGGCCGCGCCTGTCGCGGCCGGTTCACCACGGCCCCCCTGAGCGGCGGGCCCAATGAATTCCAAGGACAGGGTGGGACCATGGACGCTTTATTCCTCCAGATCCTCAACGGGCTTGAAAAAGGCGGTGCCTACGCGCTGATCGCGATGGGCCTGACGCTTATTTTCGGCACGCTTGGCGTGGTCAATTTCGCGCACGGCGCGCTTTTCATGATCGGCGCCTTCGTGGCGGTGACGATGCAGCGCATCTTCAACCTCAGCCACGAGATCGTTGACGCAACGCAGAAAGACTTTTTGGGCAATCCGCTCAAGGTCAAGGTGCCCTATGTGATCGAATGGTTCGGAGAGGGTTTCGGCAAGTTCCTGATCGATTGGTCAGTGCCCTTGGCGATCCTGTTGGCCATCCCTGTGATGATGCTCGTGGGCTTCGTGATGGAGCGCGGCCTCATTAAGCATTTCTACAAGCGTCCGCACGCCGACCAGATCCTCGTGACCTTCGGCCTCGCCATCGTTCTTCAGGAAATCATCAAGTATTTCTTCGGCGCCAACCCGATCCCGACCCCGGCTCCGTCCGAATATCGCGGCACGATCGAGATGGCCTTCTTCGGCCTCAATCTGTCCTACCCGGTCTGGCGGCTGATCTACTTCTTCTTCTCTACTGTGGTCATCGCCTCGGTCTTTGCCTTCCTGCAGTTCACAACCTTCGGCATGGTTGTCCGCGCCGGCATGGCCGACCG
>JALRLK010000159.1 GCA_023254495.1 Marivivens sp. | reverse complement strand
AGCGCGACGAGATCACCCTCGACGACATCGGCTTTCACCAACAGGCGGAAATCTACGACAGGCTCGGCGGCATCGTCATTGACAGCGCCGACATCCGCGACAATCCCGAAGCTATGCTGCAAAAGCTCTGCGCCGCGATTGGCCTCGATTGGGATCCCGCCATGCTCTCCTGGCCCGCCGGCGGCCGGCCCGAGGATGGCGCATGGGCGCCGCACTGGTATGGCGCGATCCACCGCTCGACAGGTTTCGCCGGCCCCGAAGGTCCGCTGCCCGCCCTCGAGGGCCGCGACGCCGATCTCGTTCGCGCCGCGCTTCCCGCCTACGAGAAACTCGCCGCGCTCAAACTCACCTGATTTCTTTTGGCCCGAATACTCCGCGGGAGGCCCGAAGGGCCGAGGGCAGAGCCCCCTCTAGCCCTTCGCTCGCCGATTGCGCGTGGCAATCAGCTTCAGGCGCAGCGCGTTGAGCTGGATAAAGCCTTTGGCATCCTGCTGGTCATAGGCGCCGGCGTCTTCCTCGAAGGTGACGTGCTTCTCGGAATAGAGCGAGTGATCCGACCAACGGGCCACGGTGCGGACCGATCCTTTGTAAAGCTTGAGCTTCACAGTGCCGGTCACATGCTCCTGGCTCTTGTCGATCAGCGCCTGCAGCATCTCGCGCTCGGGGCTGAACCAGAAGCCGTTATAGATCAGCTCGGCATAGCGCGGCATGATCGAATCCTTCAGGTGCCCGGCGCCGGAATCGAGGGTGATCTGCTCGATGCCGCGGTGCGCCTCGAGCAGGATCGCGCCGCCCGGTGTCTCATAGACCCCGCGGGATTTCATGCCGACAAAACGGTTCTCGACGAAATCGAGAAGGCCGATTCCGTGCTTGGAGCCATATTCATTGAGCTTCGTCAGGATCGTCGCTGGCGACATGGCCTCGCCATTGATCGCAGCGGCATCACCATTTTTAAAGGCAACCTCGATGAATTCGGGCGTATCGGGCGCATCTTCCACGGCGACGATGCGCTGGGCCACATAGTCGGGCGCCTCGACAGCGGGATCTTCCAGAACTCGGCCCTCGGACGAGGTGTGAAGCAGGTTGGCATCCACCGAGAAGGGCGCTTCGCCGCGCTTGTTCTTGGCAACCGGGATCTGGTTTTGCTCGGCAAACTCCAGAAGGCGGGTGCGCGAAGTCAGATCCCAAAGCCGCCACGGCGCGATGACCTTGATCTCGGGGTTCAGCGCATAGGCCGAAAGCTCGAACCGCACCTGATCGTTGCCTTTGCCGGTTGCCCCGTGGGCGACGGCATCGGCGCCGGTCATTTCGGCGATCTCGACAAGACGCTTGGAGATCAGCGGGCGGGCGATCGAGGTTCCGAGAAGATAGAGCCCCTCGTAGACAGCATTGGCGCGGAACATCGGGAAGACGAAATCGCGCACGAACTCCTCGCGCACATCCTCGATATAGATGTTCTCGGGCTTGATCCCCAGAAGCTCGGCCTTGGCGCGGGCGGGCTCAAGTTCTTCGCCTTGGCCAAGGTCGGCTGTAAAAGTAACGACCTCGCACCCATATTCGGTCTGAAGCCATTTCAGGATGATCGAGGTATCAAGACCACCGGAATAGGCGAGGACGACTTTCTTGGGGGCAGACATCGCGGAGACTCCTTGTCAAACTCGGCCTGCGCGATATCGGGTTTTGGCCCATAGGGCAAGCAATGGTCATTGACCCCAAGCCCACCGGGGTGCGACTTGTCGTCTGTATCGAGAGAAGGAGAGAGTGATGAGCTTTGAAATCGTTCGCCATTCTTTTGTGATGGTGTTCGGCAACCTGCGGGATTCGATCAAGGTTTCGCTGGTGCCATTGCTCGTCACCGTTTTGGCAACCTTCGTTTTGCCACCCCTCTTTGGTCTTTCCACAGCCGATGTCGCAACGGCGGCCAATGTTCAGGCGATGATGGAGGGCCATCCGGCTGGGCCGATGGCGTCGGTTGTGGGGCTCCTTCTGGCGGCGCTTTATTTCTTTTCGATGTCGTGGATCGCTGTCGGTTGGCACCGCTTTATCCTTCTTGAGGAATACCCCCGGTTTCTGCCGCAACTCCCGCTCCGCGAGGTACTTGGTTATTTGGGCCGCTCTTTCGCGATTGGTGTGGTCGTGGTGATCGTCGGCATTCCTGTGGGCCTGATCGGCGGCGCTGCTGCTGGGCCTTTTGCTGCTGGGGGCGGTGTCTTGATCGCGCTTGTCGTCATCGTTCTGATGGCGAGCATCCTGACCTATGTCTGGCTGAGGTTCGGGATCGTTCTTCCGGCGGCAGCGGTCGGGCAACCGATGCCGCTTCTTGCGGGCTGGAAGATCAGCGGGCCGATTGGCGGCACGATCTTCACTGTTTCGCTTGTGCTTGTGGCGCTAAATCTCGGGATCAACATGACCGTGCCGCCGCTTCTTGGCGGTATTCCGATTGTCGGGCAGTTGGTCACGCTGGCGGTGTCGTGGACGACCCTTATGGTTGGTGCGAGTATTCTGACGACCCTCTACGGTCACCTCGTGGAAAAGCGCGACCTCGTATAAAGCTCGGCCACGAAAGCGCGGTCGCCGGGGCTGGCGATCGCGCGGGCGGCCTCGGCCATCGGCATCCAGAGCGGCGTGTGATCCGGCTCGGACGGCGGGCCGAGGCGGTGCACCGGACGGGCCATGTAGATATGGCAGAGCTTTTCGGCCCATTTGTCATACTCCGGCATATAGCAAAACCGCCGGTAGGCGCCGATCTTGCGCACGCCGCCGATCTTCCAGCCGGTTTCCTCAAAGACCTCGCGGTGCAGCGCATCAATCGGGTTTTCGCCGGGATCAATGCCGCCGCCCGGCAGCTGGACCTCGTAATGCGGATCGGCTTGATAGGTCAGGAGAAGATCGCTCCCTTGCGGCAGGATCGCATAGACACCGGGGCGAAACCGGTAGGTCTGGCCCTGTTTGACAGCCTCTCCATAGCGCCGGATCATCTTTTGCCCCTTGGACCTTTGCTTGCCGCCCCTATATGGACGCGGTATGCCAATTCCCGACCCGCAAGGAAAGCCC
>JALRLK010000048.1 GCA_023254495.1 Marivivens sp. | reverse complement strand
GATCGCCTCCGGCTCCACGTAGCCGTAGGCGAGTCGCAGCATCGTGGCGCTGGGCGGCCCGGCAGTCAGCGCGCTGCCGGGGACGATCGACACGCCGGCGCGGTCGGCTTCGGCCAGGAGCGCGCGGTCGTCGAGATCGGCGTCATGTTCGGCAGCCCCGAGACAACGACGGGCGGCAACGCGCTCAAATTCTATGCCTCGGTCCGCCTCGATATCCGCCGCATCGGTGCGATCAAGGATCGGGAAGAGGTCGTGGGCAACACGACCCGCGTGAAGGTGGTCAAGAACAAGGTGGCGCCGCCCTTCAAGCAGGTCGAGTTCGACATCATGTATGGCGAGGGCATTTCCAAGACCGGCGAGCTTCTCGATCTGGGCGTCAAGGCCGGGGTGGTCGAGAAATCCGGCGCGTGGTTCTCCTACGGCGACGAGCGCATCGGTCAGGGCCGCGAGAACGCCAAGACCTTCCTCAAGGAACATCCCGAGATGGCCTATGAGATCGAGGACAAGATCCGCGCCAGCCACGGTCTCGATTTCGGCTCGTCAGGCGATGACGACAACAGCGACGACGTGATGGATATGTAGTTCGGTTTGGCCTTTACGCCGACCTGTGCAAGGATGAACGCGGCTCCGAACGGGGCCGCGTTTTTCGCTTGGGATCTGGTCCGTTCCGACCGCCATATGGGATCACGAGGATGCCCAAGACACACAACGAGATCGTCACCTGCATCACCACCTATGTCGAGGCGGCGACGGGCGGCGATCCTGAAAGGCTCGGCTCGGTTCTCCATCCCGAGTTTCGGACCGGAGGCCGATTTGAAGGGGCCGAGGTTTGGCTCACGCGCGATGATGCAATGGCGTCCGCTGCGAGGCAGTCGGGCAATCCTGTCTCGACGTGGGCTCTCGAGACGCTCGAGGTGGACGGGTCGGTTGCTATGGCCCGGATCAGCAGCCCTTGGCAGGGGCGTGTCTTTCGCGAAACGATCACGCTTCTGCACTCGGATGACCAATGGCGCATCGTCTTTAAGGCCTTCGATGCCGATTAGCCGCGGCTCTTGGCTCTCGGTCCCTGTGGACAGCACAAGAGCATGGGGCTAAACGGGGCGAAGCCCATTGTTTTCCGGACCCAATACCCCATGACCAGCCTTTCCGACATCCGCTCGACTTATCTCGATTTCTTCCGTCGCAACGGCCACGAGGTCGTGGCCTCGAGCCCGCTTGTGCCGCGCAACGACCCGACGCTGATGTTCGCCAACTCGGGCATGGTCCAGTTCAAGAACCTCTTCCTCGGCCTTGAGAAGCGCGACTACACCCGCGCCACCACCGCGCAGAAATGCGTCCGCGCCGGCGGCAAGCACAATGACCTCGACAACGTGGGCTATACCGCGCGTCACCACACCTTCTTCGAGATGCTCGGCAACTTTTCCTTTGGCGACTATTTCAAGGAAGAAGCCATTGGTTTTGCTTGGGAATTGCTGACCAAGGATTTCGGCCTCGACAAGAAGAAACTTCTCGTCACCGTCTATCACACCGACGATGAGGCTGCGGATTTCTGGAAGAAAATCTCGGGCCTCTCGGACGACCGGATCATCCGCATCCCGACCGACGACAATTTCTGGCGCATGGGCCCGACCGGCCCCTGCGGCCCTTGCACCGAGATCTTCTACGACCACGGCGATCACATCTGGGGCGGCCCTCCGGGCTCGGCCGAGGAAGATGGCGACCGGTTCATCGAGATCTGGAACAACGTCTTCATGCAGAACGAGCAGTTCGAGGATGGCTCCATGAAGCCCCTCGACATGCAGTCGATCGACACCGGCATGGGCCTCGAGCGGATCGGCGCGCTCCTGCAAGGCAAGCACGACAACTACGACACCGACCTGATGCGCGCCCTGATCGAGGCCTCGGCCCATGCGACCAGCGCCGATCCCGACGGCCCCGGCAAGATCCACCACCGCGTAATCGCCGACCACCTGCGCTCGACCTCTTTCCTCATCGCCGATGGGGTGATGCCGTCGAACGATGGCCGCGGCTATGTGCTGCGCCGGATCATGCGCCGCGCCATGCGCCACGCGCATATGCTCGGCGCCAAGGATCCGGTCATGCACCGGCTCGTGCCCGAACTCGTCAAACAGATGGGCGCAGCTTACCCCGAGCTGGGCCGCGCCAAGGCGCTGATCGAAGAGACCCTGAAAGCCGAAGAAACCCGCTTCAAGCAGACGCTCGACCGCGGCCTGCGCCTTCTCGACGACGAACTCGCAGCACTCCCCGAAGATAGCGACCTCCCCGGCGCCACCGCCTTCAAGCTCTACGATACCTACGGCTTCCCGCTCGATCTCACCCAAGACGCCCTGCGCGAAAAGGGCCGCGGCGTGGATGTGGCTGGCTTCGACGACGCCATGGCCGAGCAAAAGGCCAAGGCCCGCGCCGCTTGGGCCGGTTCGGGCGAGGCCGCGGATGCGACCGTCTGGTATGACCTTGCCGAAAAACACGGCGTCACCGAATTCCTCGGCTATGACACCGAAACCGCCGAAGGCCAGATCCTCGCCCTCGTCGCGGGCGGCGCTGTCACCGGCAGTGCCGAGACTGGCGCCGAGGTCCAGATCGTCGTCAATCAGACGCCCTTCTATGGCGAAAGCGGCGGTCAGGTCGGCGATACGGGGCTCGTCCGCACCGATACCGGCGTGGCCGAAGTGACCGACACCAAGAAGGTTGCCGGCGTCTTCATCCATATGGCGAAGGTCACCGAAGGCTCGATCCTGCGCGGCCAGCCGGCCAAGCTCGAGGTCGACCATTCCCGCCGCGGCGCCATCCGCGCCAACCACTCGGCCACCCACCTCCTGCACGAGGCCCTGCGTCGCGCCCTAGGCGATCACGTCGCCCAGCGGGGCTCGCTCAACGCGCCCGACCGCCTGCGTTTCGATTTCAGCCACGGCAAGGCGATGTCGGGCGACGAGCTATCGGGCGTCGAGGCCGAGGTCAACACCATGATCCGCCAGAACACCGCGGTCGAGACCCGCATCATGACCCCCGACGACGCCCGCGCCATCGGCGCGCAAGCGCTCTTCGGCGAGAAATACGGCGACGAGGTGCGCGTGGTCTCGATGGGGCAGGAACTCGGCTCCGGCAAAGGCGCCGACGGCCATACCTACAGCCTCGAGCTCTGCGGCGGCACCCACGTCCGCCAGACCGGCGATATCGGCGCCTTCGTGCTCCTCTCCGACAGCGCCTCCTCGGCGGGCGTCCGCCGGATCGAAGCCCTGACCGGCCAAGTCGCCATCGATCACCTCAAGGCGCAGGAATCCCGCCTCGCCTCGATCGCCGCGGCCCTCAAGGCGCCGGTCGGCGAAGTGGCCGAACGGGTCAAGGCGCTGATCGACGAACGCAAGGCGCTGGCTAATGAGGTCGCCCAACTGCGCCGCGATTTGGCGATGTCGGGCGGCGGCAAGGCCGAAGCGGCCAGCGTGACGGTGGGCGGCATCACGCTGACCACTCAGATCCTCGCGGGCGTCAGCGGTAAAGACCTGCCCCCGATGATCGACGAGATGAAGGCCGCCGGAAACACCGGCATCATGATCCTCGCCGCGGAAGGCGAGGGCAAAGCGGCCGTCGCGGTCGGCGCGGGCTCCGCCGCCGCCGGCAAGGTCAGCGCCGTCGACGTCCTCCGCGCCGTCACCGCCGCCCTTGGCGGCAAAGGTGGCGGCGGTCGACCCGACCTCGCCCAGGGCGGTGCCCCGAGCCTGGCCGATTTCGAGGCCGCCATCGCCGCCGCAAAAGCCGTCATGGAAGGGAAATAGCCGATGCCCAAGGCTCTCTGGATTGCCCACGTCAAGGTCACCGACGAGGCCCGCTACGGTGAATACGCCAAGCGCGCCACCCATGCCATCGCCGCCCACGGCGGGGTCTTCCTCGCCCGCGGCGGCCGCTACGAGCAACTCGAAGGCAACGACCGCCCCCGCAACGTCGTCGCCCGCTTTCCCTCGCTGCAAGCGGCACATGACTGCTACTATTCTGACGCCTATCAGGAAGCCCTGAGCTACGCCAAAGGCGCCTCCGAACGCGATCTGATGATCCTCGAAGAGGCCGAATAGACCCTTCTCCTCAACTGAAAACAAAAGAGCCGCCCCAAACGAGGGCGGCTCTTCTTTTGGTCTGAAATACTCCGGGGGAGCCCGAAGGGCGGGGGCAGAGCCCCCTCTTAGGCGCTGCGCGATTGGCGCTTTCGCTCGTGCGGATCGAGATAGCGCTTGCGCAGACGGATCGCGTTGGGCGTCACCTCGACAAGCTCGTCATCGTCGATATAAGCAATCGCCTGCTCGAGGCTCATCACGGTCGGCGGCGTCAGGCGCACCGCCTCGTCGGTGCCCGAAGCGCGTACGTTGGTGAGCTTCTTGCCCTTAAGCGGGTTCACCTCGAGGTCATTGTCGCGGCTATGCTCGCCGATGATCATGCCCTCATAAACCGGATCCTGCGGCACGACGAACATCTTGCCGCGCTCTTCGAGGTTCCACAGCGCATAGGCCACAGCAGTGCCGTTCTCGATCGAGATCAGAACACCCTGACGCCGCCCCTGAATTGGCCCCTTATGCGGGGTCCAGCCGTGGAAGATGCGGTTCAACACGCCCGAGCCGCGCGTATCGGTCAGGAACTCGCCCTGATAGCCGATCAGGCCGCGCGAGGGCACATGGGCGATGATCCGGGTCTTGCCGGCGCCCGCGGGCTTCATCTCGACAAGATCGCCCTTGCGCGGACCAGTCAGCTTCTCGACGACGGCGCCGGTATATTCGTCGTCCACGTCGATGGTGACTTCCTCGACAGGCTCCATCCGCACGCCGTCCTCTTCCTTGAAAAGAACCTGCGGGCGCGAAATCGACAGCTCAAATCCCTCGCGGCGCATGTTTTCGATGAGAACGCCCATCTGCAATTCGCCACGCCCGGCAACCTCGAAAGCCTCGCCACCTGGCGTGTCGGTCACCTTGATCGCCACGTTGGTCTCGGCCTCTTTCATCAACCGCTCGCGGATCACACGGGACTGGACCTTCTTGCCATCGCGGCCCGCGAGCGGGCTGTCGTTGATGCCAAAGGTAACGGAAATGGTCGGCGGGTCGATCGGCTGGGCAGGGATCGCCACATCAACCGACAGATCACAGATCGTGTCGGCCACGGTGGCCTTGGTCATGCCCGCGAGCGTCACGATATCGCCCGCCACGGCCTCGTCGATCGGCTGTTGCGAGAGGCCCCGGAAGGCGAGGATCTTGGTCACGCGGAACTGTTCGATCTTCTCGCTCTTGCGGCTCAGCGCCTTGACGGTCTCACCCACCTTGAGCGTACCGCTTTCAACGCGGCCCGAGAGGATGCGGCCAATGAAGGGGTCAGCGGAAAGCGTGGTCGCCAGCATCCGGAATGGTTCTTTGGCTTGGGCAATTTGCTTGGGAGCCTCAACATGGCGGACGATCAGATCGAAGAGCGCCGAGAGGTCTTTGCGGGGGCCGTCAAGCTCCATGTCGGCCCAACCGGCGCGGCCGGAGGCATAGACATGGGGGAAATCGAGCTGGTCGTCATTGGCGCCAAGGTTGGCGAAAAGGTCAAAACATTCGTCCAGTGCGCGATCCGGTTCGGCATCGGGCTTGTCGACCTTGTTCAGAACGACAATCGGTTTGAGGCTAAGTGCCAGCGCCTTGGAGGTCACAAACTTCGTCTGCGGCATCGGGCCTTCCGCGGCATCGACCAGAAGGCAAACGCCATCGACCATGCTCAGGATGCGCTCCACTTCGCCACCGAAATCGGCGTGGCCGGGGGTGTCGACGATGTTGATGCGCGTGCCTTTCCACTCGACCGAGGTCGCCTTGGCAAGAATGGTGATGCCCCGCTCGCGCTCGATGTCGTTTGAGTCCATCGCCCGTTCGGCCACGGCCTGATTTTCACGGAACGCGCCCGACTGTTTGAGAAGCTCGTCCACAAGCGTGGTCTTGCCGTGGTCGACGTGCGCGATTATCGCGATGTTGCGGATATCCATGAAACTGCCCTTTAGCGCGAGGTTGCGCGGGCCATACAGTGCCACGCGGCAAAAGGCCAGACGGGATCGCTACATCGCGATATACCGATCCCTTCGGTGGTTGACGGCGATGACAAGGTTGATGACCACCGCGCCCAAGGCGGAGATCGCCACCGTCTTGGCGTCGCGCACCGTGAGGGCGGCGGCGAAGAGGCAGGCGTCGAAGAGAAGCTGGGTCCAACCGGCGCGAAAACCGGTCTTGTCCTGCAGATAGAGCGCCACGATGCCGATTCCCCCGAGGCTCGCGCCGTGTCGGAAGAGGGCGAGAAGGGCGGAGCCGGTGATCGCCCCGAAAAGGATCGCGCCGACGATCGGATCGAGGCTTTCGAAACGGATATAGGCGGGCAGGGTCTGGGCCAGAACCGAGAGGATCGCCACGGCAAGGAATGTCTTGAGGACAAAAACCTTGCCCATGCGGCGATAGCCGAGCCAATAGAACGGCAGGTTGACCACGAAAAACACCGCGCCAAAGCTCCAGCCGGTCATGTAGGAGATCAAGATCGCGAGGCCAGCAGTCTGGCCTGTGACAAGGCCGAGATGGGTCAGGATCACGATCCCGACCGCGGCCATACCGGAGCCGAAAAGGATGCCTTGCGTATCCTCGATCAAGGAATGCTGTTTGGGATCGGTCATCTCTGGTCCTGAAGGAGGAAGGCCGCGTCGGTGACGCGGCCCAAATTTGTTACATCGCCTTGTTGAGGTATTCGTCGACCTTTTCAAGATAGCCCATTGTCGTGAGCCATTTTTGATCGGGCCCAACCAAAAGGGCGAGGTCTTTGGTCATATGTCCGTCCTCGACCGCCTGAACCGTCACCCGCTCAAGCGTGGTGGCAAAGTTCATAAGCGCCTCGTTGCCGTCAAGTTTGGCGCGGTGCTTCAGGCCGCCTGTCCAGGCATGGATCGAGGCAATCGAATTCGTTGAGGTCTGCTTACCCTGCTGATGTTGCCGATAGTGGCGGGTCACGGTGCCGTGGGCGGCTTCAGCCTCGACCGTTTTGCCGTCGGGGGTCATCAGGACCGAGGTCATCAGCCCCAGCGAACCAAAACCTTGCGCCACGGTGTCGGATTGAACGTCGCCGTCATAGTTCTTGCAGGCCCAGACATAGCCGCCGGACCACTTGAGCGCCGAGGCGACCATGTCGTCGATCAGGCGGTGTTCGTAGTGGATGCCGGCGGCCTTGAACCTGTCTTCAAACTGCTCCTCATAGACCTTCTGGAACAGATCCTTAAAGCGGCCGTCATAGGCCTTGAGGATGGTGTTCTTGGTCGAAAGGTAGACCGGCCAGCCCTTCAGAAGGCCATAGTTCATCGACGAACGCGCAAAATCGATGATCGACTGGTCGAGATTGTACATCGCCATCGTGACGCCAGCGCCCGGCGCGTCGAACACATCACGTTCGATCACAGTCCCATCTTCGCCGACAAACTTGATGGTGAGTTTGCCCTTGCCGGGGAAGCGAAAATCGGTGGCGCGATACTGGTCGCCAAAGGCATGGCGGCCGACGACGATCGGCTGTGTCCATCCGGGAACGAGGCGGGGCACGTTCGAGCAGATGATCGGCTCGCGGAAGATCACGCCGCCAAGGATGTTGCGGATCGTGCCGTTCGGGCTACGCCACATTTGTTTGAGGCCAAACTCTTCGACGCGGGCTTCGTCGGGGGTGATGGTCGCACATTTCACGCCAACGCCGTATTGCTTGATGGCATTGGCGGCGTCGATGGTGATCTGGTCGTCGGTGCGGTCGCGCTCTTCGATGCCGAGATCGTAGTATTTCAGGTCAATATCAAGATAGGGCAGGATCAGCTTCTTCTTGATGAAGTCCCAGATGATGCGGGTCATCTCGTCGCCGTCGAGTTCGACAACAGGGTTGGCTACCTTGATCTTGGACATGGCTGCTCCTTCGGGATGAGACTCGGTTGCGCGGCTCATAGCCTATAATCGGCCAAGTGAACAGACGGTATGCGATGGTATACGAAAAAGAGATCGTGCCAGCTAGCGGAGGCTGGCGAACCAGCTGTCGATCCGGGTTTTGAGCGCATCCCAGACCGCGGGCGCGCCGCGGCGAACCTTCACGCCGACACGGCTTTCAAGCTGAGCGGCGGTCACGTTGTAATCGATCCAGCTGCCGCCGCCGGTCTCTAGGTTGGAGATCACCGGCTGCACCCGGTCGATCGACTTGGCAAAGATCGCGTCGTCGCTTTCGGCGGCCTCGAATTCTTCCCAGAGGCTGCGGAATTCGTCGCGCTGGTCGGCGGGGAGAAGGCCGAAGATGCGCTCGGCGGCGGCGATTTCCTTGGCCTCTTGCTTGGCGGGATCGTGATCGCCATGGATCGGGGCGTCGCCTGCGTCGATCTCGACGATATCGTGCAGGAGCAGCATTTTCAGAACGCGGTCGATCTGGATCGGGCGATTGGCGTGCTCGGCCAGCGTCAGCGCGTAGAGCATGATGTGCCAGCTGTGCTCGGCCGAATTCTCGGGGCGGGTGTTGCTCAGGATCGGGGTGGCGCGGAGCTGATCCTTGAGCTTGTCAGCCTCATTGAGAAAGGCGATCTGCGCGTCGATCCGCGAGGCAACCGCCATCAGTGGCCGCCTGCGTTGTCTTCGGTCGGGTTGAGGATCGGACCGGTGCCGATTTCCTTTTTCGGACCGACCGGGCCTTTCTTGATGCGTTCTTTCAGAAAGGCGCGGGCGCGTTTCTCCGACAGGCGGACGCGGACGGTGGTCATGAAGGCTTCTTGCGTGGTGGTCGAAGAGGCGCCGAGAACCTTGGAGACTTCGGCGATCAGATTGTTGTCGCCAAGTTTTTCGGCCACCGCGATAGTATCACGGGCGAGAGCGTCGGCGAGATCCTCGGTAATCCCCATGACCTATCTCGTGGTCTCGGTCAGGCGGCGGCGGACGTAGCCTTGGACGCTGTCGACCATCGTGTCCATATGCGGGTCTTCGAAAAAGTGACCGGCACCCTCGACGACCTCGTGGGTGATGGTGATGCCCTTCTGCTCGTGCAACTTCTTGACAAGGCCCACGGTATCGGCTGGCGGCGCGACGCGGTCGGCCGAGCCGTTGATGATCAGGCCCGAAGAGGGGCAGGGGGCGAGGAAGGAGAAATCATACATGTTCGCGGGCGGAGCGACCGAGATGAAGCCGGTGATCTCGGGGCGGCGCATCAGGAGCTGCATCCCGATCCAGGCGCCGAAGGAGAAGCCCGCGACCCAGCAATGCTTGGCATTGGGGTTCATCGACTGGAGATAGTCGAGCGCCGAGGCGGCATCCGACAATTCGCCGATGCCTTGATCGTATTCGCCCTGGCTGCGGCCGACGCCACGGAAGTTGAAGCGCAGCACCGTGAAGCCGAGGTTATGGAAGGCGTAGTGCAAGTTATAGACCACGCGGTTGTTCATCGTGCCGCCAAACTGCGGATGGGGGTGCAGGATTATGGCGATGGGCGCGTCGCGGTGCTTTTGCGGATGGTAGCGGCCTTCGAGTCGGCCTTCGGGGCCGGCGAAAATGACTTCGGGCATATTTATCCCTGTGTGTTGCGGCCCGGAATTCTTGACGAAAACTCTCAGGCACCTTAGAAGGATTCTAATTTCCGGCCTGAAAGGGCGCGGAGTGCTCCGGCAGGAGTTAATCGGGCCTCGGCTGCGCGTCAATGGAGATGCGCCGATTTCGGGGTTTTAGTGGGAAACTTGGGGGTTTCGGGCATGAAACTGAGCACGAAGGGCCGATATGCGATGGTTGCGCTGACCGATCTGGCGCTGCAACCGGTCGGTGCGCTTGTGACGTTAAATGAAATCTCGAAGCGGCAGGACATCTCTCTCCCCTATCTCGAGCAGCTTTTTGTCAAGCTGCGGCGGGCGGCGCTGGTGGAAAGTGCCCGCGGGCCCGGGGGCGGCTACAAGCTGGCGCGGCCTGCGTCCGAGATTCGGGTATCGGACATTCTTGAAGCGGTCGACGAGACTGTGAGCGCCATGCACAAGGGCGCGGGTGCGAGCGGCGGCCTGTCGGGCAGCCGGGCGCAATCGCTGACCAACCGGCTTTGGGAAGGGCTTTCGGCCCATGTCTATGTCTATCTGCACCAGTCGCGGCTGTCGGATATCGTCGGCAATGGCCTCGCGCCCTGTCCGGCGGTGCCGGCGCTTTTCGAGGTGGTCGACGAGTGATTGGGGCTTTGCATAAGATGGGGCTCTGCCCCCGTCCGCGCTGCGGACTCCCTCGGAGTATTTCCGGCCAAAAGAGGAGCGGTCTCTGATGGCGCGGGTCTATCTGGATCACGATGCGACGACGCCGTTGAGCGATGAGGCGCGGGCGGCAATGATCGCGGCGATGGACCTATATGGGAATCCCTCGTCGGTTCACTCCGAGGGGCGCGCGGCCAAGGCTGTGATCGAGCGGGCGCGGGCGCAGGTTTCCGAGGCTTTGGGGGCCTCCGGGGCGGAGGTGATTTTTACCTCCGGGGCGACGGAAGCGGCGGCTTTGGCGCTGGCGGGGCGGGGTTTGAAGGGCGCGGGCATCGAGCATGATGCGGTGCGGGCTTGGGTTGACGAGAGCCTAGCGGTTTCGGCAGATGGGGCGGTGGCGGTGGACGATCCGGCGGGATCGACCGTGCAACTGGCCAATTCCGAGACTGGCGTGGTTCAGGCTTTGCCGGAAGGTTTGGCGGTATCCGATATCACGCAAGGGTTTGGCAAGTTGGCGTTTGCCTACGGCTGGTCGGGTGTGGGCATGGTGTTTCTTTCGGCGCACAAGATTGGTGGGCCGAAAGGGGTTGGCGCTCTTATCGTACCGAAAGGCACCGAGCTTGCTGCGCAGATCAAGGGCGGCGGGCAAGAACTGGGGCGCCGGTCGGGGACAGAGAATGTCATCGGCATTGCAGGCTTTGGAGCCGCGGCCGAGGCGGCGCAGGCCGATCTGGCGGCCGGACGCTGGGACGAGGTTGCCGCACTTCGGGATGAGCTTGAGGCCGTTCTTCAGAACGGGGCCGAAGGGATCACCGTGGTCGGACAGGGGGTGATGCGCCTTCCGAATACCTCGATGATCGTGGCGCCCGGCTGGAAGGGCGAGACGCAGGTCATGGCGATGGATCTTGCGGGCTATGCTGTCTCGGCGGGCTCGGCCTGTTCGAGCGGCAAGGTCAAGGCGAGCCGGGTTCTGACCGCCATGGGATTTGACGACGAGGCGGCGGCCTCGGCGCTGCGGGTGTCTTTAGGGATCCAGACGCGGCGTGATGACGTATTGGCTTTTGCGAAGGCTTGGGCAGACACATACCGCAGAAAGCGCAGCCGCGCTGCGTGAGAGGAAAGACGATGAGCACGGAAGACCAGACACAGGTGAAAGAGGGCGTTGATCAGGAAACGGTCGATGCCGTGCAGCGCCTGTCGGGCAAGTACAAATACGGCTGGGAGACCGAGATCGAGATGGAATACGCCCCCAAGGGCGTGAACCCCGATATCGTTCGGCTCATCAGCGCCAAGAACGAAGAACCCGAGTGGATGACCGAATGGCGCCTGCAGGCCTTTGCCCGCTGGGAGCAGATGGAAGAGCCTGATTGGGCGATGGTCAACTATCCTGAGATCAACTTTCAGGACCAGTATTACTACGCCCGCCCCAAGAGCATGATCGAAAAGCCAAAGAGCCTTGATGATGTCGATCCCAAGCTCTTGGCGACCTATGAGAAGCTCGGGATTCCGCTCAAGGAGCAGATGATCCTTGCAGGCGTCGAAGGCGCCGAGGATATGCCCGCCGAGGGCCGCAAGGTGGCGGTCGATGCGGTGTTTGACTCTGTGTCGGTCGGCACGACCTTCCAGAAGGAGCTGAAGAAAGCCGGCGTGATCTTCTGCTCGATCTCCGAGGCGATCCGCGAGCATCCCGAGCTTGTGAAGAAATACCTCGGCTCCGTGGTTCCTGCCTCGGACAATTTCTATGCCACGCTGAATTCGGCCGTCTTTTCCGATGGGTCTTTCGTATATGTCCCGCCCGGTGTGCGCTGCCCGATGGAGCTTTCGACCTATTTCCGCATCAACGCCGAGAACACCGGCCAGTTCGAGCGGACGCTGATCATTGCCGATAAAGGCTCCTATGTGTCCTATCTCGAAGGCTGCACCGCGCCCAAGCGGGATCAGGCGCAGCTTCATGCGGCTGTGGTCGAGATCATCATCGAAGAAGACGCCGAGGTGAAATACTCGACCGTACAGAACTGGTATCCGGGCGACGAGAACGGCAAGGGCGGCATCTATAACTTCGTCACCAAACGCGCCGATTGTCGGGGTGACCGCGCCAAGGTCATGTGGACGCAGGTCGAGACCGGCTCGGCGGTGACGTGGAAATATCCCTCCTGCATCCTGCGGGGCAACGATAGCCAGGGCGAGTTCTATTCCATCGCCATTGCAAACAATATGCAGCAGGCCGATACCGGGACGAAGATGGTCCACCTTGGCAAGAACACCAAGAGCCGGATCGTCTCGAAAGGCATCTCGGCGGGCAAGGCGCAGAATACTTATCGGGGCCTTGTTTCGATGCACCCGCGCGCCAAGAATAGCCGCAACTATACCCAGTGCGACAGCCTTCTGATCGGCGACAAATGCGGGGCGCACACGGTGCCCTATATCGAGGTGAAAAACAACTCGAGCCGGGTCGAGCATGAGGCGACGACCTCGAAGGTGGATGACGATCAGCTCTTCTATTGCCGCTCGCGGGGCATGGACGAGGAAGAGGCGGTGGCGCTTGTCGTCAACGGCTTCTGCAAGGAAGTGCTGCAGGCGTTGCCGATGGAATTTGCCATGGAAGCGCAGCAGTTGGTCGCAATTTCTTTGGAAGGAAGTGTCGGATGATCATTACCACCACCCCCTCTATCGAAGGCCGCCCGATCTCGAAATACCACGGCATCGTCACCGGCGAGGCCATCTTGGGCGCCAATGTGTTCCGCGATCTATTTGCCTCGATTACCGATATCATCGGGGGTCGTTCGGGCGCCTATGAACAGGAGCTTGGCAAAGCGCGAAAGACCGCGCTTGGCGAGATGGAAGATGCGGCGCGCGCGATGGGGGCCAATGCGATTGTCGGGGTCGATCTCGACCATGAAGTGATCAACAACATGCTCATGGTGTCGGCATCCGGCACGGCTGTTGTGATTGAATAGAGGGTTGCCGGGCTGAAGCCCGGCCTACGGATGAACGATATACCGGGTAGGCCGGGCTTCAGCCCGGCACCGTGTTAAGGAAAGAAAAGAAAAGATGCTGACTATCAAGAACCTGCACGCCGAACTTGAAGAAGAGGGCAAGAAGATCCTGAAGGGGGTCGATCTAGTGCTCGAGCCGGGCAAGGTCCATGCGATCATGGGGCCGAACGGGTCGGGGAAATCGACGCTCTCCTATATTCTCGCGGGGCGCGAGGGCTATGAGGTGACCGAGGGGTCGGCCGAGCTTGACGGTGTCGATCTTCTCGAGATGGAGCCGGAAGAGCGCGCCGCGGCGGGGCTTTTCCTGGCCTTTCAATATCCGGTCGAGATCCCTGGCGTGGGCAACATGACCTTCCTGCGCACCGCGGTGAACGCCCAGCGCAAGGCGCGCGGCGAGGAAGAGCTATCGGCGGGCGATTTCCTCAAAGAGGTCCGCGCCAAGGCCAAGACGCTCAAGATCGACGCCGATATGCTCAAGCGCCCGGTCAACGTTGGCTTTTCGGGCGGCGAGAAGAAGCGCAACGAAATCCTGCAGATGGCGATGCTCGAGCCCAAGATGTGCATCCTCGACGAGACCGACTCGGGCCTCGACGTGGACGCGATGAAGCTTGTCTCCGAGGGCGTGAATGCGCTGCGCGACGGCAAGCGGTCGTTCCTTGTCATCACCCATTACCAGCGCCTTCTCGATCACATCAAACCCGATGTGGTCCACATCATGGCCGATGGCCGGATCATTAAGACCGGCGGGCCGGAGCTTGCGCTCGAAGTCGAGAACAACGGCTATGCCGATATCCTCGCCGAGGAGGGGATCTGATGGGGCGGGCCGAGACGCTGAAGGCGCTGCGGGCCGACGCCGCCGCCGCGCGGATGGCGGGGCTGACGCTGCCGCAAGGTGCCGCCTGGGCCAATGCGGCGCGGCAGGAGGCTTTGGCGCGGGTTGGCGCCATGGGTCTGCCCACCAAGCGCGACGAGTATTGGAAATACACCGATCCGGCGAGCCTGACAGCGGGCGAGGCGCCTGAGGCCGCGCTCTTCACCCCCGACGAGCGCCCGATGTTCGACGGGACCGACCGTTTGCGCATCGTCTTCGTCGACGGGGTCTATGATCCCGAGATGTCGGACGACATGAGCGGCGAGAACCTTGAGATCGAGCGTCTGTCGACGGCGATGGCCAAGGATATCCACTGGTCCAAAGACCTCTACGGCAAGCTCGAGACCGAGGGTCACGATCCGGTCGAGCGCCCGCTTGCGGCGCTGAACACCGCCTTCGCAACCGATGGCGTGGTGATCCGCGCCACGGGCAAGGTGAGCCGTCCGGTCAATGTGAGCTACCTGCACCGCGCGACGAATTCGGACGCGATCCTGCATCACGTGATCCGCGTCGAGAAGGGCGCCGATCTCACCTTCCTCGAAAACGGCCCCGCCGCCGCGCGGCTGAGCAAGGTGATGGAGGTCGATGTGGCCGATGGCGGCGCCTTCCACCATGTCCGCACCCAAGGCCGCGACCAAGAGCGCCGCGCCGTGACCGGCAGCTTTGCCCGCCTTGGCGCAGGATCGACCTATAAATCCTTCACGCTGACCGTGAACGGGCGGCTCACACGCAACGAGACGATCATCACCATCACAGGCGATGAGGCCGTGGCCCATGTGGCGGGCGCCTGCGTCGGCGACGGCAAGGATTTCCACCACGACGATACGGTGTTCATCACCCACGACGCGGTGGCTTGCGAAAGCCGTCAAGTCTTCAAGAAGGTCCTGCGCAACGCGGCAACCGGCGTGTTCCAAGGCAAGATCCTTGTCAAACCGGACGCGCAGAAGACCGATGGCTATCAGATCAGCCAGTCGCTTCTTCTTGACGACGACAGCCAGTTCCTCGCCAAGCCCGAGCTCGAGATCTATGCCGATGACGTGGCCTGTTCGCATGGGTCCACCTCGGGCGCGATCGACGAGACGGGGCTTTTCTACCTCCGCTCGCGCGGGGTTCCCGAGAAAGAGGCCATCGACCTTCTGACGCTGGCTTTCCTTGCCGAGGCGCTGGCCGAGATCGAGGACGAGGCCTTGGCCGAAGACCTGCGTGAACGTCTGGAAAGCTGGCTGAAAAGGCATCGCTGATATGTCGATCTCAAACGACGTCCTTCGGGCATGGGTCCGGCCTCGCGCGGTAATGCGGGGCCTCTTGGACCGGGGAGAAAAGGAAAGCCGTGCGCTCATCATCCTGATGGCGGGGTGCCTTTTGACATGGGTCGCCCAGTGGCCGCGCTTGTCTCGTGAGGCGACATCGGGTCTCGATATCCCGGTGGAAGCCCTGATTCAGGAAGCCCTTGTCGTCTGGCTCTTCTTCGTCCCGTTGTTGGCCTATGTGCTGGCGGTGGTCATTTATCTGGTTGCTCGACTGCTCAGGACGAATGTGACGGGCTATGGCGCACGTCTGGCGCTGTTTTGGACCCTTTTGGCCTCTGCTCCGGCGAGCCTCTTGTTTGGCCTCAGCAGCGGATTTCTGGGGGACTCGGCCGGAACATCTTTGGTTGGAGGGGTGTTGATCGCGGGCTTTATCTGGATTCTGGGGCAATCTCTCCGCGAAGCTGTGAAGGGCTGACCCATGTATGACGTCGAAAAGATCCGCGCCGATTTCCCGATCCTTGCCCGCGAGGTGAATGGCAAGCCGCTTGTCTACCTCGACAACGGCGCCTCGGCGCAGAAGCCGCAAGCGGTGATCCATGCGGTAACGGTTGGCTATTCGCAGGAATATGCCAACGTCCATCGCGGCCTGCATTACCTCTCGAACCTCGCCACCGAAAAATACGAGGCGGTGCGCGGCAAGATCGCCCGCTTCCTCAATGCCGCCTCGGAAAACGAGATCGTTCTGAACTCGGGCACCACCGAGGGCATCAACATGATCGCCTATGCATGGGCGATGCCGCGGATGCAGGCGGGCGACGAGATCGTTCTGTCGGTCATGGAGCATCACGCCAATATCGTGCCTTGGCATTTCCTGCGCGAACGGCAGGGGGTCGTGCTGAAATGGGTGGAGCCTGAGGCGGATGGATCGCTCGATCCCCAGAAGGTGATCGACGCGATTGGGCCCAAGACCAAGCTCGTCGCCGTGACCCATTGCTCGAACGTCCTCGGCACCATCGTCGATGTGAAGACGATCTGCGCCGCTGCCCGCGAGAAGGGGGTGCCGGTATTGGTCGATGGCTCGCAGGGCGCCGTGCATATGCCGGTCGACGTGCAGGACATCGGCTGTGATTTCTACCCCATCACCGGCCACAAGCTCTATGGCCCCTCCGGTTCCGGCGCGATCTATGTCCGCAAGGAGCGCCTGGCCGAGATGCGCCCCTTCCTTGGCGGCGGCGACATGATCCGCGAGGTCACGCGCGAGGCGGTGAGCTATGCCGAGCCGCCGATGAAGTTTGAGGCCGGAACACCCGGCATCGTCCAGACCATCGGCTTTGGCGTGGCGCTCGATTACCTGATGGACCTCGGGATGGAGAATGTGGCGGCCCACGAGGCGCGCCTGCGGGCCTATGCCGAGAGCCGCCTCAAGGGGCTCAACTGGCTGAATATCCAAGGCAATGCCGCGCAGAAGGCGGCGATCTTTTCGCTCACCCTCAACGGCGCGGCGCACGCCCACGATATCTCGACCGTGCTCGACAAGCGCGGCGTCGCCGTGCGCGCAGGCCACCACTGCGCCCAGCCCCTTATGGAGCACTTGGGAGTTCCGGCCACAGCCCGTGCGTCCTTTGCGCTCTACAATACCGAAGCCGAGGTCGAGGCGCTGGTGAGCGCGCTTGAGCTATGCAACGATCTCTTCGGATAGGCCGATTTCCGATTGCGGGGCAGGGCCGCTTGGCCTATAGCCCCGCGATAGGCACCCGTAGCTCAGCTGGATAGAGCGCTGCCCTCCGAAGGCAGAGGTCACAGGTTCGAATCCTGTCGGGTGCGCCAGCTTCCTTCAAGCAGTGCCAACAAAAAAGGCGCCCGAAGGCGCCCATGTCGCAGGACTAGCTGCCCCAGGTACGGATATCACCGCAATCCATATGGGTGAAGTTCGAGCGGGAATATTTTCCAACACCGCCAGCGGCGCACGAAGTGGCAGCAGCAACCACTTGCCGGACCGAGCGCGACGATAGACGCAGGTCGGCCGCCTGGCCGCGCATATGCAGAGAGTTGACGGCGACCTTGCTCGAGCTTTCGCGCAGCATCGCGTTGGTCTGCGGGGTTCGGTAGCCGGAGAGAAGGTTGTAGGGCTCGGTCACGTCTAGAAGCGCATAGGTGGCGGCGATGATATCGACGGTGCGGTTGTCGATCTTCATGACCTGACCCGTGCGAAAATCACGCATGAACTTTGAAATCTCGGTCATCGCTTCAGAGATATAGTCGCCTTCAATCCAGTAGACGATGTCGATCTTTTCGCCCGTGCGGCCGGAAAACATCTTGACCCGACGGATATCTCCAGCCCCACGCAGAAAGCTTGCCGCGTTCGAAAATGTGGGGGCTGCGGTGATCGCGGTCGCGGCGAAGGCACGTAAAAGACCGCGTCGAGAGATGCCCGATGAGGTATCAGTCATTTGAACCTTGTCCCATCTTCCTGTCGCCCGCTTTTCGCGGGTCAATTGGCGACATCCCCCAAGATGCGAGCAAACTATGCCACGACTGAGTCGGTTGACCAACCATCTTTTTCTGTTTTTTTGCTCAAAAAATGGGTAATCGGCGGCTTTTGGCCTAGCTCTCGAGGGTGCCTGCTGTGACGAAAATGCCAAAGCAGACGAGCAACAGATTAACCTGCCGTGGCAAGCTGTCGGGATTGTGAATAGACATGACCCGCGCGACAGGGAGTCTTGTTCCCGATATTTTTGACTACCTTTGCCTGAGGGGACTTATGGGTTCTAGGACTGCAAATCTTATTGAGTTTTCTGGTTTGAAACAGGTTTTTCGGGCGAAACTTTTGCTGGTTCTGGTCGCTGTTGTCGCCTCACTGTCTCTGAGCGGAACAGCTGTTGGGGCGCAGGAAAGTGCCGCGTTCCGTCAGGCGGTTGCCGAGGCGGCCTCGAACGATCGTGTTTTGCTCAATTTCTATCGGGCTCGCGATTTTAGTGGGTTGTGGATTGGCTCCGGCAAAGATGAGCGGGCTCGCAGGGCGGCACTTCTTTCGGCCTTTAACGAAGCCGGCGATCATGGTCTGCCGGCGGCGCGGTATGACAGCGCGGCTCTGGAGGCAAATATCCGTGGCGCCCGCAGTCAGGCTGAACTTGGGAAGATCGATGTCGATTTGAGCCGCATATTCCTGAGCTATGCGCGGGATATTCAGACCGGCGTTCTCGTTCCCGGCGACGTGGTCGAAGATATCAAGCGGCGGGTGCCGCATCGTGATCGCGGCTCCATCCTTGACGCCTTTTCCAAATCGACGCCGACCGCTTTCATTCGTACACTGCCGCCGCAAAGCCAAGAATACGCCCGGCTCCTCAAGGCCAAGTTCGATCTCGAGCGGATCGTCGCTGCCGGCGATTGGGGCGCACCGGTCTACTCGGACGTTAACCTGCGACCCGGCGATAGCTCGGATGCGGTCGTAGCGCTTCGCAACCGATTGATCCGTATGGGATATATGCGCCGGACCGCCTCGGCCGTCTATGACGGGCCGTTGCAGGAGGCCGTTCAGCGGTTCCAGCTGGATCATGGCCTTAACCCCGACGGAATCGCGGGGCAGGGCACATTGGGCGAGGTCAACGTGACCGCAGCGGCACGCCTGCAGTCGATCTTTGTGGCGATGGAGCGGGAACGTTGGAACAACCAGCCCCTCGGCGATCGGCATATTTGGGTTAATCTCACGGATTTCACCGCCAAGATCGTGGATAATGGTGAAGTCACTTTCGTCACGAGATCGGTGGTGGGCGCCAATGTCGAGGATCAGCGCAGCCCGGAATTCTCGGACCGTATGGAATATATGGTGCTGAACCCCGGCTGGTATGTGCCGCGCTCGATCATCGTCAACGAATATCTTCCGCTCCTCCAAGAGGATCCGCTGGCTGTCAACAATCTCGAGATCACCCGCGAGGACGGATCTATCGTTGAGCGGCTTGGAACGGATTTTTCCGCCTTCGACGAGACGACATTTCCATTTGGGATGCGTGAACCCCCAAGCCAGGGCAACGCTTTGGGCGAAGTGAAATTCATGTTCCCCAACCCCTACAACATCTATCTGCATGATACCCCGTCCCAGAGCCTTTTCGCCAAAGAGGTTCGTGCGTTTAGCCATGGCTGCATCCGTCTCGATGACCCGCGCGACTTTGCCTATGCTCTGCTGGCCAAGCAGGTCTCGGATCCGGTCAGCTACTATGAGACGATGAAGGCGCTCGGCGACGAGATCGAAGTGCGGCTTGAGCAGCCGGTTCCGGTGCATATCGACTATCGCACCGCATTCACGACGGCCGCAGGTGGCATCGAGTTTCGCCGCGACATCTATGGTCGGGATGCCAAGATTTGGGACGCGCTCGCGCGAGAAGGGGTGGCGGCGCGGGCTGTTCGGGGCTAAATCCCTGACAAAGACGGGGGCAGCCATGGGTCACAGGATCGCAGATATTGCCAAGGCGCTGGGGGCGGAAGCCTTCGGAGATACCTCTCTTGTCATCCAGACAGCCACCGAACCCGCGACTGCCGGACCGGACGATTTGGCCCTTGCGATGAGCCCCGCCTATGGCCCAGCGCTGAAGAACGGGCGCGCCCGAGCCGCCGTTATCTGGCCCGGTGCCGATTGGCAGGCGCTTGGACTGGAGGCGGCGATTGCGGTGCCGCGTGCGCGTCTGGCGATGGCGCGCCTGACCGGGTATCTCGACGGACAAAAGATCGGCGGCGCGGGTGTCCATCCCAGTGCGGTTGTGGGGCCGGATGTCGAAATCGGCGATGACGTGGGGATCGGTCCCTTCGTCGTGATCGGTGCCGGCGCCAAGATAGGCGTGGGATGCCGGATTGGGGCACATTCGTCGATTGCCCCCGGCGTCGTGATCGGCCCTGATTGCCTTGTGCTCGACGGGGTGAGACTACGCAGAAAGGTCCGCATAGGGGCACGCGCAATTCTTCATCCCAATGTCGTCATCGGGGCTGACGGTTTTTCCTTCGTTTCCGAGGCCGAAAGCAACGTCGAGCGCGCCCGTCGCGATCTTGGAAATGCGGAAATTGTCGTTCCACAGGACGCCACCTGGCACCGCATCCATTCGCTCGGCGGGGTCGAGATTGGCGATGATGTTGAGATTGGCGCGAACAGTACCGTCGATGCCGGAACGATCCGGCCCACGCGGATTGGATCGGGGACGAAGATCGATAATCTAGTGCAGGTTGGCCATAATGTGATCATCGGCGGGGATTGCCTGATCTCTGCCCAAGCCGCGATAGCCGGGTCCGCGGTCTTGGGTGATCGGGTGGTTCTGGGTGGCAAAACCGGTGTGGCTGACAATATCACCATCGGGGATGATGTGGTTTTGACGGGGGCGACCATCGCGCTTTCAAATGTTCCGGCACGCCGCATCATGATGGGCTATCCGGCCGTGCCGATTGCGACCCATATCGAGATCTACAAGGCCATGCGCCGCCTGCCGCGCATCTTGAAGGACGCTGCCGCCAAGGCGAAATTGATCCAAAAGGGAGACAAGACCGACTGATCCTTCGGTCGGAATGGGGAGTTGGGCCATGGATGTTGGGGCCAAAGTCATCGAGATCATTGCCGAACAAGCGATGATCGATCCTTCGGACATCAACCCCGACCATTCGCTTGAAAATCTCGGTATTGACAGCCTTGGCCTAGTGGAAAGCATCTTCGCCATCGAAGAGGCCTTTGATATAGCCGTGCCTTTCAATGCAAATGACCCAAGTTCTGGCGCGTTCGATATCTCCTCGGTCGCGGCGGTCATTGCGGCGGTGGAAGGCTTGGTGCGTGACAAGGCATGAGGCGCGTTGTCATCACCGGGGCAGGGACGATCAACGCCATCGCCCATGATGTTGACGGCACCTACAAGGCATTTCGAGAAGGCCGCTGTGGCATCGGACCGCTCGATATCCGGGATGTCGATAGGCTTTCTGTGAAAATAGGCGCTCAGGTTCGCGGCTTCGACGAAACCAGATATTTCGATCGCCAGCAGATCACGCTCTACGATAGATTTACCCAATTTGCGATGATCGCAGCGCAGCAAGCGATGCGCCAGTCCGGGCTGGACATCAGGGACGAGTTTGCCGATCGCGCCGGTGTTGTTCTTGGAACCTCAGGGGGCGGGCTGAGAACGCAAGACGATAATTACCGCGCGGTCTATGAAGAGGGAAAGAACCGGGTTCACCCGTTCATCGTGCCCAAGTTGATGAGCAATGCCGCCGCGAGCCATGTCTCGATGGCATGGAACCTGCGAGGCCCGTCTTTCACCGTCTCCACCGCCTGCGCTTCTTCCAACCATGCGATTGGTCTTGCTTTTCATATGATCCGGTCGGGCCTTTGCGATACGATGCTGGCCGGCGGATCGGAATCGATGCTGTGCTTTGGCGGGATCAAGGCTTGGGAGGGGCTGCGGGTCATGTCGCCCGATGCCTGCCGCCCATTCAGCGCGAACCGGAACGGCATGGTGCAGGGCGAGGGAGCAGGGATCTTCGTTTTCGAAGAGCTCGAGGCCGCCAAAGCGCGCGGCGCCGAGATACTTGCCGAAATCATCAGTTTTGCCATGACCTCAGACGCAACCCATATCGTCCTTCCATCGCGGGAAGGGGTGGCGCGGGCGATTGCCGGAGCGATCAGAGATGCGGGCATAGCCTTGAGCGAGGTTGGCTATATCAACGCACACGGGACCGGGACGGCCGCCAATGACCGAACCGAGTGCGCCGCGGTTTCCGAGGTATTCGGAGCCCACGCGAAAAATCTGATGATTTCGTCGACGAAATCCATGCACGGCCACCTGATCGGCGGCACCGGCGCGGTTGAGCTTTTGGCGTGCCTCATGGCCCTGCGGGAAGGCGTTGTCCCTCCCACCGTCGGCTTTGAGGTGCCTGATCCTGACTGTGCGCTGGATGTAGTGCCGAATGAGGCGCGCGAGGCGAGGGTCGAGGTCGCCCTGTCCAACGCACTCGCCTTTGGTGGCCTCAACGCGGTGATCGCGTTGAGGCGCTATTCAGGCTAGGTCAGTTGGCCGCGCCCTGAACGAGCGGGCTCTCGATACCGGCAGTAAAGCCTTTGAGCGACATGGTAAGCATGACCGGCTGACCGGGATTGGCGGCTGAGACGAGCCGCACCACTGCACTTGTGCCGCCTTTGAACTGGGCCAGCTCTTCGGCAGTAAAACCGACACGCGCTGCACAGCCGTTCACGTTGCAGAACGTATAGACATAGCGGCGGGGCGAGGCGCCATCGACGCTGATCACCAGGCCTTCGGTCAGAAGCGTGCCAAGCGGCGTCATGATCGTCGCTCCGGCTGCGGCTTGCCCGCCCTCGGGCAGGAGAAACATACTGATCTCGGCCACGGAATTTCCTTCGCCATCCATCAGGAGCTGGTAAAGCTGGCAGGGATCATCGCCTTCAGGATTGTTGAGGCAACGCAGGGCCCAATCGCCAAACTGTTCCTTGATATAAGGCGCGCCCGCAGGCATTTCCCCATCGACCTGACCCATATCGAGGCCGGCGGAAGGGTTCGTGGCCTCTTGTGCATGGACCGGTCCCGCAAGGGCTGCGAAGGCAAGGGCGGCGACAAGCGAAAAGCTCTTTTTCATGGTATCTTCCCGTATGGGTTTCGTTGATTAGGGGTCTACACTGTCTCGGCTGGGAAGTCAGGGGGTATTGGAGGCCCGATCGGCATGGTTTTGCCGCTGTCAGGCCTGCAAACCTTCGGCCCCAAATGAAAAAAGGGACCGAAAACGATCCCTTTTCCCAACTCTCCCTGTCGGACTTGGCCGACTAATTGGCGTGACGCTACGAAAAGACAAAGGGTGGGTCAACCCGGATTATCACGGCTTGGTGAACAAAAAGAACCTGACAGTCGCGGGCGAAAAAAGGCCGTGCGCGAAGGCACGGCCAGTCCAACAGGGAGGTTGCCGGCAAAGAGGACATGGCCGGCCTCTTCCATCTAGCATCCAACTACTAACGATGTATCTTTGTCCCGAACGTATTGGTGGTGAATGACTTTTGGGGTGAGATATGAGCGCGACGATTTTTCTTGGCGGCGGCGGTGAAGGCCACGCCGAACCCCAGAACCTTCTTCTCAACTATGCCAACGTCACGGGTTGATTGCCGGAGCGACGGGCACCGGAAAGACCGTCACGCTTCAGATCCTCGCCGAGGGGCTTTCTCAAGCCGGGGTGCCGGTGTTTCTGTCCGATGTGAAGGGTGATCTGTCGGGGCTTGGTGCCGCGGGCAGCAGCGATTTCAAGCTGCACGATGCCTTTATGAAACGCGCGGCGACGATCGGGCTTGATCTGGCCTATTCGGCATTTCCGGCGACATTCTGGGATCTCTTTGGTACGCAGGGTCATCCGATCCGCGCCACCGTCGCCGAGATGGGGCCGCTTCTTCTCAGCCGTCTGCTCGAGTTGACCGAGGTACAGGAGGGCGTGCTCAACGTAGCCTTCCGCGTGGCCGACGAGCAGGGCTAGCCGCTGCTGGATCTTGAAGATCTGCAAGCTCTGCTAGTCTGGGTCGGGCAAAACTCAAAAGATCTGTTGTTATGCTACGGCAACGTGGCCAGCGCCTCGGTCGGGCGATCCAGCGGCAGCTTCTGGTGCTGGAAAACCAAGGCGGCGCCCAGCTTTTCGGGGAACCGGCGCTGGATCTTGCCGATCTGATGCGCCTTGATGCGGAGGGTCGCGGCCGGATCAACATCCTTGCCGCCGATCAGTTGATGGCCTCGCCGCGGCTTTATGCGACCTTTCTTCTGTGGCTCTTGAGCGAGCTGTTCGAAGAGCTTCCCGAGGTAGGCAATCCCGACAAGCCCAAGCTGGTGTTCTTCTTCGACGAGGCGCATCTCTTGTTCGACGATGCCCCCAAGGTGCTGGTCGAAAAGGTTGAACAGGTGGCGCGGTTGATCCGCTCCAAGGGAGTTGGCGTGTTTTTCGTCACGCAAAATCCTGCGGATGTGCCCGAGGTTGTGCTCGGCCAGTTGGGCAATCGGGTCCAACACGCGCTTCGGGCCTTTACCGCAAACGACCAAAAGGCGCTGCGGCAGGCCTCGGCGACCTATCGTCCCAACCCTCGTTTCGATACCGCAGAGGCAATTATGCAGGTGGGAACCGGCGAGGCCGTGACTTCAATGCTCGATGCCAAGGGCGTGCCGGGGATCGTGGAGCGGACGCTGATCCGGCCGCCTTCTTCGCAGCTTGGTCCGATCGACCCTACCACGCGGGCGGCGTTGATGGCGGCCCCTCCGGTTGCGGGCAAATACGATCAGAGGCTCGATCGCGACTCGGCGGCCGAAATGCTGGCCCGCAAGGCGAATGCCGCGGCCGAAGAGGCCGAGGCCGCAAACGAGACCCGCGAGTTTACTGCCGCGCGGAGGTATGGCGGAAGCGTCAAGCGATCATCGCGGGCGGCTGGCGCCAAGGACGAAGGCCTCGCCGATGCGCTGGCCACAGCCTTCGTCAAAGAGATGAAAGGCACGACAGGCCGCCGGATCATCCGCGGCATCCTCGGCAGCATGTTCAAGTCGCGCTAGCAGCCTCGCCCTAGAGCTTTCGCACCTTCAGGCTAGAGATACGGTTCTGGTCTTTCGCCAAGACCTCGAAACGGAATCCGTAGAAGGTAAAGACTTGGCCCACGGTCGGGATGGTCTGCGCCTCGTGGATGACAAGGCCCGCGACCGTATTGGCCTCGTCATCGGGCAAGGCCCAGTCATGGGCGCGGTTGAGGTCGCGCAGTGTCATCGCGCCATCGACGATATAGGATCCATCGGCCGCTCGCTCGATCTGGCTTTCCTCTTCGATGTCGAACTCGTCCGCGATCTCGCCGACGATCTCTTCAAGGATGTCTTCCAGCGTCACAAGACCTTGCAGGCCGCCATATTCATCGACCACTAGGGCGAAGTGCGACTTGCGCGCGAGGAAAGCGCGCATCTGGTCGTCGAGGGTCGTGGTTTCCGGCACGAAGTAGGGCGGCATCGTCACCGAGAGAATATCGAATTTCTCAAGCTCTTCGTGGTCGATCACCCCATCGTCGAGGAGTTTGTGCATGGCACGCAAAAGGTCTTTGGCGTGAACGACGCCAACGATATTGTCCTGATCGCCCTTGTAGAGAGGCAGCCGTGTATAGGCGCTCTCGAGACAGCGGGCCATGATCTCTTCGGCGGGCAAATTGGCGTCGATCATCTCGATCGAAGAGCGGTGGGTCATCACCTCTTCAATCATCCGCTCGCCAAGATCGAGCGCACCGAGGATCCGGTCGCGATCCTCTTTCTCGACGATCCCTTCCGAATGGCCAAGCTGCAAAGCGCCAGCGATTTCCTCGCGCACGGCAAGGATATGGCTGTCGGGATCGGTCTTGACCCCAAAAACCCACAGGACAAGCCGGACGAAGGCCCGCACCGCGCTTACAATCGGCGACAAGATCAGAGTCACCCAATAGATCGGGCCCGAAACCCGCGCGGCGACCGTTTCAGGGTTGGTGATGGCATAGGTCTTGGGCAAGACCTCGGAAAAGATCAGGATAAGCGCCGTCATCGCCAGCGTGGCATAGGCCACGCCGTTTTGGCCAAACAGCTTGGTCAGCAGTGCTGTGGCGAGCGAAGTGGCGAGGATGTTCACCACGTTGTTGCCCAGAAGGATCGATCCAATCAGCCGTTCGCTATCTTCGGTCACCTTGAGCGCCTTGTAGGCACCCTTGGAACCACGGTCGGCTGCCGTTCGCAACTTGCCCCGTGACGAGGCGGTCAGTGCGGTTTCCGAGCCCGAAAAAAAGGCCGAAAGGATCAGAAGAACAAAGATGGCTGCGGCGGTCATCCAGAAGGCCGCATCGAGGATCGGGGTAGACATTTCAATCTTTCAGGGTTGATTGCCCCTGTTATGGGGATTTCCCCCGCGTCCATCAAGGCTTGGCGCGGGTTTTTGCTGTTCCGCCTGCAAGGGGATGGTGTTCAATCACCAGCTCGCGGAGGCGCTCTTCAAGAACATGGGTGTAGATTTCGGTCGTTGCCACATCGGCATGACCCAGCATGGTCTGGATCGCACGCAGGTCGGCGCCGCCCGCAAGAAGATGTGTTGCGAAAGCGTGGCGCAGGGTGTGGGGCGTAACCTTTGACGGAGACACTCCCGCCGCGACGGCCAGGTTCTTGATGAGAACATAGAAATGATGGCGCGTCAGGTGGCCCTCTTTGCCCGACGACGGGAACAGAAAACGCGAAGCCGGAAGACCCCGTCGCGTCGCCACGGCCTCCGCCTCGTCGCGCACTTCGAGCCAAGTTGCAAGCGCCTCACGGGCGGGGCCCGAAAGGGGCACCAACCGCTCCTTCCCGCCTTTGCCAAGCACGAGAAGCATCTTTGGATGGCCTCGGGCCGCCGCGATCGGCAGGCCGACCAGCTCGCTCACGCGCATCCCCGTGGCGTAGAGAAGCTCCATGAGGCAGGTATTGCGAAGCGCCTCCCGCCCGCTATCGTGGGCCGCGGCCAACAGGCGATCCACCTCGGCAAGCGACAAGGTCTTTGGCAGGCTCTGGTTTCGTCCGGGCCCTTTGATTTTCAGGGCGGGATTCGTGCCGCGCCAGCCTTCGTCGAAAGCAAACCGAAAGAGCTGTTTGATCGACGAAAGTCTTCGGGCGCGGGTTGATTTGGCAAGGCCATCCGCCTCGCAGGCGATGAGATAGGCTTCGATGGTCTCCTGCTGCACCACCGCAAAATCCGAACCCCTCCGGCCCAGCCATTCCGAGAAATCGCTTAGATCACGCCCATAGCTCAAAAGCGTGTTCTTTGCGGCATTGAGCTCGGCCGCTTGGGCGGCAAGAAAGCCCGCGATCCAGTCGGACTGACGGGCGGGGCCGCTCACAATGGTCTCTCGAGGATAAGATATTGCAGAGCAATGCGCCGCGCGTCAGCCTCTAGCCCCATGGCCCGTAGAAGGCGCAGGCCCTGACTAACGAGGGAAGGATCGCCGATCGAGCCCTCTGCCAGTAATCGGATGCCGCGAAGAAGCGCCTCACCGCTTTTGCCCTCGGCCAGAAGTGCCGCCAGCGCGTCTGGCGGTGCGGCCCCGTCAAATCCCGCGGCGATGGCGGCGGTGCGAAGCGTCTGGCCTTGTGTCGATGTCAGATCGCCGAGGGCCAGTTGCCGAAGGAAGGCTTCTGTCTCGTTGGTCGGTTGTCGAATCGTGGCGATCTGGGTTGAGTCCTGCGACAGAAGGCCGATCAGGAACGCCAGTCGCGAGGTTTCCCCTTGCAGGGGTAGACCCGCCATATCGCGTCCGTACAGACGGGCAAAGCCCACCTCGGTGCGCGCCATACGCATCGCTGTCCATGCCGCAGGGAGCGTCGCCGCTATCGCTTCGGTATCCCGGCTTCGCAGAGCGGCATCGAAGGTCTGAAACGCCGCTGCGCGATCCCAGACCCCCCCGGAGGCCGCTGGAGTATGGGCCGTATAGAGGGCCTGAAGAAGGTTTTCGTTCACAGCCCCGTTCCGCGCGAGGCGTTCGGCAGCTTCAAGCTGGGTCCGCCAACCGGCGGTCTCCCGCAGATCGGCGTGCGCGAACGCGAGGGGCAGCATCGAGGTTGGAACGCCCTCGCCAATCGCTTCCCGCATCCGAAAGATCAAGGGGCTCACGCGCGAGGGGATCGGAAGCGGCGGTTCGCCGGAATAGAGATCAGGATCGAGAAAGCGCGACAGAAGCGCATCCTCTTCCTCGGTGATATCGCCCAAGGCGCGGCCCGTGTTGAGGATCAGCGCGGCGGTATGCCAGTCGCCGCCCCGCGCCATACAGAAGATGCGGCCAAGATAGGTCGGCGCGACGTCCGGCTTGTCGCGCATCACGGCGCAGGCGAAATCCTCGGTGCCGAGCAAGAGCGCCACGTCAAACCAGCGGCGGAACTGATCGGGGGTCGTCGGGTCGGCAGCCTCGAGAAGGGCGTTGGCCTGATCAATCGCACCGAGATCCAACAGCCGGTCAACCCGCGCCAGAAAGAGATTGCCCTCGGGGCCCGCGCCGATCGGGGCGTCTGCCTCGGCCAAGAGAAGCCGTAGATAAAGATCGCGAAGGCCGGGGAGCAGGCTGACCGGAACGTCGGAGACAAGTTTCGTCAGGTCTTTTTCAACGCTGCTCGACCATAAAGTGCGTGGAAATCCGGTAACCGCCGAAGGCAATAGGCCGACTACGTCAGGTGAGGCCGTATCGATTGTCGAAACAGAAATGGAAGGAAGAAGGACCGCGGCAGTCCCTGGCTCTTCAAGCCTGCGGACCGTAAGCCCGCCGTTCAGCGGATCGACAGGGGCAAGCCCCGCATCGAACATGGGCGTCTCAACGCTGCGCGAGAGCCAATCGATTGCCGATAGGGGCTGACCCGAGTTTTCCTGGGCGGCCGCGACGCCTGAAACCACGATCAGAGCCGCCAGTGCAATCCCGCCCTTGGGCATCAGTTGCTCTCAAGCGCGACAGGCTGGGTGATTTCCTCGGTCGGCGCAGCAAAATCGTCGCTGAAGAACAAGGGCCCCACATAAGCATAGGCCACAAGACCGATGGCCCCAATAACCACCAAAACCACCAAGAACTTGATTAGTCGCCATATCATAGCGGCATCCTTGCCTCTTCTGCCCGGTACGGTTTTGACCGCTTTGTGCATCTTTATAACTGGCATTTCCCGCAAGATCACGCCATTCAGTAGAGAAAGTTTTGACTGGGCGGCAGTGCGCCGATTGTGACCGCTTGAGGGATATTAAATGAGTGCGACGCCACAGGCGGCTGGCCTTGAGAGGGCCACAGCGGACAAGTTTATTTTACACAAGACCGTCGTGCTTGTGGGCATGATGGGTGCCGGCAAGACAGCCGTAGGTCGGACATTGGCGGCGCGGCTTGGCGTGCCGCTTCTTGATTCCGACGCTGAGATCGAGCTTGCCGCCAATGCGACAATCGCCGAGATTTTTGCCCGCGATGGCGAGCCGTTCTTCCGCGCCCGTGAATCGGAAGTGATCGAGCGGCTTCTGGCCGGCAGCCCTTGTGTGCTCTCGACCGGCGGCGGGGCCTTTCTGGCCGAACGCAACCGCACGGCTATTTCGGCGCAGGGCGTCTCGGTATGGCTCTGTGCCGAGCTCGATCTTCTCTGGGATCGGGTGCGTCACAAGGAAACGCGCCCTTTGCTGCGGACAGCCGACCCGAAGCGAACCCTCGCCGAGCTTTGCGAAATGCGTGAGCCATTCTATGCAATGGCCGATCTGAAGGTGCACACCCTGCCGCAGTATTCGATAGACGAGACCACCGAAAAGGTGATCGAGGCTCTGTTGCGCCGCCCCGATATTCTGGAGAGAGCATGACCTACCAGACCGTGCGCGTTGACCTGCCGGGGCGGGCCTATGACATCCTGATCGGTGCGGGGCTTTTGGCCGACGCTGGCGCGCATATTGCGCCACACCTGCGCCGCAAGCGGGTGGCGATCATCACCGACGAGACGGTGGCGGGGCTGCATCTGGCGACCTTGCAGGCCTCGCTCGATGCGGCGGGCATTGCCCATAGTGCCCTGGCTCTGCCGGCGGGAGAGGCCACCAAGGGCTGGGAACAGTTTTCCCGCGCTGTCGAGTGGATCCTCACCGAAAAGATCGAACGCGGCGATCTTGTCATCGCGCTTGGCGGCGGTGTGATCGGCGATCTCGTGGGCTTTGCTGCCGCTGTGGTCCGGCGCGGCGTGCGGTTCGTGCAGATCCCGACGTCGCTTCTGGCGCAGGTCGATAGCTCCGTGGGCGGCAAGACCGGCATCAACACTGCCCAAGGCAAGAACCTTGTCGGCGCCTTCCACCAGCCAACGCTCGTCTTGGCCGACACCGGCCTTCTGGCAACCCTGCCGCCCCGTGATTTCCTCGCGGGCTATGGCGAGGTGGTGAAATACGGGCTTTTGGGGGACGCGGCCTTCTTCGAGTGGCTCGAGGCAAATGGCCCCGCGATGGCGGCAGGCGATATCGACAAGCGCAACTATGCCGTTCGCCGGTCGTGCGAGATGAAGGCCGAGATCGTCATGCGCGACGAGACCGAACAGGGCGACCGCGCGCTTCTGAACCTTGGCCATACGTTCTGCCACGCGCTCGAGGCGGCGACGGGCTATTCCTCGCGGCTTCTGCATGGGGAAGGTGTCGCCATCGGCTGTGCTCTGGCCTTCGAGACCTCGGCCCGTCTCGGCCTTTGTCCTCAGGAAGAACCGAGCCGCGTGAGTGTCCACCTTGCAGCGATGGGGATGAAGGTCGATCTCAAGGACATTCCCGGCGATCTGCCGGATGCTGTCGCGCTTTTGGCACTGATGGCGCAGGACAAGAAGGTTCTCGACGGCAAGCTGCGTTTCATCCTGGCGCGGGGGATTGGAGCGGCCTTTGTCACTTCGGACGTGCCGGCGGATGTGGTGCGAGGGCTTTTGGCCGAGGAACTCGCCCGCCGCTAGAAAGAAAAACCCCCGCCGAAGCGGGGGTTTTTCTTAGAACGGGATCTCGTCGTCGAGGTCGGAGCGGCCACCGCCGCCACCCGAGCCACCGCCATAGCCGCCACTCGAACCACCGCTATAGCCGCCACGATCATCATCGTAGCCGCCGCCACCCCCGGCGCCTGAGCCGCCGGCGCTATCAAGAAGTGTCAGCTCGCCGCGATAGGGGCGCAGGACGATTTCGGTCGTATAGCGGTCCTGACCGGACTGGTCCTGCCATTTGCGGGTCTCGAGCTGGCCCTCGATATAGACCTTCGAGCCCTTGCGCAGATACTGCTCGGCGATACGGGCGAGGGGTTCGCTAAAGATCGCCACCGAATGCCATTCGGTGCGCTCCTTGCGCTCGCCGGTGTTGCGGTCTTTCCAGTTTTCCGATGTCGCGATGCGCAGGTTCACCACCTTGCCGCCGTTCTGAAAGCTGCGCACCTCGGGGTCGCGCCCGAGATTTCCCACCAGAATAACCTTGTTGACGGATCCGGCCATTTGCTTCCCCTTCGAATCTTGTGCAGGTCACGCACGTTACACCATCCTCACATGGTGAAGGAAAGGTAAATGTGCCCCGCTTCGCCGCCTTATTCAGCGGCGATGGTGATGACCGGCTCCATGCGGCGCAGATCGTCTTCAGCCAGATGGCACTTGATCTGATGCCCCTCTGCCAAGGTCCGCAATGGCGGCACCTCGCGCTCGCACAGCCCGCCCGCGACTTTGGATTTCCAGCGGCAGCGTGTTTGGAATGGGCAGCCGGGCGGCGGGTTCATAGCCGAGGGGATATCGCCTTCTAGAACGATATGCTTTTTCTCGACCTTGGTATCGGCAATCGGCACAGCAGAGAGGAGCGCCTCGGTATAGGGGTGATAGGGGGGCGAAAAGACCTGATCTGTCGTGCCTATCTCGACCACATGGCCGAGATACATGACCATCACCCGATCCGAGAGATAGCGCACGATCGACAGGTCGTGGCTGATGAAGAGAAGCGTGGTCTTTTCCTTGCGCTGGATCTCCATGAGAAGATCCGTCACCGCCGCCTGCACCGACACATCGAGCGCCGAGACAGGCTCGTCGGCCACCACGATCCGCGCGCCGCCCGCAAAGGCGCGGGCGATGCCCACGCGCTGTTTCTGCCCGCCCGAAAGCTGGCGCGGCATCCGTTCGGCGAATGCGCGGGGGAGCTTTACGAGATCGAGCAGCTCCAGCATCCGCGCCTTGCGCTCGGCATCGCTCTTGCCGATCCCGAAGATTTCGAGCGCGCGGATGATCTGGCGCCCCACGGTCATCGAGGGGTTGAGCGTATCGAAGGGGTTCTGGAACACCATCTGGATATCGGCCACAGTGCCGGTATCGCGGTCGTTGATGGCGGTGCCTTGGATCTCGCGGTTGTCGAGCAGGATCTTGCCATCGGTCGCTGTCTCAAGCCCCATCAAGACCTTGGCGAAAGTGGATTTGCCGCAGCCGGATTCGCCTACAATAGCCAGCGTCTCGCTTTCACGCGCCTCAAATGATAGGGTCTCGTTGGCCTTGACTACCTTGGTATTGCCGCCGCCAAAGAGGGCATTGGCCGAGACCTCGTAGTATTTCTTGAGGTTGTCCATCTTCAGGACGACCTCGCCCACCGCGGCCTTGGCCTTGGTCTCTCCGGCTTCAATCTTGGCGTCCCAGTCGATTTCCTCGAACTTCAGACAGCGCGTCTGATGCCGGTCGTCGCCTTCGACGAGGCTCATTGCAATGACGCCCTGATCGCAGCGGCCCGCTTCGAAATAGTCGCAGCGGGGGCCAAAGTTGCAGCCCTTCGGGCGCTCGTGCGGCAGAGGGAAGTTGCCGGGGATCGCGACAAGGGGGCGGGCGTTCTTGTCGGCGCCGGGCAGCGGGATCGAGCGGAAGAGCGCCTGCGTATAGGGGTGGCGCATCTTGTCGAAGACATCTTCGATCGAGCCGCGCTCGACCGCCTCGCCGGAATACATCACGCAGATGCGGTCGCAGGTTTCGAGCACCAGCCCAAGGTTGTGGCTGATGAACAGCATCGAGGTGCCGTATTTCTTGCCGAGGTCTTTGACGAGCTGCACCACTGCGGCTTCCACGGTCACGTCAAGCGCGGTGGTCGGCTCATCAAGGATCAGTAGCGTGGGCTTCGACATAAGCGCCATGGCGATGACGATCCGCTGCTGCTGGCCGCCCGAAAGCTGGTGCGGATAGCTTTTGAGAATGCGCTCGGGGTCGGGCAGCTTCACGTCTGTGACGACTTCCAAAGCGCGGGCATAGGCCTCTTTCTCCCCGATCCCCTCGTGGATCATCGGCACTTCCATCAGCTGCCGGCCGATCTTCATCGCCGGATTGAGCGAGGCCATCGGCTCCTGATAGATCATCGCGATCTCGCTGCCGCGCACATCGCGCAACTCTTCGGCGCTCATGGTGCAGAGGTCGCGGCCCTTGAACTTGATCGAGCCGCCGACGATCCGGCCGTTCACGCCCAGATCCTGCATGACGCCCAAGGCCACGGTGGATTTGCCGCAGCCGGATTCGCCCACTAGGCCAAGCGCCTCGCCGGGCATGATCTTGGCCGAGAAATCCATCACGGCGGGGATTTCCCGAAGGCGGGTGAAGAATGAGATCGAGAGGCGGTCGATGTCGAGGATCGGAGTGTCTTCGGTCATGATCAGTCCCTCAGGCTTTCTTCACGCAGGCCGTCGGCCAAGAGGTTGAGGCCGAGAACGAGGCTGAGAAGCGCCAGTGCTGGCGGCAGGGCAGGGTGCGGATAGATCGAGAGGAGCTTGCGCCCTTCGTTGATGGTCGATCCCCAGTCGGGGCTTTCCGGCGGCAGGCCGAGGCCGAAGAAGCCCAATGTCCCGAGAAGGATCGTGGTGTAGCCGATCCGCAGGCAGAAATCGACGATCAGCGGCCCGCGGGCGTTGGGCAGTATCTCCCAGAGCATGATATACCACGGGCCCTCGCCACGGGTCTGGGCGGCGGCCACATAGTCGCGGGTCGAGAGATCAAGCGTTAGGCCGCGGACGATACGGAATACTGTAGGCGAGTTGACGAAAACCACCGAGACAAAGACCACAAGGATGCCGGGCGGAATGTTGAAGAGGTCGGCTGCCGCGGGCAGGAAGTTCATCACCGTGCCGGGCTGCGAGATGAGCGAGAGATAGGCCCAGACCATCGCGCCGACGACCACGCCGAGGATTACGTTGCGCTTCATCGGATCGGTGCGGAAGCGGGCGTTGAGAAACACCGTCGCGAAGAGCACCGGAAAGAAGAAGAGCACCGCCGCCATATAGGAGGGGATGCCGGTTAGCACGATCTCGGGTGTCACCAGAAGGTAGAAGAGCAGGATCACCGGAAAGGCGAGGATCAGGTTGGCGAGGAACGACAGAACGGTGTCCAGCTTGCCGCCGTAATAACCTGCCGGCACGCCGAGGGTGATGCCGACCATGAAGGCAAACATCGTGGCCAAGGGCGCGATCTTCACCACCTCCCAAGAGCCAAGGACCATCCGGCTGAACACATCGCGGGCGAGGTTGTCGCCGCCGAGAAGATAGTGGGCGCCCATTGCAAAGTCGGTCGCATTGGGAACGGCGGTGCCGGGCAGCTTGTTTTTCAAACCGGAGACTTGCGAGAGCGGGTCATGGGTCGCGATAATCCCACCGACCGACGAGAAGAAGGCGGTATAGACCCAGAACATGACGATGCCGAAACCGATCATACCGACGGTCGAGTCGAAGAGTTTGCCGTAGAGCCCCAGCCGCCGCTTGTAGCGGATCGAGGCCGCAAAGGTGACAATGAGCGCGATCCAGACAGGTGTGAGCTGTTTCGAGATAGCGCCGACGATGCCGGCCTTCCCATAGGGCGCGACCACGCCACCGACGAGATAGCCGAGGACGATCAGGATCAGTGCCCACAAGAGGTACTGCGGCGCCCGCTCAATGAGGCCAATAGCGCCGCCGCGCCTCGACAGGCGGCCGTCAGGCAAGGTCTGGGCGCGGTAGGGTTCGACGACAAGCGAGGTGAGGATTTGCAGAACAACGGCCATGGCGAATAGCCCCGCCGCCGCCAAGAGGGCGGGGTTGAGGATGGTTCCGAGCGTTCCGGTCCAGGTCAGGTTTTCCATGGCGCTCTCCTCACGAAATCCGAATGCGGGGGTTGAGGAAGACGTAGCCGATATCCGAGATCAACTGCGTGGTCAGAACGACAAAGACCGAGACGACCGAGACGCCCAAAAGCATCTCGATATCGTTGTTGCCGGCGGCCTGCACGAGGGTCCAGCCGAAGCCCTTGAAGTTGAAAAGTGTCTCGACGATCACCACACCGTTCAAGAGCCACGGGAATTGCAGCATGATCACTGTAAACGGTGCGATCAGCGCATTTCGCAAAGCGTGTTTGAGAACGATGTTGCGGAAGCTCACACCTTTGAGGCGGGCGGTGCGGATGTATTGCGCGGTCATCACCTCGGTCATCGAGGCGCGGGTCATGCGAGCGATATAGCCCATGCCGTAAAGCGCCACGGTCATGACCGGCAGGGTAAAGTTGAGGAAGGTGATATCTTCCATCGCGCTTGTGGCCGAGCCGTTGAACCATTTGAGGCCCACGGCGGAGGAGGCGAAAACGGTGATGAAGATCACGCCCGAGACATATTCCGGCGTGGCGGTCGTGACGATCGAGACGGTCGACAGCGAACGGTCGAGCTTAGAACCCTCGCGCATCCCCGCCAGAACCCCGATGATCAGTGAAGACGGAACCATCACCGCCATCACCCAGCCCATGAGCTTTGCGGTTTGGCCAAGGCGGGTGAGAACGATTTTCCAGACATCTTCCTTAAAGACGGTGGAGAAGCCCCAGTCGCCTTGAAGAATGCCGCAGAAACGGGCCGCGTCGGCCGGATCGACACCGCCGCGGAGACAGCGGCCACGGGTCTCGCCATCGGTGCCTTCAATAACATAGCCGGGAAGCACCCCAAGCCATTCGCCGTATTTGACAGCCACAGGGCGGTGATAACCGCGGTTGGAAAGCCAGGTTTCCACCTGTTCATCCGACATCCGGGCGTTACCTTGGGTTTTGGCGAGTTTTTCGAGGTTTGGTTCTAGGTTCGTCAAAACGAACACAACGAATGTCAGACATAGCGCCGTAAGGATCATGACCCCGAAGCGGCGCAAGACAAAAAGGCCCATTGAGCTTCCCTTGTCGTTCGTAGATTAGGCCGCCTTTTGGGGCGGCCGAGAAAGCCATACGTCCGGCAGGGCCGGAGCGCCCCCGCCGGAGCGGGGACGACACACAGGTATATTAGGCCGAGAAACCCAGCTTGTAGGCGTGGATCTCAAAGCTCGGGTGCATGGCCGCACCCACAACGCCCGGACGGAAGTGCCGGTAGAGCTTGCGCCAGAACGGCTGGATGATCACGGCGTCGTTGCGGAACAGGGTCTCCAGCTCGGCCATCACCTCGCGGCGTTCATCGGCATCCGCGAGCGACATGGCCTTGGCGAGAAGCGCATCGAACTCGAGGTTCGAATAGGCGCTCTCGTTCCAGGCCTCGCCCGAACGATAGGCCAGCGCCAGAACCTGAACACCCAGCGGGCGGTGGTTCCATTCGGTCGCCGAGAAGGGAAACTTGTCCCAGTCGTTCCAGAAGGTCGAGCCGGGCATGATCGTCCGCTTGATATTGGCGCCCGCGTCGCGGATCTGCGCGGCAACGGCGTCGCCCGAGTTCCGGTTGAAGTCGTCATCAAGGGTGATCAGCTCGAACTCGTAGTCGCCCATGCCAGCTTCGTCGAGAAGCGCTTTGGTGCCCGAGGGGTCGAACTTCGGACGGCCGATATCGGCATATTCCGGATGGACCGGAGCGACGTGGTGGTTGTCAGCCTCGGTGCCGCGGCCCGAATAGCCGAGCTCGAGAACCACACCGTTGTTCACGGCCTGGCTCAGCGCCTGACGGACGCGGACATCGGCATAGGGCGCCTTGCCATCGACTTCGGTCTTCTGGTTGAAGCGGAAGACGAGGGTCGCACCGGTGGTCACGTCCGACTGCTCCCAGCCAATCGCCGAGGCGATATCGAGGAATTCGCCGACGTTCTCATAGAGCATGTCGACTTCATCGGATTCGATTGCAGCCATCCACGCGGCCGGATCGGTGCCGTAGTCGATGAACTCGATGCGATCGAGATAGGCGCCGCCAACCCCTTCAACCGAATGGCCCCACCAGGTGTGGCCCTCGTTGCGGACGAGAACGGCCTTCACGCCAACCTCGAGCGACTCGAGCTTGTAGGGGCCGGTGCCGAGCGAGTCTGCGACCATGGTTTCGGGGTTGTGGCTGGGGTGAACAACAGCCGCCGGGTAGTCGGCCATGCCGACCATGATGGTGATGTCCGAGGCGGGCAGGTTCAGTTGAACGGTCATGTCGTCGAGCTTGACGATCGCACCCTCGCGAGCCTTGCCGGTTTCGGCGTCGATAAGCGAAGACATACGGCCCGCCATCGAGTTGCCTTCCACGGCCTTGTCGCACCAGTAGTTGAGGATCCAGACCACGTTGTCGGCGTTGAAGGCATCGCCATTGTTCCAGGTCACGCCGGGGCGGACGTGGAGGGTATATTGCGAGGCGTCCGCATTGGCTTCCCAGCTTTCCAGCAGCATACCGCGCATCGAACCGTCGCTGTTGACCTCGACGAGATACTCGAGCCAGCCGCGGCCGACGTTGCCGAGGTAGGACCAGTCGTAGGTGCGCGGATCCTTCTGCGCCACAACGTTCATCTGGATACGCATGGTGCCGCCCTGAGCGGCGGTCGCGGCAGCGACCGGAGCCTTCAGGCCGAGAAGGCCATAGGCGGCGGTGGCGGTCACACCGAGAGCGGTGGCGCGGGTCATGAACTCGCGGCGGCTCAGCTTACCTGCGCGCTCTTCCTCGGCATACATCAGTGCTGCCGGGTGGAGTGCAGAGTTGATATGGGTCATTCTTTTCTCCCTGAATTTTTTCATTTGACGGGGGCATACCCCAGGCGCACGGCGTCCTCCCAGCGCGCCCAACCTCCAATCAACATCCATCGTCGACCTTTTTGACGATGGGTCAATAGTTGGTTTCGGCATTAGATGAATGATTTGCGACCTTGGTCGTCGAACCTGATGACAGGGCAAGCACGATTACGCGATTGCTGAAGGGCATTTCAAAACCGTTGAACCGAAAGCCCTGAACGGCGGAAACCGGTTGGTGTTTGTCCGGTCTCCTGCTGGAAACTGCGCGTAAAATAGGCGGCCGATGTGAACCCCAAGGACTTTGCGATTTCCTGAACCGGCGTGCGGGTTTCGCGCAGGAGAACACGCGCTTCATAGATCACGCGATCGGTCAAAAGCCGCAGGGCCGAACGGCCGCTGGTGGCGCGGCAGCAACGGGTCAGGTGGGTCGGCGTCACGCCGAGATCGGCCGCGTATTCGGCGATGCCTTTGTGGTGGCGGAAATCGCGCTCCACAAGGTCGGAGTAGGCCGCCACGAGGCGGGCCGAGGCTGTGCGACTGAGGTCGGTTGCCGGGTCTGTCGGGTGGCTCGCCACCTGGCGCTCGAAGAATACCGAAAGGAGGCCCACATGGTGCTGTGCAGCTCGGGCTTGGCCGGACTTGTCGGATTTGATCTCGCGCTCGAGGGAGTCAAAGATCGCGGCCAGCTCTTTCTGTGCGGCCACATCTCGCAAGCGAAGGTGGACGGGTTCATCCGGCCAGTCTTCGATCATCGACGCAGGGATGCTGAGCATCCGGGCGAATACGGTCGGCCCGACCTCGAAACCATACATCGTCCGGGCGGGGATAAAGACCAGATTGTTCGGACCATAACCCGAGGTGAGGCCCGCAACCGTGATCCGGCCCTGGCCCTTGGCGACAAACAAGAGACGCGGTGCGCTGTGGCTCCGCATGGCTTCCGTCCGCCAGCGGCCGTTGGCCGGATTTTGGGCAAGTGCTGTCAGGGTCACGCGGTTTGCGGGATCAGGGATCAGGTCGGTCATTTAAGGCTCTTGGGCGGGGGCGAGGTTCGAATTCTGCAAGAATGCTGGCTTTATGCTTGCCGACAATGACAAAAATAGAAGTTTGTCCAAATTCCTGTGGGTGAACCTGTGGATAACTACGGTATTGCCCGCCAGTCCTTCATTCGTGCCCGAAACCATGTCCTCTGGCGCTTGGCATACTGCCGCGATGCAATGATCGCAGCCTCCCGCGCCTCGTCGAGCGAAAGCTCACCTTTGAGATGGGCGATCAACTCCGGCGCTCCGATGGCCTTCGATGACAAAAACGCAGGATCCCAATGCGGCAGCATCTGTCGCGCTTCGTCGAGGGCGCCCATGGCCAGCATCTGGTCAAACCGGCGGGTGATCCGGTCGTTGAGCCAGTCGGTGCCGACCTGCATGACGAGGGGGACTGAGGCCCCCAGCGTAAGAAGCGGGGCAGGTGTATCGGCCTGCCAGTCGGCGATTCCTCGCCCGGTCGCCCGGAGCACTTCCCAGGCACGCTGAACTCGGGCGCGGTTAGTGACGTCGAGGGCGTCTCGGGTCCGAGGATCGAGGTCAGCGATCAGGTCGGGTAGGGGAATGCTATCCGCTTCCAGACGCACGTCGGACGGTGTCGGCGGGATCTCGGCCAAGCCCTCGGTAAGCGCTCGGAAATAAAGCCCTGTCCCTCCGACGATGATCGGCCGGTCGGGCCCGCGCAAAAGCCCTTCCACATCCCGCAGCCAATGGCCCACCGAATAGGGGGCATCAAAAGGGATGTGACCATAAAGAGCGTGTGGCGCGATGGACAGCTCGTCCGGGCTGGGCCGTGCGGTCAGGATGCGCCATCCATCGAATACCTGAAGGGCATCGGCATTGATGATGATCCCGCCCCGTTCGGCCGCGATCGAGAGCGCCAGCGCCGACTTGCCCGACGCGGTCGGACCCGCGATCAGAACCGGTTTGTCGTCGGGGATGTCTTTTGGATCGATCACCTGAGGCTCATCGGCTGGCGTTATATCGCGCGGAGCATCATTTTCCGGCGCGCTTGGCATTGAACACGGCGCCCTTTTCCGACATTTTGCCGGGCAACGAAAGACTCCCAATCAAGAAACAAAGAGCGAGACCCGCGGATGAGCGACAGTGACCAGACGACCTTCAAACGCGTAATGCTCAAGATTTCGGGCGAGGCGCTGATGGGCGATCAGGGCTTCGGCCTGCATCCGCCGACCGTCGAGCGCATCGCGCAGGAGGTGAAGTCGGTTCACGATATGGGGGTCGAGATCTGCATGGTGATCGGCGGCGGCAACATCTTCCGCGGGCTTCAGGGCTCGGCGCAGGGGATGGAGCGGACCACGGCCGACTATATGGGGATGCTGGCAACGGTGATGAACGCGCTGGCCATGCAGTCTGCGCTCGAGGCGGTTGGCGTCTTTACCCGCGTGATCTCGGCCATCCCGATGGATCAGGTTTGCGAGCCCTATATCCGCCGCCGCGCCGTGCGGCACCTTGAGAAGAAACGCGTCTGCATCTTCGCTGCCGGCACCGGCAACCCCTATTTCACCACCGACACCGCTGCCGCCCTTCGCGCCACCGAGATGGGCTGTGAAGCAATCTTCATGGGCAAGCAGGTCGATGGCATCTATGACAGCGATCCCAAGAAGAACGCGCAAGCCAAGCGGTTCGAGCGGATCAGCTATGACGAGGTTTTGGCAAAGAATCTCAAGGTGATGGACGCCTCCGCCATCGCGCTTTGCCGCGACAACAAAATGCCGCTCATCGTCTTTTCGTTGGACGAGCCGGGCGGTTTCAAGGGCATCCTTGCTGGCAAAGGCACCTATACAACCGTGCACGGTTGACGCTATAGCAACGCAAATTTCGCAAGACCGGGACGACCAAGATGGCAGATGAATTCGAACTCGACACCGATGATCTCCAGCGCCGCATGGACGGTGCGATCCACGCGCTGCGGACCGAATTCGCCTCGCTGCGCACGGGCCGCGCCTCGGGCTCGATGCTCGAACCGATCATGGTCGATGCCTACGGCCAGATGACCCCGATCAACCAGCTCGGAACGATCAACGTCCCCGAGCCGCGCATGGTCACGATCAACGTCTGGGACAAGGGCATGGTCGGCAAGGTCGAGAAGGCGATCCGCGAGTCGGGGCTTGGGATCAATCCCCAGCTGAACGGCACGATCATCATGCTGCCGATCCCCGAGCTGAACGAAGAGCGCCGCCGCGAGCTGACCAAGGTCGCCGGCAACTATGCCGAACACGCCCGCGTCGCGATCCGTAACCTGCGCCGCGACGGCATGGATCAAGTCAAGAAGGCCAAGGCCGACGGCCTGTCGGAAGACGACCAGAAATTCTGGGAAGGCGAGGTTCAGGAACTGACCGACAAGTATATCAAGATCGTCGATCAGACCCTCGAGACCAAGCAGGCCGAGATCATGCAGGTCTGACCTGCACAAACCGGAGGCCCGATGGCCGAGACAACCGAGGCGAAAGGTCCGCGCCATGTTGCCGTCATCATGGACGGCAACGGACGCTGGGCACAGATGCGGGGGCGGCCCCGCCTGTTCGGCCATCACGCGGGCGCCAAACGGGTGCGCGAGATCGTCGAGGCCTGCCCTGCGCTCGGGGTCAAATACCTGACCGTCTTTGCCTTCTCGACCGAAAACTGGAAGCGGACCCAGACCGAGGTCGCGGGGCTGATGAAGCTCTTCCGTCGATATATCGAGAAAGAGCAGCGCGCGCTGGTCGAAGCGGGCGTGCGAGTGCGCTTCATCGGGGATCGTGTGAAGCTCGAGTACAAGCTCGTGGCGCTGATGGACGAGCTAGCGCTTCTGACGGCGCATAACGATCTGATCCACCTGACGATTGCTATCAATTACGGCGGTCGCGACGAGGTGACCCGCGCCGCAAAGCGTATGGCCTTCGAGGTTCAGGCGGGGCAACTCAGGCCCGAGGATGTCGATGCCGAAACGCTTGCGCGGTTCCTCGACACCCATGTGTTGCCGGACCCCGACCTTGTGATCCGCACCTCGGGCGAGGCCCGCATTTCGAATTTCCTTCTCTGGCAGTCGGCCTATTCCGAATACGAGTTTGTCGACACGCTCTGGCCGGATTTCACCGCAGAAGAGTTTGGCAGGATTGTCGAAAACTATGCGACCCGCGACCGGCGGTTCGGCGCGGTGAAGGCCTGATATGGCGGCGGCTGGCAAATGGGGTGATCTGGCTACAAGGGTCTTGTCCGCGATCGGCATGATTGCGATCGGCGGAGCTGCGGTTTGGCAGGGCGGCTTCTGGTTCTCGTTTCTTGCTGTCTTGATCAGTGGCGGCATGATCTGGGAGCTGGCGCGGATGCTCGGGGCGCCGCGACCTGAAATAATGGGCGTGTTGGCGGCCGGAGCGATGGCGGTCGGGCAGGGGTGGTCATTGGGGTTGGGCTCTCTTGTCCTCATGGTCGTGCCGGTGATCGGCGCTTTGCTTGTGGCGCGCGGCAGATGGATTTTTGCCGGATACGGTCTGGTCCTTGCCGCTGCGATGCTTTGGTTTCTGACTACGCGGGGCGAAGGCATCATCGGGCTTCTCTGGCTTGTTCTGATTGTCGTCGCGTCCGACATCCTTGGATATTTCGCGGGCCGGATACTCGGAGGGCCGAAATTCTGGCCACGAGTGAGCCCGAAAAAGACGTGGAGCGGAACAATCGCAGGCTGGATCGGAGCCGGTGTCGTGGGGGCCGCGTTTGCGGGCTACGGTTTTGAAGGGCCTCTCGGGAGCGGCGCCTCGGTGATCGTCCTGTCGGTGCTTGCCGCGTTTGCCGGTCAGATGGGGGATATCACTGAGAGCGCGATCAAGCGCTTTGCGGGTATCAAGGACAGCTCAAACCTGATCCCCGGCCACGGGGGGCTGCTCGACCGGTTCGATGCTTTGACCGGCGCGGCCTTGTTCCTCTTCGCGGTTGAGGTGCTGAAAGACGGAGGCCTTTTTTGAGGCGGATCTCCATTCTGGGCGCGACCGGTAGCATTGGTCAAAGCACGATTGATCTGATCCGGCGTGATATCGCGAGCTACGATGTCGTCGCGCTCACATGTGGCCGCAACGTCGATCAACTTGCCCGCGATGCCATTGAGCTGGGGGCAAAGCTGGCTGTGACCTGCGAGCCCGCGCTTTTTGGCGCCCTCAAAGACAGGCTCGCCGGCACCGGCATCGAAGCTGCGGCAGGGGATGCGGCCGTGGCCGAGGCGGCAGGCCGTCCGGCGGACTGGATCATGTCGGCCATCGTCGGTGCGGCAGGCCTTGTGCCGGGAATGGAAGCGATCCGGCAGGGGGCCACTCTGGCGCTGGCCAACAAGGAAACACTCGTTGCAGCGGGCCCCTTGGTCATGGCGGCGGCCGAAGCCCACGGCGCACGCATTCTGCCCGTTGATAGCGAGCACTCGGCCGTCTTTCAGGCGCTTGTCGGCGAGGATATCGGAGCGGTTGAACGCATCATCATCACTGCCTCGGGAGGTGCTCTGCGTGATTGGCCTGTCGAACGCCTCGCACGGGCGACAGTTGCCGATGCCTCGACCCACCCCAATTGGGCGATGGGGCAGCGGATCACCATCGATTCCGCGTCGATGTTCAACAAGGCGCTGGAATTGATCGAAACCCGCGAGTTCTTTGGGATCGATCCCGCGCAGATCGAGGTGGTGATCCATCCAGAAAGCCTTGTCCACGCATTGGTCGGCTTTCGTGACGGGGCGCTCATGGCCCATGTCGGGGCCTCAGATATGCGTCATGCCATAGGCTTCGCCCTGAATTGGCCCGAGCGGCGGGAACTGCCTGTCGCACGGCTGGATCTGGCCAAGATCGGAACATTGACGTTCCGAGCCCCGGACCCCGAGCGTTATCCGGCTCTGCGCCTTGCGCAGTCGGTCATGGGGGCCGGAGGGCAGAGCGGCGCGGCCTTCAACGCCGCAAAGGAAATCGCACTCGATGCCTTCATCGCCGGGCGAATAGGGTTTTTGGACATGGCTGGGTTTGTCGAAGATGTGCTCGACAAGATGTGGTCGTCGGATGGTCTGAACCGCGCCGCAAATAGCCTTGACGATATTCTCGAAACCGACCGACTTGCGCGCCGTCGCGCATCGGATCTCATTGCAATTTCAGCCTAAGAGTACCCATGACGAGCCTTCTTCCGCAGTTTAGCTCTACCGGCCTTACACTTCTGTCTTTCTTCGTCGCCCTGATGGTGATCGTGTTTGTGCATGAAATGGGCCACTACCTCGCAGGGCGTTGGAGCGGGATCAAGGCGGATGTGTTCTCGATCGGTTTCGGGCCGGTCCTCTGGCGGCGCGTTGATCGCAGAGGAACGGTATGGCAGATCGCACTGGTTCCGCTTGGCGGCTATGTGAAATTCAAGGGCGACAGCAACGCCGCGTCGATGGGCGCCGATGCCGCCGCCGGTGCGTCCAGAGACAGCATGGCCGGAGCACCGGTCTGGGCCCGCGCCCTGACGGTTGCATCCGGTCCGGCCTTCAATTTCATCTTCGCATTTCTCGTCTTTGCTTGGGCGGTCCTGTCTGTCGGTGTTGCAACCGACCCGCTCACTTTGGCTTCTGTGCCGAATTTGCCGGACGCCTATGAGCAGGAGCTCGAAACAGGCGACCGGATACTTGCCATCGGTGGCATCGAAACCCCGACCATTGCGGATGTTGTTGCCGCGACGGACAAGATTCCGATGGTTGCGTCCGTTGACTATCGGGTTGGACGTGCCGGCGAGGAAATCGTCGTGCGCGGCCCCTATCCCGAGCCGACCTTGGCGCTCTCGGTGAGCTCCGATAGCCCTGCGCGTGAAGCTGGGGTTTTGGCTGATGACGTCATCACCGCGATCGACGGGACACCGGTTCTCGCATTTTCGCAGATGATGGACATCGTTGCCGCCTCTGAGGGGCGGGAGATGACCTTTGAGGTCTGGCGGCAAGGCGAGACCTTGAGCTTTGATATCGCCCCGCGCCGTGTCGACCTTCCGCTGCGGGACGGTGATTTTGAGACACGTTGGCTGATCGGCCTTTCCGGTGGGCTCTTCTTCGAGCCACAAACCTCTTCGCCGGATATCGCGACGACCCTTCGCTATGCCTGGGGACAGCTTTTGTACATCGCGAAGGTTTCGGTCTCGGGGATGTGGCATATGCTCACCGGCGAGATTTCGACCTGCAATCTTTCAAGCCCCGTCGGCATTGCCCAGACCTCGGGTGAAATGGCGGCCCAAGGAATCGGCACCTATATCCAGTTCTTGGGCCTTCTCTCGACCGCGATTGGCCTTTTGAATCTTTTCCCGATCCCTATCCTCGACGGGGGTCATCTGGTGTTTCATGCCTATGAGGCCGTAAGTGGGCGCAAGCCTTCGGACTCTGCCCTTCGGATCCTGACGATGATTGGGTTGGCCCTCATCCTGATGATGATGTTCCTTGCTTTAGCAAATGATACTGTTCCGGGCCTTTGCCCCTGAGGTTCCCCGATTGTGCCGTTTTTTGGCCGCAATCCTGAGGGACACTGAAAGGGCTGAAATCGTTATTGGTGCAGGATCATGCAGGCGCTCAACTCCTGATACCGTGGATTGTCCTATCTGATCGGACTTAACCTGGACCGGCTTTTGTTCGTTGGCGCCATTCTTGGCGCTCTGGGATTTGCGGCTTATCTCGGCTCGATCTGAGACCGATACGCAAAGTTTCACAAATTAAGCAGAACGCGCCCTCCGGGGCGCGTTTGTGTTTTTGACAAGGTCCGGTAATCCCGATACTCCGTAGGTGTTTAGGGATTTAATACTGGCTGATCTGATGAGCGACCTTGCCACGAGCGCTGCCGCGCGGCTTTTCAAATTTTTCAAGGGCTTTGTTCTTGCGGCCGTGCTGGGTCTGGGCGCGTTGCCGGCTGTGGCGCAGAGCTACAGCTTCTCTGGCATCTCCATCCAGGGGAATCAGCGGATCGAAACCCAGACCATCCTGACCTATCTGGGCCTTTCGTCGGGCCAAGCGGTCAGCGCCGCGGGCCTAAACGATGCGGTTCAGGCCGTGCGCGAAACCGGACTTTTCGAGACAGTGGATGCGAGGGTGAGCGGATCGACGCTGATCGTCACGGTTGTCGAACTTCCGACTATCAGCGTGATCTCTTTCGAGGGCAACGCCAAGATCAAGGACGATGATCTGCGGTCGGCGATCCAATCGATGCCGCGCCATGTCTTTAGCCCGAGCCAGGTTGAACGCGACGTGGGTGCCATTGTCCAGCTCTATGCAGACAATGGACGGATCAGCGCGACCATTACGCCCCGCATCATCCGCCGCAGCGACAACCGAGTTGATCTTGTTTTCGAGATTTTCGAAGGCGGTGTGACCGAGATTTCGCGTATTGGCTTTGTCGGCAACCGCAGCTTTTCGGATTATCGTCTGCGTGGTGTGCTCGAGACCAAGCAGGCCGGCCTATTGAGGGCGATCATCGGACGCGATACCTTTGTCGCCGACCGGATCGATTTCGACAAACAGGTGCTGACCGAGTTCTATCGCTCGCGCGGATATGTCGATTTCGAGATTCAGTCGGTTGACTTTGAGCTTACGCGTGAGCGCGACACCTATCTCATTACGTTCAATGTCCAAGAGGGGCAGAAATACGAATTCGGCGAGGTCAAGGTTACCTCGGATCTGCCGGATGTCGACTTGGCCGAGTTTGACGGCATCATCCGCACCAAAGATGGTCAGACCTATTCGCCGCTGCGGATTGAGAACGATATTGCGCGTCTCGAGTTCCAGGCCAATCAGCTCGGCCTGCAATTCATTCAGGCCGTTCCGCAAATCACCCGCCGTGATCGCGATCTAAAGCTCGATCTCAACTATGCGCTGGTGCGTGGCCCGCGCGTTTTCGTCGAGCGCATCGATATCACGGGCAATACGACAACGCTCGACCGTGTCGTTCGCAACCAGTTCACCCTTGTTGAGGGCGATCCTCTCAACCCCCGCTCGATCCGCGAAAGCGCGTCGCGCATCCGTGCGCTTGGGTTCTTCTCGAATGCCGAGGTCGGCACGCGGGCAGGGTCGTCCAGCGAACAGGTGATTGTCGATGTGGCTGTGACAGAGGTTCCGACCGGATCGCTGACCTTCGGCGCGAACTACAACACCGACACCGGCTTTAGCTTGATCGCGAGCTATAGCGAGCGCAATTTCCTGGGCCGAGGGCAGGCGCTTGATTTCCAGGTTTCAACTTCGGCAACCAACCGGATCCTGACGTTCAACTTCACCGAGCCCTACCTGCTGGGTCCTGATCTGAGACTTGGTCTGCGGTCAGGCTATAAGACCACCGACAACGAGGCAGCGCTCTATGACACGACGAGCTTTGGTTTCTCGCCGTCGCTCAGCTTCCCGGTCAGCGAAAACGCACGGTTGGCCCTTAGCTACTCGATCGACTATTCGCTCTTGTCGAACGTTTCCACAAACTCGCAGCCAATTCTTGACGATGCCGCTGCGGGCGGACGCTGGACGAATTCGGTCGGCTACACCTACACATGGGATAATCGCCGCACCGGCCTCAATCCAAATGCAGGGGTCTTGCTGCGCTTCGGACAGGAATATGCGTTTGGTGAAGCGACCTTCCTGAAGAACACGGCCACACTCGCGGCTGAGACCAAGATCATGAACGAGGAGGTGACGCTGCACGCCACGGTTGAGGGCGGCTACCTCTACTTCCTCGAGGGAGCGAGCCGGATCACCGACCGCTATTTCATGAACAGCGGCATCATTCGCGGCTTTGAGCCCGGCGGATTTGGCCCGCGCTACACCGGCGATGGGGAAAACGATTCGCTCGGCGGCAATACCTATGCCGTGGTTCGCCTCGAGACCGAGTTCCCGATTGGCCTTCCCACCGAGTTTGGGATGCACGGCGGTGCTTTCATCGACTACGGTTCGCTTTGGGATACGGGTCTCTCCGATGTATCGGACGTTCTCTATAACGACTTCACGCCACGCGCGGTTGCGGGTCTGTCTTTGTTCTGGAAAACACCGATTGGCCCGCTGCGGTTCAACTTCATGCAGCCGCTCTTGTCCGAAAGCTATGACCGGCCCAAATCCTTCGACCTGACAATCGCCACGTCGTTCTGATGCGGAAACTCTGGGTCGCTGTCTGCCTTGGATTGCTTGCCCTCTTCGGGGGGCAGGCTGTCGCGCAAGAGAGCACGACCACGCGCGCGACCGAGTTTCGCAGCCTGATCCTGACGATCAATCTTGATCAGCTGTTTGTGCAGACCCTCTACGGCCAGCGTATTCGCGCGGATATCGACCTGCAGGCCAAAGCGCTGGAAACCGAGAATCGTAAGTTCGCCGAGGAGCTGCAAGCCGAAGAGCGCGGCTTGACAGAGCGCCGCCCGACGATGGATCCGGCCGATTTTCGGATCGAGGCTGACGCCTTCGATGACAAGGTGCAGGCGGTTCGACAGGGTCAGGATGAGAAGGAACAAGCTCTGCAGACGAGCTTGAGCCGTGGCAGGGACGAATTCTTTTCGGCCGTGCAGGTCGTCTTGGCCGAGCTCATGATTTCGCGCGGCGCGCAGCCTGAGCCTTGCACGATGTCCGGCCTCTCGAACGCCCTGTCCAGCCGAATGTTGAGTTCAGGGTGGCTGCTTGCGTGGCGCGAGCGCTTGCTTGCCAACGAGCGATTTCAGCGCTGGGCCGCCAGCTTTC
>JALRLK010000042.1 GCA_023254495.1 Marivivens sp. | reverse complement strand
ATCTACCACCTCGGGCGTGCGGCTACAGGCGGCAAGCGCGGCGAGGCCGGTGAGGATGAAGGCGCGGCGGGGGATGTGGGTCATGGGATCTCCTTGGCCCAAATGAATAGAGCCGGCTGCAATTCCTGCAACCGGCTCTTTTCTGCTTCGGCGGAAGGCCGCCGGATCAGAAATCGAGGTGTTCGACGCGCAAAGCATTGGTCTGGATAAACTCGCGCCGCGGTTCGACATCGTCGCCCATCAGCTTGGTGAACATATCGTCGGCCTCGGTCACATCGTCGATCTTGACCTGCAGGAGCGTGCGGGCATCGGGATCGAGGGTGGTTTCCCAAAGCTGCTCGGGGTTCATCTCGCCAAGGCCCTTGTAACGCTGCAGCGTGAGGCCCTTCTCGCCTTCGGCAAGGATCGCCTTTAGGAGATCAAGCGGCCCGTGGATCAGCTGGCTGCGATCCTTGCGGATGAGCGTGGCGGGCGTCTCGTAAACCTCTTGCAGCGAGCGGGTAAAGCTGCCGGTGCGGCGGGCTTCGCCGGAGCGGAGCATCGAGCCGTCGAGCGTGCGGACCTCTTCGACGCCGCGCAGGATGCGGGCAAGGCGGATGCCGTGATCCTGCGTGATCCGGCCCTGCCAGCCGCGCTCGTATTCCAGCGCGATGAGGTCGAGCCGCTTGGCGACCTTGTCGGCCACGCCTTGCAGATCGGCATCCACAGCGCCCGGCACGAAGGCGCCGGCAATGGCGGACTGTTCGAGGATATGGCGGGGATAGTGGGTCGGGAAGGCATCGAGCACACGGCGCAGCTGGCGCGCCTCTTCGACCACGCGCAGAAGATCGGCGCCGGCCATCTCGGCGCCCGAGCCAAGGCGCAGCACGGCGCCTTCGATGCCCTGCTGGATCAAATAGTCATCCAGCGCGGCCTGATCCTTGAGATAGACCTCGGACTTGCCGCGAGCGACCTTATAGAGCGGCGGCTGGGCGATATAGAGATAGCCGCCTTCAATAAGCTCGGGCATCTGCCGGAAGAAGAACGTCAGAAGAAGCGTGCGGATATGCGCGCCGTCCACGTCGGCGTCGGTCATGATGACAATCTTGTGGTAGCGCAGCTTGCCGATGTTGAAATCGTCGCGGCCAATGCCAGTGCCAAGCGCCATGACGAGGTTGCCGATTTCCTGGCTCGAAAGCATCCGGTCAAACCGCGCACGCTCGACGTTGAGGATCTTGCCACGGAGCGGCAGGACAGCTTGGGTGCGGCGGTCGCGGCCGGTTTGGGCCGAGCCGCCGGCGCTGTCGCCCTCGACGAGGAATACCTCGGTTTTGGAGGGGTCTTTCTCGGAGCAATCCTTGAGCTTGCCGGCGAGGAAGTTCACGTCCATCGCCGTTTTGCGGCGGGTCAGCTCGCGGGCCTTGCGGGCGGCCTCACGGGCCATCGCGGCCTCGATGATCTTGCCGACGATGGTTTTGGCCTGTGCGGGGTTCTCCTCGAACCATTCCGACAGCTTCTCGCCCACGAGGTTTTCAACCGCGGGGCGAACCTCGGAGGACACGAGCTTGTCTTTCGTCTGCGACGAGAACTTGGGGTCGGGCACCTTGACCGAGAGCACGCAGGTCAGGCCCTCGCGGGCGTCATCGCCGGTAAAGTCGATCTTCTCTTTCTTGGCGATGCCGCTGTCTTGGGCGTATTTCGTCAGCGTCCGCGTCAGCGCGGCGCGCAGGCCCGCAAGATGGGTGCCGCCATCGCGCTGGGGGATGTTGTTGGTGAAGGGCAGAACAGTCTCGTGGTAGCTATCGTTCCACCACATGGCGACCTCGACGCCGATGCCGCTGCGCTCGCCAGTCATAAAGATCGGCTCAGGCATCATCGGATGCTTGGAGCGGTCGAGATAGCGCACGAACTCGCGCACGCCGCCATCGTAGAAAAGCTCTGACATGAGCGGCACGGCGGGGCGATCGTCCTCGAGGATGATGCGGACGCCGGAATTGAGGAAGGCGAGCTCCCGCAGGCGGCGTTCGAGGGTCTCGAAGCTGTAGTCGAGGTTCGAGAAGGTGCCTTTGGGATCCGTGCCCTTGTTGGAGGCGAAGAAGCGGACTTCGGTGCCTTTCTCGCCATTGGCATCGCCCACGACGCGCAGATGCTCGGCGGTGTCGCCATGCTCGAAGCGGGCGTAATGTTCCTTGCCGTTACGCCAGACGCGCAGCTCGAGCCAATCCGACAGCGCGTTGACCACCGAGACACCGACGCCGTGCAGACCGCCCGAGACCTTGTAGGAATTCTGGTCGAATTTGCCGCCCGCGTGCAGCTGGGTCATGATGACCTCGGCGGCGGAGACGCCTTCGGTCGGGTGCATATCGACCGGAATCCCGCGGCCGTTATCACGCACGGAAACCGAGGAATCGGCGTGAATTTTCACATGAACATAGTTGGCGTGACCGGCCAGAGCCTCGTCGATGCCGTTGTCGACGACCTCGTAGACCATGTGGTGCAGGCCCGAGCCATCGTCGGTATCGCCGATATACATGCCAGGGCGCTTGCGGACCGCTTCTAAGCCCTTGAGAACCTTGATAGAATCTGCACCATATTCGTTCGGCTTCTGGTCGTCTTCGGACATGCGGTCTCACCTTGCGTTCAGTCGCCAAAATATAGGGGAAAGCGGGGGGATTGTCACGGCGAAACCCCCATATTTTGTGGGTTTGGTGACGGGTTCAGATCGCAGCGGGGCGGTCGAAAACCCGATCTTCGCCCCAGAGCCGAGCCACCTCTTCGAGAACCCTCTGTCCAAGCCAAACCTGCGGCGGCGCCTTGTCGTTTCGGCTGTGCCAATAGAGCTGCATTTTCGGGGTCGGGATCGGGAGGGGCGGCTCGTAAAGGGCAAGGCCCAATTCATCTGTGCGGCCTCCGACAAGCTGGACCAGCACCACCGAGATCATCCCGCTTTGAGAGACAGCATGAAGGATTGCCTCGAAATGCGGCAAGACGAGCGCCACCCGGCGGGCGCGGCCCTGAGCGGCGAGGGCCGTGTCGGTCATGCCCGACATGGTGCCATCGGTGGAGCGCAGGGCATGGGGCAGATCGCAGAAGAGATCGAGCGGCAAGGTCGCGCCCGCCGCAATGCCCCGCGCGTCTATGGCGGGATGATCCCTGGCCGCGACCAGCACGAAGGGCGAAGGGAAGAGAAGCGTGCGCGAGACCCAAGGCGGGGGCTCCATCGGTTGTTCGAGGGCAAGGTCAATGCTGCCCTTTTCAAGAAGGTCCAGTGTGTCGCCCCGCGCGCTATCGAGAAAGCGCAGAGTGACGCCCGGCGCTTCCAGGGCTAAACGGCCCGCGAGCGGCGGCATCAGGCGCATGGAAAAGAAATCGGCGCGGCGCAGGGCAAAGGTTTCGGTCGCGGTGGCTGGGTCGAACGGGGCGGTTTCGCCCAAAGCGGCAGCGAGCGAGTTTAGCGCTGCGGAAACCGGACCGGCGATCGCTTCGGCCCGAGCTGTTGGCACCATCTTGTTGCCAACCCGCACGAAAAGCGGATCGCCCAGATGATCCCGAAGCCGCCCGAGCGCGGCGCTGACGGCTGGCTGGGTGAGGCCCAGCGCGTCGCCGGTGCGGCTCACGTTGCGATGGTGCATCATCGCCTCGAAGACGCGCAAAAGATTAAGGTCGAGTGTTAGAATATTCACTATGTGAATATCTTATATAATAACTATCAATTTCCAATATGATTTGGTCGGTTCTAGCCTTCTCTCATCCCACCCATTCAAGGAGAGAGACATACAAAACCAAACCCAAGACCCCGCTCTGTGGTTTATGAACACCCGTGTGAAGATCGTCGTGCCTGCCTCGGCCGGTAACGACAGGATTTCGGTCTTGAAACACTGGGCCCCGTTTCAGGATTCCCCGCCTCTTCATATCCACGACAGCGAGGACGAGGTTTTCCATGTCCTGTCGGGGTGCATCCGGTTCAGCGTTGATGGCAGGCCGGTGATCCTGAATGCTGGCGATATCCTGATGGCGCCCAAGGGCATTCCCACAGCTATATCGTTGAATCGCAAGAGGGGGCGCAGTGGATCACCGTGACCACGGGTGGCGATTTCGAGGCAATGGTGCGCGAGACAGCGCGGCCCGCCACGGCAGCGGGCCTGCCCGAGGCGGCGCATCCGACACCCGAGATGATCGCGGCCGTTGATGCCGCCTGCGCACGCAACAAGATTCGGCTCGTGGGGGCGCCTCTGGCCGCCTAAGCCCTAGAGGAAGGGGATCACAAGCCCCACACCGATCAGAAGGACGCCCGCGGTCTGGTTCATCCGGCGTAGGGCGTCCGGCGATTTGAGGAGGCGGCGGGCGCGGTCGACGAAGAGCGCAAGGCAAAGGTTGCCGACGAAGGGGATGACCATCGACACGGCGCAGATGGCCGCGATGTCGGGCCATGTGAGGCGGGTCACGTCGAAGAAACCCGGCAGCATCCCCATGTAGAACAGGATCGCCTTGGGGTTGCCCACGATCACCGCAAGGCCGGCGAGGAACCCGGCCCATTTGCCGGGGCGGGTGAGGTGGCTGTTGCGGTCGATCGGCTTTCCCGCAGCGCGGATCACGAGATAGCCCATGACGAGGAAGGTCGCGGTGGCGACCCAGCGCATAAGTTCGAGGAAATCGCCATAGACCGAGAGGATCCATGTCACGCCAAGGATGGCGAGGAAGGGCCAGACGAGATCGCCGAGCGTCACGCCAAGGGCCAAGGGCCATGCGGCTGCAAACCCGCCCGAAAGCGCGCGGGCAATGAGCGCCACCCAGACAGGGCCGGGGGTGATGAACAAAAGGAAGATCCCGAAGCCGTAGAAGGCCAGTTCGGAGGCGGAGATGGTCATGCGATGTGGCCTTCGGTGTTCAGGTGCGAGAAGGGGTTATAGGCGAATTCCCAGAGGTGCCCGTCGGGATCCGCAACATAGCTCGAATAGCCGCCCCAGTCGGTCTTGAAGGGCTTCGCCACGGGCGTTGCGCCCGCCGCAATGGCGCGGGCGAACATTGCGTCGACCTCGGCCTCGGAGGGCTGGTTCTGCGCGAGCGTCATCGCGCCGGTTTGCAGCTCGGCAATCTCGCGGCCTGTCTCGCGGGCAAGGCCAGCCAGCGTAAAGAGGCCAAACTTGGCGCCGTTCATCGCATAGAAGGCGACCTCGTCCATCGCGCGCTCCAGCACCCAGCCCAGCGCCTCGTAATAAGCCCGCGCCCGCGCCAGATCGCGCACGGCGAGCGTGATGAAGGTCACACGGTTCATCGGCAGGGTCATGGCGTTGTCTTTGCCTCCGTGGCGCTTGTGCCGTCGGCGTCGTGGACCTCGATGTATTGGGCGCGTTGCCCGAGCTCATCAAACAGTTCAGCCCCTGTCCCCGTCATGAACGCCTGTGCGCCGAGGGCGCATATCTCGTCGTAGAGGGCGGCGCGGCGGGTGGCATCGAGGTGGGCGGCGACCTCGTCGAGAAGAAGGATCGGCGGCGCGCCGAAATCGCGGGCCAGCGCCCGGCCATTGGCGAGGATGAGCGAGATCAGAAGCGCTTTCTGCTCGCCGGTCGAACAATCCTTGGCCGGAACCCCTTTGGCGCGGAAGGTGGCCGCCAGATCGCCGCGATGCGGACCGATGAGCGTGCGCCCGGCGGCCAGATCGCGGGCGCGGCCTTCGGCGAAAGCCTCTCTCAGCCCCTCTTCATCCTCCGACGCATCACCTTCGGGCTGGCTCAGGGCCAGATCGGCCACGGGAAAAGCCGTTTCCGCCGCTTCCTGCGCGTCGAGAAGCTGCGCCACGGCAAAGCGGCGGTTCTGCCAGATGGTGGCGCCAGAGGCCGCCATCTGCGCCTCGAGCGCGGCATACCAGCTGGCGTCGCGCACCATGTCTTTCAGAAGGCGGTTGCGCTCGCGCATGGCCTTTTCATAGGCGAGGACGGCCTCGGCATGGGTCGGCTCGAAACTCAGGGTAATCCGGTCGAGAAACCGGCGGCGGCCATCGGCGCCTTCGATCCAGAGCCTGTCCATCGAGGGGACGAGCCAGAGGATGCGGGCGATGCGGCCAAGCGCGACCTGCGTGGCGGCCTTCTCGTCGATCCGCACGACACGAGCGCCGCCCGCTTCGGCCCATGTCTCGACCTCGTGGACCTGATGCAGCGAATGGAGAACGGCGGAAACCTTCCAGCCCAACCCCTCGGGCCGGCGCACCAGATCGTCGGCCACCGCTCGGCGCAGGCCGCGACCGGGCGACAGGAGCGAAATCGCCTCAAGGATATTCGTCTTGCCCGCCCCGTTCGGCCCATAGATCGCCACAGGCCGTGGATCGAGATCGAGCACGGCCTTCCGGTGTGAGCGGAAATGGGAGAGCCTGAGCTCGGAAAGGAAAAGGCCGCTCATTGCGGGCGGCCTCCCTTCAGATCAATGGCAGGGGGCACGTCAGACGCGCATCGGCATGACGACGTAGACAGCGCTCGTGTCATTGCCTTCGCGCATCAGGGCCGGATCGCCGGTGGAGTTAAAGAGGAAAACCGCGTTCTCGCGGTCGACCTGGCTTGCGATCTCCAAGAGGTATTTGGCGTTGAAGCCGATCTCGAGCCGTTCGTCGCCATAGGCCACGGCGAGTTCCTCCTCGGCGGCGCCGCTATCGGGCGAGTTGACCGACAGGACGAGGCGATCCTCGTCGAGGCTCAGCTTCACGGCGCGGGAACGTTCCGACGAGACAGTTGCCACACGGTCAACCGCCTTGGCGAACTCGGCGGCGTCGACCTCAAGGCGGCGCGTGTTGCCGGAGGGGATGACGCGGGTGTAGTCGGGGAATGTCCCGTCGATGACCTTGGATGTGAGCGTGATGTCGGGTGTCGCAAAGCGGATCTTGGTTTCCGAGACGCTGACCGCGATCTTCATCTCGTCGTCTTCGAGCAACTTGCGCAATTCGCCGACCGTCTTGCGAGGAACGATTACGCCGGGCATCCCGGCCGCGCCCTCGGGCAGATCGGCATCGATGCGGGCAAGGCGGTGGCCATCGGTCGCCACACAGCGGAGAACCTTGCCGCCATCGCTATCGGCGACGTGCATATAGACTCCGTTGAGATAGTAGCGGGTCTCTTCGGTCGAAATCGCGAATTTGGACTTGTCGAAAAGCCGCCGCAGGACCGGCGCGGGGGCCAAGAAATTCGAGGCATAATCCGACGAGGCCATCACGGGGAAATCTTCGCGCGGCAGGGTGGCGAGCGAAAAGCTCGAGCGGCCCGCTTCGATGTTCAAACGGCCGGTAGCGCCGTTTTCGGTGAGGGTCACTAGCGCCCCGTCGGGGAGCTTGCGGACGATCTCGTTGAGCATCACGGCGGCGACCGTGGTGGCGCCTGCACGCTCAACCTTGGCGGGGGCGCGGTCGACCACCTCGATATCAAGGTCGGTGGCGCGGAACTGGACCGTGTCGCCCTCGGCCTCGATCAGCACGTTGGCGAGGATCGGAATGGTGTTGCGCCGCTCGACAACCGACTGGGCCCGAGCCACCGCCTTGAGAAGGGCTGCGCGTTCGATAGAGAATTTCATTTTTCTTGCTCCGCATTCCACGGCACTGCGCCGGTCGGGAGGGAAAACCTAGCGGTTTTCCTTCTCGGCTCAAGTGCTTTTCTCAACTGTCGAAGAGTGTTGCGGCGGCGTCAAGCTTCGAGAGAGCGGCGCAAGAGCTCCAGATCGTCGGCGATCTGGCTATCTTTGTTGCGCAACTCTTCGATCCGTTTGACCCCGTGCATGACGGTCGTGTGATCGCGCCCACCGAAACGGCGGCCGATCTCGGGAAGAGAGCGGCTGGTGAGCTGTTTGGCGAGATACATCGCCACCTGACGCGGGCGGGCATAGGTGCGCACGCGCTTGGGGCCGATCATGTCGGACAGGCGGATGTTGTAATGCTCGCTCACCTTGCGCTGAATCTCTTCGACCGTGACCTTGCGATCCGAGGCCTTGAGGATATCGGCGAGGCAATCCTGCGTCAGTTCAAGCGTGATCTCGCGGCCAACGAGGCTGGCGAAAGCGAAAAGGCGGGTAAGCGCGCCTTCGAGAACGCGCACGTTGGTCGAGATGCGGTGCGCAAGGAATTCGAGAACGCCATCGGCCAGCACAAGGCCTGGATACTGGGCCTTGTAGAGATCGGCCTTGGTTTGAAGAATGCCGAGGCGCAGCTCGTAGTCGGTCGGGTGCAGATCAACCACAAGGCCGCACTGAAGCCGCGAGCGGATGCGATCCTCGAGATCCTTGATCTCGCCGGGGGCGCGGTCGGCCGAGATGATAATCTGCTTTTGGCCATCGACCAAGGCGTTGAACGTATGGAAGAATTCTTCCTGCGTACTGTCCTTGCCGGCGATGAACTGAACATCATCCACCATCAGCACATCGACCGAGCGGAACATCTGCTTAAAGTCGATCATCTTGCGTTCGCGCAGCGCGGTGATGAAGCGATACATGAACTGCTCGGCCGAGAGATAGAGCACATTCAGATCGGGCTGACGGCGTTGAAGCTCGTGGGCGATGGCGTGCATCAGGTGCGTCTTGCCGAGGCCAACACCGCCGTAAAGGAAGAGCGGGTTGAAGGTGACAGGGCCGCCTTCGGCCACCCGACGGGCGGCGGCATGGGCCAGCTCGTTGGGCTTGCCGACGACGAAGCTGTCGAAGGTGAATCGGGCATCAAGCGGTGCGCCGGGAAGATCGTCGGGCTCGGCAGTGGCTTGGGCGGCTGGGCGGCTTTGGGCCGGGCTGCGCGTGACACTGGCCGACGGCACATTAAAGCTCAGGCGCTGAACGGCGGCGCCGGCACGGTTGAGTTGATAGAGAATCTGATCACCGAAATTCTGGGCGACATAATTTCCGATGAAGTTGGTCGGAACATGGAAGATCGCGACGCCATCGCCCAGCTTGGAGAACTCGAGGGGTTCGATCCAGTTCGAATAGCTATTCGCTCCTAGCGTCCCGCGAAGGATTTCGCGGACGTCCCCCCAAATTTCGTTCGTCATCTTCAACCTGTCCCGTTCTCTATTCTTTCCGGGCTTTGCGGCCCCGGGCCGACGGCTCACTCTGCCTGCCTCAAAGCGTCACTTGGCCATTGGCCAAGCTGTCCCGACGCCGAAACATGGCTCCTTGGGGGCAAGGTGAAATACCACCTCATCATCTGGCGCGCTGCCGGACCTTAGGCCTCTGAGCACAAACCACGCATCTCGCAGATCGCGAAATGGTACACCAAACAAATACTGCAGGGGTCGATGCCTGAAGGCCAAACCGTCCCTGCGCCACCCTGTTCCCCCAGGAACGATGTGAATCGCATAGGCAAGCTAGCAAGTCGGATTGGGCTCCATCAACACAACATCGCGCTTGACTCTGGGTTTGGTGAAAAAGAATCTCCCCGCCCCCTGCATCGCGGCGAAAATATGGCTGGGTCGGACGAAAAAAAGGTCGCGCCGAGACCGGCACGCCCTTCTGGATCAACGGTAGTCGAGGCTATCGGAGAATCAGTTGATCGCTTTCACGCGCGAGGCAAGACGCGACATCTTGCGAGCGGCAGTGTTCTTGTGAACGACGCCTTTGGTGACGCCACGCATCAGCTCGGGCTGAGCGGCGCGCAGGGCGGCGGCGGCGGCGTCCTTGTCGCCCGAAGCGATCGCTTCTTCGACTTTGCGAAGGAAGGTGCGGATGCGCGAACGGCGCATCTTGTTGATTGCAAAACGGGTCTCGCTCTGGCGAGCGCGTTTCTTGGACTGGGGCGTATTTGCCATGTTTCGGTTCCCTTAGGTTCGGGTCAATGTTCAATAGCTGCGCAATCGGCCCGACCGGGTTTTAGAACCGGCTGATTCTGGCCTAAGCGGGCCTCACGCGCATGGATGGGGCGCCTATAACCATAGAACGCCCCGATTGGAAAGCCCCAAATCGCCTTATCTGTCGCGGAATTGGGCTTCGCGCTTTTCAAGGAAAGCGGCCATGCCTTCTTTCTGATCCTCCGTGGCGAAGAGCGAATAGAAGAGCGCGCGCTCGACGCGCAGGCCCTCGGCCAGCGGCGTTTCAAAGGCGGCGTTGACGGCTTCCTTGGCGGCGGCAGCGGCCAAAAGCGATTTCTCGGTGATCTTTACCGCGGCGGCGAGCGCCTCTTCCTTGAGCTTCTTGACCAGCACAACGCGCGAGACAAGGCCGCAGCGCTCGGCCTCGGCGGCGTCCATGAAACGGCCCGTCAGGTGCATATCCATCGCCTTGGCCTTGCCGACATAGCGCGGCAGGCGCTGCGATCCGCCAAGGCCGGCGATGACGCCGAGGTTGATCTCGGGCTGGCCAAACTTGGCATTGTCGGCGGCGATGATGAAATCGCACATCATCGCAAGCTCGCACCCGCCGCCCAGCGCATAGCCGGACACAGCCGCGATGATCGGCTTGCGGGTCTTGTTGAACCGCTCGCCCTCGTTGGCGAAGAGTTTCTCGGTGTAGACATCGACGAAAGACTTTTCCGACATCATCGAGATATCGGCGCCCGCAGCGAAGGCCTTTTCCGAGCCGGTGATGACGATGCAGCGCACCTTGTCGTTGGCGTCGGCCTCTTCCAGTGCATCGCACAGCTCTTGCAGGAGCGTGAGGTTGAGGGCGTTCAGGGCGTCGGGGCGGTTGAGGGTGATGTAGGACACATAGTCGTGCATCTCTACGATCAGGGTTTCATAAGCCATTTTCGGGCCTTTTGTTGTGAGCAGTCGGGCAAGTGCTTAGCATTGCGGCCGCCGCGATCAAGCTATCTTTGGCAGCGGGGGCAATAGAAGGTCGACCGGCCGCCCTGAACGATGCGATGCACCGTGCCGCCGCAGACGGGGGTCACACATGGGGCGCCTTCGCGGTCATAGACCCTGAAAACGTGTTGAAAATAACCAAGTTCACCATCGGCCTGCCGATAGTCTTTCAGCGACGATCCCCCCGCCTCGATCGCCTCGGACAGTACCTCGCGGATGATCGGCACAAGCCCGCTGACCCGCGCCTCGGAAATCTGCCCAGCCTTGCGGCGGGGGTTGATTCCGGCGCGGTGGAGCACTTCGCAGACGTAGATGTTGCCAAGGCCCGAGACGATTCTCTGGTCAAGGAGCGCGGTCTTGATCGGGCTTCCTTTGCCCTTGAGACGGGCCACCAGATAGGGGCCGTCAAAGCTGTTGCCCAAGGGTTCGGGGCCAAGATCGCGCAAGAGCCAGTGATCCTCGGCGGTGGCGGTATCGAGAAGGTCCATCGCGCCGAAACGGCGAGCGTCGTTGAACGTCACCCGTGCGCCACCTTCGAGATCGAGGATGACGTGATCGTGCTTTTGCGGCTCGGGGTGATCGTCAGTGACGCCGACATCTTGGTGAAACTCCCCAAGAACACGGCCCGAGACGAGCATCCGGCCCGACATCCCGAGATGGATCAGAAGCGACTCCCCCGACGACAGATCCGCGAGGATATATTTCGAGCGGCGGCGCAGGGCGAGGATACGCTCGCCTTCGAGCCTTTCGCGCATCCCTTCGGGAAAGGGCCAGCGCAGATCGGGGCGGTTGATCTGCGCCCGTTCGATCACGCGGCCCTCCATCGCAGGCAACAAACCGCGGCGGACGGTCTCGACTTCGGGCAATTCGGGCATGGCAGGCTTCCTATGGGCGGGGGTCCGGTGTATGCCCCTTTCGGCGCCCATTGTTTCGGCCCGCAGGATTCACGGCAAGAGCCCATGACGGACACGACGGACAGAACAACGCATTTCGGTTTCGAGACCGTGCGGGAAGAGGAAAAAGCCGGCCGTGTGCAGGGCGTTTTCACCTCGGTCGCCTCGAAATACGATGTGATGAACGATGTCATGAGCCTTGGCATTCACCGCGTCTGGAAGGATGCGATGATGGATTGGCTCGCGCCGCGGCCGGGGCAGAAGCTCTTGGATGTGGCGGGCGGCACCGGCGACATTTCCTTCCGCTTCCTCAAGCGTGCGGGCCGCGGGCATGCGACCGTGCTCGACCTGACCGAATCGATGCTGGTCGAGGGGCGCAAGCGCGCCGAGGCGGCGGATATGGCCGAGAGCCTTGATTGGGTGGTGGGCGATGCGATGGCCCTGCCCTTCGCCGACAATACCTTCGACGTCTATACCATCAGCTTCGGCATCCGGAACGTGACGCGCCCGCAAGAGGCGCTGAACGAGGCCTATCGCGTGCTGCGCCCCGGCGGGCGGCTCATGGTCTTGGAATTCAGCCAGATGCCCAATCCGATTATGCAGAAGGCCTATGACCTTTATTCCTTCAACGTGATCCCCCGCATGGGGCAGGCCATCGCCAATGACCGCGACAGCTATCAGTATCTCGTGGAATCGATCCGCAAATTTCCCGATCAGGAAACCTTCCTCGGAATGGTGAAGACCGCCGGTTTCGGCAACGCCGCCTATCGCAACCTCTCGCTCGGCATCGCCTGCCTGCATTCGGGCTGGAAGATCTAGGATGCGTGGGCCCCACAATACCTGGCGGCTGATCCGCACCGGCGCGACGCTCGAGCGGGCGGGGGCGATGAATGTCGTGCTCGACGCGTTCGAGGCCGGACCGATGCTGCGCTTTGCGGCGCGGACCTTTGCACTGCCGTTCAAATGGCTCGGCTATCGCGGCGATCCTTCGCTGCCGCCAGCGACGCGGGCGATCACGGCGCTGGGGCCGGCCTATATCAAATTCGGCCAGATCCTTTCGACCCGCCCCGATGTGGTGGGAGACGAGCTGGCCAAAGAGCTCCGCGTCCTGCAAGACAAGCTGCCGCCGTTTTCCACTGATGCGGCCAAGGCCGAGATCGAGCGCGAGCTGGGCATCAAGGTTGATGAGGTGTTCAGCGCGTTTTCCGAGCCTATTGCCGCCGCCTCGATTGCGCAGGTGCACCGGGCGACCCTGAAGGACACGGGCGAGGACGTGGCGGTCAAGGTTCTCCGCCCCGGGATCGAGCGGGCCTTTCAGCGCGATATCGACGCCTTCTATTTCGCCGCCAATGTCATCGAGTTTCTCTCGCCCTCGTCGCGCCGCCTCAGGCCGCTCGATGTGATCCGGCATTTCGACGGGGTGGTTCAGGGCGAACTCGATCTGCGCCTTGAAAGCGCCGGGGCCTCGGAGTTTGCCGAGAATACCAAGGGCGATCCGGGGTTCACGGTGCCCAAGGTCAAATGGGGGCTGTCGTCGCGGCGGGTCATGACGCTCGACTGGGCGGAAGGGGTCAACGCGGGCGACAACGCGGCGATTGATGCCGCCGGCCACGACCGTGTGGCGATTGCCGCGCGGATTTTGCAGATCTTTCTCCAGCACGCGCTGCGCGACGGGTTCTTCCACGCCGATATGCATCAGGGCAACCTCAAGGTCGCGCCGAATGGCGATGTGGTGGCCTTTGATTTCGGGATCATGGGGCGGATCGACGAATATACCCGCCGCGTCTATGCCGAGATCCTCTATGGCTTTATCAAGCGCGATTATATGCGCGTGGCGCAGGTGCATTTCGAGGCGGGATACGTTCCGGCCGACCGCGACGTTGACGAGTTTGCCAATGCCCTTCGGGCCGTGGGCGAGCCGATCTTCGGCATGGACGCGAGCCGCATCTCGATGGGACGGCTTCTGGCCTATCTCTTTGAAGTGACAGAACGTTTCGGGATGCAGACGCGCACCGAGCTGATTCTGCTGCAGCGCACGATGGTGGTGGTCGAGGGCGTGGCGCGGTCGCTCGATCCGCATATCAACATCTGGGAAGTCGCCCGCCCCGTGGTCGAGGCCTATATCAAGGACAGCATCGGCCCGAAGGCCGCAATCCGCGATGCGATCCGCACGATGCAGGTCTTGTCGCGCTTTGGTCCGAAACTGCCGAAACTGGCCGAAGAACTATTGAGCCGACAGGGCAAGCCCGAGCCTGAGCCGGAGGGGCCGAGCCTATGGCTGGCGGCATCGCTTGTCCTTCTTGGTGCTGCGGCAGCGACGGCGGGCTTCATTCTGTCGATCAGCCTCTGGGGCTAGCCGCACGGCTAAACCCCAGCGCGCACGCCTGTAACCTCGGAAAATGGCACTTCAATTCCGCCGGGCAGGGTAAAGACGAGCCCGTCATCGCCCGCCCGAACTTCGCTGACACGCGCATAGACGGCGGCCGGTGTTTCCTCATAGCTCGCGTCGGCCGCATCCCGAACCGAAAACCGATAAAGCCCCTCTGAAAGGCGCTGGCCGTAGGCATCGGTTCCGTCCCAGACAGTGACACGGATAGCCATGGATCCCTCTCTTCTCACGCCCCGACAGGGTCGAATTGCCGCACTGTTAGCGCATGGCAATCGGGCGGTCTATGCACTTCTCACTGGCTCTGGGCGATCCGAGGGCGCCCCTGCGCGGTCACGCGGACCGCGGCCTCGATAAACATCGGCTGACCCTCGATCTCGACCTCGCGGACCTCGCTCTCGGCCTTGATGCGGATCTCTTCAACACCTGCCGCCCTTGCACGGGCCGTCGCATCCGCTTGCAGTTCGGATGTCAGCGCCGCGATTGCCTCGTCGCGTCCGCCGAACTGCTGCGGGCCCGCTCCGAGGTGGGCCACGAAAATACCCGGCCCCGGCGACGTCACCGTCCCGCTCGCCCGCATGGCCACTTGGCCGACCACAGCACCGATGGCATTGGCCACGCCCGCGTGCTCGGGCAGGATCATGCGCGTATTCAAACGTTCGCCCACCGCGCGGTAATAGGACGGGGCCGAGGCGCCGAGGCCGATCACCGGAACCCCGAGGTTGAGGCTCATGCTGACGACACCCTGATGCCGGTCGAGCCCGGCGAGAGTCAGGGGATGATCGGCCAATCCGGCAGGATCCGCCCAGTCGCTATTGTCCTCGGCGAACGCCGCCTCCAGAAGGCAGGCAACCGTCTGGCGGGTCAGCTGGTCGATGATCTTGGCCGCCAGCGCCTCGGCGCTTTCGGCCACCCGGTCGCCGCTGCCCTTGCGCCGGAACGAGAAAAGCCGCAGCGCCTTCTCCGCCGCACTGGCATCCCAGGCATCCACCCGCCCCAGAACGTGCGAGGCATCCGACGGCGTGATCCCCGCCATCATCACCTGCCCCCGCGCCACAAGCCGCGAAAGCGCCGGCCCCTCCATCCGCGATTTCACCGCATCCCCGAGCTTGAGCGGCCCGTTCACCAGCCGCAGCGCAATCGCCTCCTCACGGGCATCAAGCCCTTCGGGCATCTCGTTCCACACCGGCACCACAAAGCGGCCGCCATCCTCCGAAGGCAACCCTGTCGCCAGCGCCAGATCGAGGGCCTTGTGAACCACCTGCGGGTAATCCCGCGCGAGGAGCGAAATTGGCATGACCCGCTTGGGCCCGAGCCGCAAGCCACCCTCCAACCCTGCGGTCAGATGAACCTCGCTGTCGCCACCAAGGCCCCATGTCCGCATCGCCACAGCTTCGACCATCGTCCGATAGGGCCCGACCCGCGCACCCTGCGGATCAATCGCCGGACGACCATCGCGCAGAAGGCAGATGTCGGTCGTCGTGCCGCCGATATCGCTCACCAGCGCATCGCTCTCGCCAGTGAGCCAACTGGCCCCGGCAATCGAGGCAGCAGGCCCGCTCAGGATCGTCTCGATCGGCTTTTCCCGCGCCAGCGCCGCCGAAACCAAAGCCCCATCGCCGCGCACCACCATGAGACGCGCATCGACACCGATCTGGCGCAGGTGATCCTCGCAAGCCTGAATGAGCCGCGCGATCAACCCGATGAGCCTGGCATTCAAAACAGCCGTCAGCGCCCGCTTGGGTCCGCCCAGCGCCGAAGAAAGCTCGTGCGAGCAAGTCACAGGCTTGCCCGTCACCCGCCGGATCACCTCCCGCGCCGCCACCTCATGCGCCGGGTTGCGGGTGGCAAAACTCGCCGCCACGGCGAAACCGGTGATCCCCTTCGGCAATCCGCGCAGCGCCTCTTCAAGCGCATCAAGATTCAACGGCGCCAGCTCGCCGCCCGAATGGCTGTGGCCACCGGAAAGCCGGATCACCGGATCACCATGCAGCGCGTCCATCAATCCCGCGCGGCCCAATTCCCTTTCATCAAATCCGATGAACACCAGCGCCACGCGCCCGCCCTGCCCTTCGACAAGCGCATTCGTGGCCAAAGTGGTCGAGAGCGAAACCATCGCGATCTGCGACGGCGCAACCCTCGCCTCGGCAATCGCCTCATCAATCGCCCGCCCCACGCCCAAGGCCAGATCCGGCCGCGTGGTCAGCGACTTGGCGCTGGCCATCACCCGATCCGCCGCCTCGTCGATCACCACCGCGTCGGTATAGGTGCCGCCGGTATCAACCCCCAGCAAATAGGCCATGGGAAACTCCGCTCCTGTTCGCCCGCTCTCCATACAGCCGCTTGCGGCTCCGACAACCAAAACCTTTCTTTTGGCCCAAAATACTCCCGCCGGAGGCCTTTGGATCGACGCAGGCGATCCAAACGAAAACGCCCCGCACGAGCACGGGGCGTTTCCTCTAGGTAAAACCGTCCTAGTTCAGAGCGGCGTCGGTGATGGCTTGGGTCCACGCGCCCACCGGCTCAGCGGTGATCACAGGGTCCGAACCACCCGCCAGAAGCGTCTGGACGGTGCGGTTATAGTCCGCCTCGTCCAGCGTGCCGTTCGAGCCGGCGGTGAGCTTGGCAATCTCGGCCATCATGCGGACCTGATGCGCCTCGGTCTGGGCGCCAGTATCATCGTTATCAAGAACGATCATCGCCGCATCCTCAGGATGCTCTTCGGCCCACTTCCAGCCCTTCATCGAGGCACGCACGAAACGCACCATGCGATCGGCAAAATCGGCATCGGCAAGGTTGCTCTCAAGAACATAGAGGCCGTCCTCGAGCGTGGCCACGCCCACATCCTCATACTTGAAGGTCACGAGCTCGTCGGTGCTCACGCCCGCATCCAGAACCTGACCAAACTCGTTATAGGTCATGGTCGAGATACAGTCGGCCTGCCGCTGCAGAAGCGGATCGACGTTGAAGCCCTGCTTGAGAACCGTCACGCCATTCTCGCCGCCGTCGGTCGGAATGCCTTCCTGGCTCATCCAGCTCAGGAACGGATACTCGTTACCAAAGAACCAGACGCCGATGGTCTTGCCACGGAAATCCTGAGGTCCGGTGATGCCGGTGTCTTTCCAGCAGGTGAGCATCAGGCCCGAGGTTTTGAACGGCTGGGCGATGTTGACGATCGGCAGTCCCTTCTCGCGGGCAGCAAGTGCGGAGGGGAGCCAGTCGATCATCACATCCGCGCCGCCACCGGCCAGAACCTGACCCGGCGCGATGTCGGGGCCACCGGCGAGGATTTTAACGTTCAGGTCTTCCTCGTCATAGAAGCCCTGATCCAGCGCCACATAATAACCGGCAAACTGCGCCTGCGTGACCCACTTCAGCTGAAGCGTCACGTCGTCGGCCGCCCATGCCGGGGCGCCCAAAACGGCAGCAAGGGCCGCCGTGCTTACCAACTTCTTCATTTGTCTGACCTCCTTGTCAGGTTTGCTTGTTTCCTCCGGCCTTTTTGGCGGCCGGTATTCTTATTTGCGTTGCGAGGGATGCCAGAAGGTCATCCGCCGCTCGAGCCACGCAACTGCTCCGTAAAAGGCTGTTCCTGTCAGAGCGGCGACGACGATCACCGCCCAAACCATGTCGAGCGCCAGCGTGCCAACCGAGGTCGAGATCCGAAACCCGAGACCCCGAGTCGGAGAGCCGAAGAACTCCGCCACGATAGCACCGATCAGGGCGAGCGTAGTGGCGATCTTGAGACCGTTGAAAATGAACGGCAGCGCGGCGGGGAAGCGCAGCTTGAACAGCGTCTGCCAATAGCTCGCCCCATAGGTTCGCATCAGGTCGCGCTGCATGGCGCTCGTGTCGCGCAGGCCCGCGACCGTGTTTACCAGCATCGGAAAGAACACCATGACGACAACCACGGCCGCCTTCGACTGCCAATCAAAGCCGAACCACATCACGAGGATCGGCGCGGTGCCGACGATGGGCAGCGCGGCCATGAAGTTGCCCACGGGCAAAAGCCCGCGGCGCAGGAAATCGTAGCGATCCACAAGGATCGCGGTCAGAAGCGCCGAGCCGCAGCCGATGACATAGCCGCCCAGCGCCCCCTTGGCGAAGGTCTGGACGAAATCCGGCCAGAGGACGCCGAAATTGCCGAAGAACGCTCCAACGATGGTGCTCGGCGGCGGCAGGATCACCGGCGGAACCTGAAGCCCCCGCACGATCAATTCCCAGACGACAATCACCGTCGCCCCAAAGATCAGCGGCACGGCCAAGCGCACCGAGGCAAGGTCCGAGAAGCGGCCATTAGCGAGCCAGCCATTGAAGGCCCAAGCGCCGATCCAGACGGCCACGGCAGCAAAGACGAGGATCATTGCGTGACCCCCATCCGACGCAGCGTCTTGCCCTCGATCCAGCCGATCAGCCAGACGAGGATCGCGGCCATTGCGGCGGCAAACAAGAGCGCCGCCCAAAGTTGTTCGGTCTGGCCGTAATAGCTTCCGCCCAGCATCCGCGCCCCAAGACCACCGCGCTGCACCGGCAATTCACCGACGATCGCGCCGACGAGGCTCGCGGCGATGCCGATCTTGAGTGAGGCGAAGAGGTAGGGCACCGACGCCGGAAGGCGCAGCATCCAGAAGGCCTGCGGCTTGCTAGCGTTGTAGGTCCGCAGAAGGTCGGTCTGCATGGCGTCTGGGCTGCGCAAGCCTTTCACCATGCCGACGACCACGGGAAAGAAGCTCAGATAGGCGCTGATCACCGCCTTCGGCAAAAGCCCTTCGACCCCGATGGAATAGAGCACCACAATGATCATCGGCGCCAGCGCGACGATGGGAATGGTCTGGCTGACGATGGCCCAAGGCATGACCGACATATCCATCGTCTTGCTGTGAACGATCCCCACCGCCAGAAGGATGCCAAGGCCCGAACCGATCAGGAAACCGACGATGGTCGCCCCCAGCGTGATCGAGCCGTGATAGATGAGGGAGCGGTTCGACAGGCTCCCCGATTTCACGATCCCGCGCCGCCCGCTGACCTCTTCATCCCAGGTCGAGGCCCAAAGCTCTTTGACCACCTGATGCGGCGCGGGCAGGCGCGCGCGCTCCATGCTCCAGCTTTCGCCAAGGTGATCCGCGTTCCTCAGAACAAGCGCAAACCGGTTCACATCGCGCCGGTTCATCGCGCCTTCCGGCTCGACAACCGCGCCCGCCCGTTCGGCCTGAGTCAGCACCTCTTGGATGTTCATCGGCACCGCCGCCACATACCACAGCGCGATGATCGCCGCGACGACCGCGAGGATGGGGCCCAAAGCCTTCATGCGCGCGCCTCAGGCATCAATATGCCCCGCCCGAAGGCCATCCCGCACGCGATGGGCGATGGCGATAAACTCGGCGCTGTCGCGGATATCCAGCGGCCGCTCGCGCGGCAGGGTGCTTTCAATCACATCGGTGATCCGGCCCGGACGCGGGCTCATCACCACGATCTTGGTCGAGAGATAGACCGCCTCGGGGATCGAGTGGGTGACAAATCCGATGGTCTTGCCGGTGCGATCCCAGAGCTTCAACAGCTCCTCGTTCAACCTGTCGCGCACGATCTCGTCGAGCGCGCCGAAGGGCTCGTCCATCAGTAGGATATCGGCGTCGAACGCCAGCGCCCGCGCAATCGAGGCCCGCTGCTGCATCCCGCCGGAAAGCTGCCACGGGAACTTTTTCTCAAACCCCGCAAGATCGACGAGCTCGAGCGTGCGCTTCACGCGCTCAGCCTGTTCCTCCTTGGAAAACCCCATGATCTCGAGCGGCAGGCGGATGTTGCCGCCAATGGTCCGCCACGGATAAAGCCCCGCCGCCTGAAACACATAGCCATAGGCGCGGCTCCGGCGGGCGGCATCCGGCGTCAGACCATTGACCGCGAGCGTCCCGCCCGTCGGCTCTTCCAGCCCCGCGATACAGCGCAGAAAGGTCGTCTTGCCACAGCCCGAGGGGCCGATGAACGACACAAACTCGCCCTTGCCGATATCGAGCGACACATCGCGAAGCGCGTGAACCGGCCCGTCGTTCGTCTGGAACGTCAGATCGAGGTGCGAGGCGGAGATGACAGGCTGGTTCATTGGGTCTTCTTCTTGTGGTCTTTAGTCAGGTCAAACGCCGCTCGCCGGTATCCCGCTGCGCTCGACCGGGCGCGGAGAGGTCAGCTCTTTCCACGTGCTCAGCGCCTTGTTCACCGCCGTATTCGGCTCGCGGGCGACGAACTGGCCGTGGCCCTCTTCGGTGCGGATCTCGCCGTCATGCACGGCGACCTTGCCACGCGTGAGGGTAAATCGCGGCAGGCCCTTCACCTTGTGGCCCTCGAACACGTTATAGTCGATCGCCGATTGCTGGGCGTTGGCGGAGATCGTCTTTTCCTTCTCGGGATCCCAGACCACCAGATCGGCATCCGCCCCCACCAGAACCGCGCCCTTGCGGGGATAGCAATTGAGGATCTTGGCGATATTGGTCGAGGTCACGGCGACAAACTCGTTGGGGGTCAGGCGGCCGGTTCCGACACCGTGGGTCCAGAGCATCGGCATCCGATCCTCAAGGCCGCCGGTGCCATTGGGGATCTTGGTGAAATCGCCCACGCCAAACCGCTTTTGATCGGTGGTAAAGGCGCAGTGATCGGTCGCCACGACCGAGAGGCTGCCGGATTGCAGGCCGGCCCAGAGGCTATCCTGATGCTTCTTGTTGCGGAAGGGCGGGCTCATCACGCGGCGGGCCGCATGGTCCCAGTCGGCGTTAAAATACTCGCTGTCGTCCAGCGTCAGGTGCTGGATCAAAGGCTCGCCCCAAACGCGCTTGCCCTGCATCCGCGCCCGCCGGATCGCCTCATGCGCCTCTTCGCAAGAGGTATGCACCACATAAAGCGGCACGCCTGCCATATCGGCAATCATGATGGCGCGGTTCGTGGCCTCCCCCTCGACCTGCGGCGGGCGGGAATAGGCATGGGCCTCGGGGCCTGTGTTGCCCTCGCGCAGGAGCTTGGCCGAAAGCTCGGCAACCACGTCGCCGTTCTCGGCATGAACGAGGGCGGTCGCCCCAAGCTCGGCCAAACGCTGGAACGAGGCATACATCTCGTCGTCATTCACCATCAGCGCGCCCTTGTAGGCCATGAAATGCTTGAAGGTGTTGATGCCCTTGTCGCGGACCACGGTCTCCATCTCGTCAAAGACCTTCTCGCCCACGACATCGTCGGCTATGACGCAAGCCCGCTCATCATCGAAGGCTTCCGCGCCGCGGGCCTCGCGGTTGATCGCAGCTTCTTCAAGACCCGTTGCGACGATCAGCTGGTGGCGTGGGAGCTGGTCAAGGCGGGCGCCGGTCTCGGCTTCGCCCAGCGCGGTGTCGGCCTTTCCGAACCTTTGGTGCGCGAGGTGCCTTTGGGGCTCGACCTACCCTCCCTGCCCATCTGGCTCACCGCGCATGAAGCGATGCGCC
>JALRLK010000128.1 GCA_023254495.1 Marivivens sp. | reverse complement strand
ATTTTTCTTTTGGGTAGCCTCGCTGTCACAGCTGCCTTCGTCTGAGATGATCCCGGGTGAATGCTTCTGTCCATGGTCAGCGAAGTGGCTGCCGGAGCTTCGATACAATCTCTGCCGGCTTCTCTCGTTTCATAGCCATCGCTGATCCTCCAATTTTTTGGACAATCAATCCCAGTTGGTGGACCACTTTCAGGGGGCTACTCCAAAGGGATCGAGACGCTTTGGGAAAAGGTCAACGCCGAGTGGGAGAAATACGGCTTCCGCGTCGGTGCCATGCCCGATGATCTGCGCGAGAAGTTCCTGCGCGTGCAGGCCGAGGCGCTGGAACGCGCCAAAGCCGCAGGCTGGAGCGGCGAGCAGGAGCTTGGGGCCGACAGCTGACGACGCGGAGCCTAGCCCAATATCGCGTGATAGAAGATCTTGGGCAGCTTGAACCACGACGGCTTGTATTGAAACTCGGTCAAGAGCTTGCCTACCGTGTCTTGCCGCCCGTGAGTTATGAACCAAGGCGGACGCGGCAGGAGCGAAAACTGCCCCGAGACTAGGCCACGCGGGAAAGGTCGCCATGGCTGTTCGACCACCACGCGCTCTGTCTCCTCCAGCATGAAAGTGTTATGCGCGGTGCCGATGCCGGATTGAACATCGTCGAGCGTATGTCCCGGGAAAGCGCCCCAAGGGCAGGTTGTCACAAGGAAGCCAACGCCGGTCCAGGCGTTGATCGCGATTGTGCCGTATCGCAATTCAGCGATGAGTTCCTCGAACCGGACCCTGCCGATTTGTTTGATCGTCTTGGGGTGAATGATGATATTGGCGCCCAAAGTGCCAAATAGGTGGTCGTTCGCCCAGTTGATTGCGGCAACAAGATAGGCCTCGGCATCATCGCCTTCGATTTCTTTGACCGATAGGGCCGGCCCGAAAATCTCATGGGTGCGGAAATATTCGTCGTCGGCGTGTTCATTGATAATGACAGCAGGCGCGTCACCACGGTGAACCTTGTGATGCCGTTTCGTCGAGCCTTCAAACACGGCCAAGCGGTCGTGCGCTCCGGGATAGTAGGCCGGTCGAGTCGACATTCCCAAAACGGTGCGAAGGCTATCCATGAAGAGGCCCGCCTTGTCCCATGTTTTAGGCATGATCAGCATCTGGCAGGCCACGCAATTGAACCCCGAGTTATGGAGCTTTTGCGTTGCCACGTGTTCGGCCTGAAACTGCAAATCCGCAGCAGACCAAGGCCCTGGCACGATGATCGTCGGGCAGACTGCTCCGAGCTCGGAGGTAAAGCGTTTGGTCGTCTTGGGCGTGCCCGCGGCCTTGTTTCTGGCCCCCTCTTCGCCCGGCCCCCAAACGATCGCGTCGTGGGTCGAGGCGGCGCCCGTAATGTGCAGTTCCTCGATAAGTGGATGCGCGGTCAGCCACGCGCCCTCTTCCGCTCCGCCGCGGAGGATTCGAAGGGCATTCCGTTCGATCAGGGGGCCAAGCGCGACTTTGAGGAAATCGGTCAGATATTCATTGACCGGATTCATCTTGAGAACCACGACCTGATTTTCCAAAAACACCTTTTGAAACACGTCGAGAGGCGGAATGGCATTGATATTTCCGGCGCCCAGCACGAGGGCCACCTTGCCCCTGCGTTCAGCTATGGGCACATCATAGGCAACAGCTGCGTGTGCCTTGATCGCTTTCTCGCTGATCCCCTCCTTCATCCAGATCTCGGCCATGACGCCCGAGAAAAGGAGGCGCTCCCAAAGATTATGCGGCAAGACCTGAATGGCGGTTTGACCCGTCACTACTCGACGCATCGGCAGGAGATCGACGTAGGCTTTTCCTTCGATCTGGGAAAACGTTGTCATCAGACCGTTCAAGGCCGCCATTACGGCGTAGGGCCCTGATATCCATTCCTCGCCGACCAGGGGCGAGCCTTCGGGGATGTGTTTGTGGCGGGCCGCGGTCAACGCCCAGTCTTCGGCGACTGTCATCAAAGCGTCTTTTATCGCTTGAACGACCTTCATGCGTTCCGCGACCGACGTTCTGGCCCAAGAGTCTTTATGGCCATCAAGGTCCGATACCGCTTGCTGGTATTCCGCCTGCCAACCGGCTTGAGTTGCTGTGCCGTCCATGTCAGGCACCTCGTTCGATAAGCATATTGCCGTATTTCTCCCGCAGGACATTCTTGAGCATCTTGCCGGTCGCGTTAAGCGGAATGGCGTCGACAAAGACCACCGCATCGGGGATTTGCCACTTGGCGACCCTGCCCTCGAAATGGGCGAGGATCTCGCCTTCGCTTGGGTCATGTCCCTCTTTGCGGACGACGATCAAGATGGGCCGCTCGTCCCATTTGGGATGGACGGCACCGATAGCTGCGGCCATTGCGACGCCCGGATAAGACAGCGCAATCCCTTCCAGATCGACGGTAGAAATCCACTCGCCACCCGACTTGATGATGTCTTTGGTGCGATCTCGGATGACCATGTAGCCGTCGGGATCGAGAGTTGCGACATCGCCCGTGTCGAACCAGCCATCGGCGGTCAAGGCAGACGTCTCCTGCCCGAAATAGGTCTCGACCACCCAATGCCCCCGGCATTGCAGGGCCCCTTGGGATTTGCCATCGCGAGGGAGCTCCTGGCCCGCTTCATCGACAACCCGCAGCTCGACCCCGAACGGCGGGCGGCCCTGGCTGAGCCTAAGCGTAAACAACTCTTCGGGCGCGAGATCAAGGAATTTGCCCTTGGGAACGTTGGATGTGCCCAATGGCGAGGTTTCCGTCATGCCCCAGGCATGGACCGTGTCACAGCCATATTTGTCGCGGAAGGTCTTGATCATCGAAGGCGCCGCCGCCGAGCCACCAATTACATTGCGCTTGAGCGTTGCCATTTCCGAGCCTGCCTTTTCGGCGGCGGCAAGAAGCATCATCCAGATGGTCGGCACCCCCAGCGCCAGAGTGACCTTCTCGTCATCGATCAACTCCAGAAGGCTTGCACCGTCCAGCCCCGGCCCCGGCATGACCAGCTTGGCCCCCGTCATCGCCGCCGCATAGGGAATGCCCCAGGCATTGGCGTGAAACATCGGCACCACGGGCAAGACGGTCTCGCGCGATGAGAGGCCGAGCCCGTCGGGCATCGAGATGGCGAAGGTGTGGAGCATGGTGGAGCGGTGGTAGTAAAGCACGCCCTTGGGCGTGCCGGTCGTGCCCGAGGTGTAGCAGAGCGAACATGGCGTCTGTTCCGAAAACTGCGGCCATTCGTAATCCGCCGCGCCCTGCTTGATCAGGTCGTCGAAGAAAATCGCGTCAGGGATCGCCTCGAGCACATCTTCGTCGCGCGGGCCCATGAAGATGAAATGCTCGATCGAGCGCAAATGCGCGCGCGTCCCGGCGATCATGGGCATAAAGGTCTTGTCGAAAAAGATCGCCCTATCGGCCGCATCGTTGCAGATGAAGGCGAACTGTTCGGGATGCAGTCGCGGGTTCAGCGTATGGCACACATAGCCTCCACCCGAGACGGCGAACCAGATCTTCAGGTGCCTGTGGTTGTTCCACGCGAGCGTCGCAAAGCGATCGCCTTTTTGCAGGCCGAGCGTTTCCAAAGCAGAGGCCAATTTTCGCGCGGATATAGCAACTTCGCCCCAGGTCGTTCGGTTGATCTGACCCGTGGTCTCGCGGCTGACGATCTCTGTGTCTGAATGATACTGTCCCGCATGAACGATCAAATCGCTGATCAAAAGATCTTTGAATATCATCGAACCAAACATGACGCGCTCCTCGTCGTGGATCCGCTTGTCATAGTCCGCACGAAAACCGTGCTTGCAAGACCTTACGCAACGTAGCCTAGCCAGCGCAGATCACTCAGATAGCCTCGACCAACGGACCACCTAGGCCGTGTTTGACGCGCTGCAGGCAATCGGCAAAGACGCTGCGTTCGACGTTGATGGGGCTTGCCCGCGAGACGCTATAGCCAACCGGCCCGGACAGGATTGGCGAAGGTAGCGTCACCGCAACCAAGATTCCCCGGGCCAATTCGTCGGCCACCACACCCCGCGAGATAACCCAGAGGGCATCGCGCAAAGGGCATCGGGTGCGCCTAAGATTTTCGGCGTTGCCTACGACTACCAAGAGTTCACGGCAAACGGCACATGGACAAAGCCCAGCAATGCGGAAACGGGGGACCGTGTTCGCGTTCACATTGTTGGTGGCGGTGGGTCCGGTGGGCGAAGGGATCCTGGAGGCG
>JALRLK010000078.1 GCA_023254495.1 Marivivens sp. | reverse complement strand
GCCTAAAAGCGTTGCCACCACAGCCAGCGGCAAGCGCCAACGGTGGGGCAACATCAGCGCCGCCAGCATCGGCGCCATCCAGCGCGGTCTGCTGCAGATCGAGCAGCAAGGCGGGGACCGTTTCTTTGGCGAGCCCATGCTCAACATCCAGGACTTCATGCAAACGGACCTGCCGCAGTCGGGGTGCGATGCGTTGTGATTGTCTCGCGTTGTTGCGGCGTGATTGCATTACGGCTGTCAAGGAACGCAGTTGCTATGTCGATGTATTGCTTGCCAGTAATCGGCTGGTTGGGATCAACCCCCGCCATCGCCAAAGCGCCAGGAGCTACCGAGCGAAGCCGCGCCGACAGCCGGCACCCGTCACCAAGGATGATCCCTTGATCCGGAACCTCCATAACTTCGCGCGGGAAATCGGCGGCGTGACCCATCTTGCTCCAAACTCTTGTGCGGCTCGATCAGACTAGGGGGACAAATCCAATCCTGCCAAGTATTCAGAGAAGCGCTTGCACAAAAAAAACGCGGGCTAAGCGCCCGCGTTTGTTGTTGCTCAAAAGCAATCGATATCAGTTGACGGCCTTGGCCTCGACGAGATCGCGCTTGACCGGCGCGGCGCCGGAGATCTCGATCCGGCGCGGCTTGAGCGCTTCGGGCACTTCGCGCTGCAGGTCGATGTTAAGCATCCCGTTCTCGTGGCTCGCGCCTTTCACATGGACGTGGTCGGCAAGATGAAAGCGGCGCTCGAAGGCGCGGGTGGCGATGCCGCGATGCAGGAACACGCGGGCCTCGTCCTCGTTGGCCTTGCGGCCGGAGACAAAGAGGGTGTTCTCGCGGACCTCGACGGCGAGGTCTTCGTCGGCAAAACCGGCGACGGCAATCGAGATGCGCCAGGCGTCCTCGGCGGTTTTCTCGATGTTATAGGGGGGGTAGCTCTGGCCCGGGGTTTCGCTGGCGAAAGCGCGGTCCATCAGGTCGGCGATCTGGTCGAAACCAACGGTGGAACGGTAAAGGGGAGTGAGATCAAATGTGCGCATGGGTTATCCTCCAGTGAGCGACAACGTTGGGCCTTCCCGAGGGGACAGGCTGTGATCCGAGGCCCGTATGGCACCTCGGTTTTCTAGATTTGGGGGTGGCTCGCGCCCCTTTCAAGAGCCTAGGGCTGGACGAATTTCGCGCCCGTGTCGGTACGCTCGCCGGGCGTGATGACCCGTTGCCCACCGCCCGACCAAGCGGGGGCGGATTCGATGAAATGGGTCATCAGGTCTTCGAAGGCGTCTGCGAGGTCAGGGCCGATGCTGACAGGCTGATTTTCGAGCTTGGCCATGGCCGAGATGATCGAAACCACCTCGGCGATACAGTTTCTTACCTCGAAAACCGGGGCGCCGCTGGCGCCGAAATCGGCATCGCAATCCATGATCACGATCCCGTCTTGCACGCCGATAACGCCGCAGAGGTCCTGCAGCGATGGCGCGGTATCGCGGTCGCGGGCGTAGGAGACAACGGCAAGTTCGTCGGCGCGTCCCGCGTCGCCGGAAATCGGAAAAGGCGCGACCTTCGAGGTGCGAATAGGCTGGCTCAACTCGAGCAGAGCCAGATCGAATGGCACGGCCTCGGTGCTTTTGCGTCCGGCACGAAGAATATAGGCCGGATGCGCCACAGCACGGCGCACGTCGCGATAGGCTTCGGCGCAGCCGGTGCGAAGGCCAGCGAGGAAATGGAAGCGGTTGGCCGCGATCAGGGTGCCGTCTTTGTCGATAAGGCAGTGGGCTGCGGTCAGGACGAGATCTTCCGAAATAAGCGCTCCGCTGCAAAACCCCTCGCCGTCGATGTCGACGCGCCCGACACCTTCCCAGCCGCGACAAGCCTGACCCGTTTGCAACGAGACAAGCCCTGAGCCCTGCGCTGCCACGCCGGACGCGAGGCAAAGCCAGAGTGCAAGCGAGCGAGTGAGCGGGATCATCCTGGCGTCCTCGATACCCCGTCTTGGTGCGGGGCCGAGCTCAGCTTTCGCCATCACCGCAGAATTGGAATATCCGACTTGGGCCGCCCGTGCTCGCCCATCGCCGGCGGGATCGGCCCGCCTGTGACCCAATCGAGAAGCTCGACGGTGTGCACCACCGGAAAGCCAGTTCCCGAACCGATCTGCATCATGCAGCCGATGTTGCCCGCGGCGATCACATCGGGGGTGAGCGCTTCGAGCGTGCGGACCTTGCGGGCCTTGAGCTGGCCAGAGATTTCGGGCTGCATTAGATTGTAGGTACCGGCAGAGCCGCAGCAGAGGTGCGGGTCGGCGGGTTCGAGAACTGTGAAGCCGGCCTTTTTCAAGAGGTCTTTCGGCAGGGTCTTGATCTTCTGCCCATGCTGCAGCGAACAGGCCGCGTGATAGGCCACGCGCATCTCCTGCGCGGCGGGCGAGGCGGGGAAATCGAGCTTGGAGAGAACCTCGCTCACATCCATCGCGATCTTCGACACCCGCGCCGCATCTGCGGCCAGCGGATCGTTACGGAACATATGGCCATAGTCCTTGATCGTGGTGCCGCAGCCCGACGTGTTGATGACGATGGCATCCAGCCCCGCGCCATCCATCTCGGCCGCCCAAGCGCGGATGTTCTTGGCCGCAGTCGCGTGGCTTTCGCCTTCCTTACCCATATGGTGCGTGAGCGCCCCGCAGCAGCCCGCGCCCTCGGCGATCACCACTTCGCAGCCGAGGCGGGTCAGAAGGCGGATCGTCGCGTCGTTGATATCGGTATTCAGCGCCTTTTGGGCGCAGCCCGTCATCAGCGCCACGCGCATCTTGCGCGGGGCGAGGGGCGCAAAACTTTGCGGATCGTCGTTGCGGCTGACCGGCGGGATGCGCTTTGGGGCCATGGCAATCATCGCCCGCAGGCGCGGATCGGGCAGGAGGCGGGCGAAGGGCCGACCGATCTTGGCGGCCAACAGAGCAAGCCGGAACCGGCCCGGATAGGGCAGGATCCGCGCAAGAACCCAGCGCAGGGCGCGATCTGTCAGCGGGCGCTTGTAGTGGTTTTCCACATAGGCGCGGGCGTGGTCGATCAGGTGCATATAATGCACGCCCGAGGGGCAGGTGCTCATACAGGCAAGGCACGACAGGCAGCGGTCGATATGGCCGACCGTCTTGGCATCGGGGATGCGCTCGTTCTCGAGCATATCCTTGATAAGATAGATGCGGCCCCGCGGGCTATCCAGCTCGTCGCCGAGGACTTGATAGGTCGGGCAGGTTGCCGTGCAAAAGCCACAGTGGACACAGGCGCGCAGGATTTCGTTAGCACGCTGGATGCCCGGATCAGTGAGCTGTTCGGGGGTAAAGGTCGTCTGCATTGTCAGCCCATCATGCCGGGATTGAGGATCCCGCGGGGATCGAACATTTTTTGGAGATAACTGGCCCGATCGTGCAAGAAACTGGCTTCCAACAGTTGACCATCCTTCAGATAAAGCAACTCTCGAATTTCAGGTAGTTGCACCTGATAAGTACCAGGTAGT
>JALRLK010000190.1 GCA_023254495.1 Marivivens sp. | reverse complement strand
ACCGGGTGCCGGCGTCAGCCGACTTGACGTAGACCGCCGAGATGTTGTTGGCCTTGGCGCGTGCCACGATCCGGGCCACCGAGCCGCCCTCGGTCTTGGGCAGCTGCCAGATCCACATTGCCTGGCCGGTGAATGCTGGATTTACGGCGGCACCTGCGCGGTCGGGAGATTGCGCCACGGAGAGCGTCAGCGCTAGCACGGCGGCCGAAAGGGCGACGCTGCGCTTCTTGAGGTGGAGATTCGTCAGGGAATTCATCAGGGGCCGGTCAGGCTAGGAGCGCGTGGAAGGAGCTGCGCAGTAAAGGCTTCAACCCGCCGCGCGACCAAAGGATTCGCCTGCGGCCTAATGCCGGAGGAGGGACTCGAACCCCCGACACGCGGATTATGATTCCGCTGCTCTAACCAACTGAGCTACTCCGCCAACGCGGTGCGAGGTAGTCTGTGGGTCAGGCGGCGTCAAGAGGAAAAGTCGCGCATTATACCCTCTTTTCCCGGCGGCTCGGAGCCGCTAGCACTTGCCAGAACCCCGAAGGAGAACGCTATGTCCCTGCCGCTCGAACGCTTTGCCGCTGCGATTGGCACACGCAACGTTCTGACGGGCAGCGATACCGCTCCCTGGGATCAGGATATCGCCGGTGAATTCGTGGGGCCGCCCGCTGCGGTTCTGCGGCCCGGCTCGACCGCCGAGGTTTCAGCGATCCTGCAAATTGCCAGTGAAACGAAAACCCCCATCGTGCCGGTCAGCGGCAAAACAGGTTTCAATGGCGCGACCTTTGCGCCGGGCGGGATCAAGCTCTCGCTGGACCGGATGAACCGCGTCCGCGATATCCGCCCCGCCGCACGCATCATCGTGGCCGAGGCAGGGGTTGTCCTGACCAAACTGCATGAGGTTGCCGAAGAGCGGGATCTCGTATTCCCGCTGACCTTCGGTGCGAGAGGCTCTGCCATGCTTGGCGGTGTCCTCTCCACCAATGCCGGGGGCTCCAACGTCCTGCGCTATGGCAATACCCGCGATCTTTGCCTCGGGGTCGAGGTGGTTCTGGCCGATGGCCGCGTGCTCGATCTGATGAGCGTCCTGCACAAGGACAACACGGGCTATGCGCTCAAGCACCTCTTCATCGGCGGGGAGGGCACGCTGGGCGTCATTACCGCCGCGGTGATGAAGCTCGCCCCCCGCCCCCGCGCCTATCTGACAGCCACGGTCGCTCTGAGAAGCCTTGGCGATGCGCTAGACCTTCTGAACCGGCTGCAGGCGGAAAGCGGCGGTGCGGTCGAGGCCTTTGAATATATGCCGAGCGAATACATCGAAGGGCATCTCAGGCTCGATCCCAAGGCGCGCCCGCCATTTGCCGAGCGCTACGATGTCAACGTGATGATTGAGCTTGGCATCACCTCCTCGCTTCTCGCCGCCCAGCGCCCCGACGGCACCCGCCCCGCCGACGAGATGCTGGAAACCGTGCTGGCCGCGATGCACGAGGAAGGCGCCTTGCTCGATGCGGTGATCGCCACAAGCGAAGCGCAAAGGCGCGAGATGTGGACGCGCCGCGAATCTGCTGCCGCGATCGCCTATCTGCGCTCTGGCCGGCTCGACAACGATATCGCCCTCCCGCTCGACCGGATCGAAGAATTCTATGCCCGCGTCCGGCCCCGCCTTGCCGCCATTGATCCCGGGATCGACGAGTTGACCGTGGCGCATTTGGGCGACGGCAATCTGCACTATACGCTCTATCCGACTTCAGCCGACGAAGCCCTGCACGACCGCCTGCGCGAGACCGTCGAAGACGTGGTGGCCGAGCTTGGCGGTTCGTTCTCGGCCGAACATGGCATCGGCCTTTACAAGCTGCCGACGATGCGGCGGCGCAAGCCGCCCGAGGTTCTGGCGGCGATGCGCTCGGTTAAGGCGGCGCTCGACCCTGACAACCTGATGAACCCCGGCAAACTCGTGCCCCCCGGCAACAGATGATCCGCCACCTTCGCCTGATCGCAGCCGATCCGACCCTGCGCCTCGTGGTGGGGGCGGTCTTGCTTTTCGGCATCCACGCGGCATCGGTTGCGATCTATCAGTCGCTCATCGCCATCAGCGTTTTCGGGATCAGCGACAGATTCTATTCCTTCGTCCTACTGATCGCGCTCTTCGTTTCGGTCGGCACCTCGGTCGGCGTCGGCATCGTGACCGACCAGCGCCCCAGCCGCCGCGCTATGGCCTTGACCGCCGCTGCTTTGATGGTCGCGGGATCGACGCTCGTCTGGGTCGGCAACTCACCGGTCTATTTCGTCATCGCGCATATGCTTCTGCTGCCTGCCAGCGGTTCGCTCTTCGGCCAGCTTTTCGCCGTGGCCCGCCTCGCCTCGGCCTCTCTTGCCCCACAAGAGAGAGACGCGATCCTGACCATAGTCCGCGCCACCTTTGCAGTCCCCTTTATGATTGTCCTGCCGCTCTGGGGCATGGCCTTCGATAGCGGCCTTTCCCTTCTGACAATCTATCCGGTGGTCCTACTGGTCTCTCTTTCGCTGCTTGCGCTGATCTGGCGAAGCTGGCCCGCCGACAGCGCAGCCCCCTGGACCGAACAAAAATCCGGCCTCGGCTTCCGCGCCTCGATCGGCGAGATGGTCGCGCCGCCTGTCCTGATCCGCGTCATGCTGATGGGGGCGATCCATTCCGGTTCGGCCATTTCCGGCGTGGTCGTCGGCCTCATCTTCGACGAAGCCTCCGGCCGAGGCGCGGGCGACGTCGGCCTGTTCTTTGGCCTTTTCGTGGCGGTCGAGGTGGTTGTCACGCTTTCGGTCGGCCAGCTACTTCGTGTGATGCCGCGCCTCTGGATCATCGCCTCGGGGGCGGGAATCTATGCCGTATTCCTTGCGCTTCTGCCGATCCTCGCGCCAACCCCGTGGGTCTGGGCGCTGGTCTTTCCGGCTGGAGCAGGCGGCGCGATGGTCTATGCCTTGGCCATCGGCTATCTTCAGGATCTCATGGGCCGCCGCGCAGGCGCAGGCGCCTCGCTCATCGCGCTCCAGCGCCTGTCATCCGATGGCCTCAGCGCCCTGATCTTCGCCATCGGCACATGGATCAGCGGCTATGGCCTTGTCTCGATCCTTGGTGCCGCCACGCTTTTCGCCGCCGTTGCCGCTATCCTTTGGCTCGACCGCGGGCGCCAGGCCTAGAAGAAACCGGGCCCGGCCTTTTCTAGCATCTTGCGGGCCATCTCGCGGCCCAGCGCTGCGCCATCCTCGATCGCCGCGGTCTGATCGTCGCAGATCACCTCCGAGCCATCGACGCGCAGGATCTCGCCCCTGAGACGGAGGTTGCCGCCATTAAACTCGGCAAGCCCCGCAATCGGAGTCTGGCACGACCCGTCGAGCGCCGCCAGAAAGGCCCGCTCGGCCACAAGCCGCTGCCCCGTGGGGCCATGATGGATCGCCTCGAGCATCCCAGCAGCCCGCGAATCGGCCAGCCGCCGTTCAATCCCAATCGCCCCCTGCGCCACAGCGGGCAGGATATCCTCGGGCTCGATCGGCTGGCGCGGCACATCGGCCATGCCCAAACGGTTGAGCCCTGCCATCGCCAGAAAGGTCGCCTCGGCCACCCCTTCCGACAGCTTGCGAAGCCGCGTCTGCACGTTGCCGCGAAACTCGACAATCTGCAGATCGGGCCGCCGCGCCAGAAGCTGCGCCTTGCGACGAAGCGACGATGTGCCAACAACCGCGCCCTGCGCCAGATCGCCAAGCGCCCCGCCGCCAAGCGAGACAAAGGCATCGCGGACATCCTCGCGCGGCAGATAGGTGTCGAGGATCAGCCCCTCGGGCTGCTCCACCGGCATATCCTTCATCGAATGCACGGCAATATCGATCGAGCCGTCAAGAAGCGCGTCCTCGACCTCGCGGGTGAAAAGCCCCTTGCCGCCGATCTCTTTCAGCGGCCGGTCCTGCACCGCATCGCCCGTGACCTTGATCACGACGATCTCGAAGGCCTCTTGCGGCAGACCAAACGCCGCCCCCAAACGGTCGCGCGTCTCATACGCTTGCGCGAGCGCAAGCGGCGATCCACGGGTTCCAATGCGGAAGGGCGAGGCGGGAGAAGGCAGGTTTTGCATCATATACGCCTTCTAGCCGCGCCAAACCCGCCCGACAATGGCTTGACACGCCCTGCGGCATTGGCGACCACGGACCCACGCTGAAGGAGCCCCAATGACCAAGACGATCCTGCGCGCCCTGAAGGGCGAGGTTCTGCCCACACCGCCCATCTGGATGATGCGCCAAGCGGGCCGCTATTTGCCCGAATACCGCGCCACGCGGGCCGAGGCGGGGGATTTCCTGTCGCTGTGCTACAATTCTGAACTTGCCGCCGAGGTCACGCTCCAGCCGATCCGCCGCTATGGCTTCGACGCGGCGATCCTCTTCGCCGACATCCTCCTCCTGCCGCAGGCGCTTGGCGTCGATCTCTGGTTCGAAACCGGCGAAGGCCCGCGGATGACGACGGTGACAACGCCCGCCGAACTGGCCGCCCTCAAACCGACCGGTGCAATCCACGACACCCTCGGACCGGTCTATGAGACCGTCCGCATCCTCTCGCGCGAGTTGCCGAAGGAAACCACGCTGATCGGCTTTGCCGGCGCCCCCTGGACCGCGGCAACCTACATGATCGCTGGCCGCGGCACCCCCGACCAGGGCCCCGCCCACGCCCTCAAAGCCGCCGACCGCGCCACCTTCGCCGGCCTCATCGACCGCCTGACCGAGTCGACCGTCGAATACCTCTCGATGCAGGTCGAAGCCGGGGCCGAGGTCGTCAAGATCTTCGACAGCTGGGCCGGAAGCCTTCAGGGCCAGGATTTCCACGATTTCGCAGTCGAGCCCGCCCGCAAGATCACCGCCGCCCTCAATGCCCGCCATCCGGGCCTGCCGGTCATCGCCTTCCCGCGCGGCGCAGGCGAGCGCTATTCTGGCCTCCATGCCGCAATCGGCGCCGATTGCATCGCTCTCGATGATGGTGTCAATGCCGAATGGGCGGCCGCCAATGTCCAAACCGGGGGCTGCGTCCAAGGCAACCTCGCCTCGCACCACATGGTAACAGGCGGCCAAGCCCTGATCGACGAAACCCGACGTATCACCCGCGCCTTCTCGAAAGGCCCGCACATCTTCAACCTCGGCCACGGCATCACGCCCGACGCCGATCCCGAAAATGTGCAGCTGATGATCGACACCGTCCGCGCCGGCGCCTGATCTTCTTTTGGCCTGAAATACTCCGGGGGTGAATGGGCCATCAGGCCCAGAGGGGGCAGCGCCCCCTTACACCCACTTCGCCATCGGCGGCAGGCTCATCAAGACCGCATTCGCGTCATGCCCCGTAGCCAGGCCAAACTTGGTGCCGCGATCGTAGACGAGGTTATACTCGGCATATAACCCGCGGTGGATCAATTGCGTGTCCTTGTCGGCCTCGGTCCAAGCCGCGTTGCGCCGCCGCTCGGTGACAGGAAGGAAAGCCGGAAGAAAAGCCCGCCCGATATCCTGCGTCAGGGCGAAATCCGCGGCCCAATCGCCGGTGCAATAATCGTCCATGAAGATGCCACCCACGCCCCGCGCACGGCCCCGGTGCGGGACATAGAAATACTCATCCGCCCAAGCCTTAAGGCGCGGATAATGCCCCTCGCCGTGCGGATCGAGCTTCGCCTTCTGCACAGCATGGAAATGCGCCGTGTCCTCATCATATTCGATGCAGGGGTTCAGGTCCGACCCACCACCAAACCACCAGGCACCGGGCGTCCAGAACATCCGCGTGTTCATATGCACGGCCGGCGTATGCGGGTTCTGCATATGGGCGACGAGCGAAATGCCTGAAGCCCAAAACCGCGGATCCTCGGCCATCCCCGGCACACCCCGCGCCGCCATGGATTTCTGCGCCGCCTCGCCAAGCCGGCCATAGACGGTCGAGACATTGACGCCGACCTTTTCAAAAACCCGCCCGCCGCGCATCACCGACATGAGGCCACCGCCCGCATCTGAGCCATCGTCCGAGGCGCGCTTGGTCGGCGTGACCTCAAAGCGGCCCGCCGGGCGATCTGCAAAAGGGCCGGTCGTCTGGCTGTCTTCCAGCGCCTCAAAGGCCGCGACGATCTCATCGCGCAAGGTGCGGAACCACTCGGAAGCGGTCTTCTTCTCTTGGGCCATGGCGTCGGTCATCGGATCCTCGGGGGCAGTGTTATTGCATATCAGGGCGCTCTAGCATCGTTTGGGGTCAACAGCCACTCCCGCGGTGGCCCCCACCCATCAGGAGCTACCATGCGCCGCACTCTTCTTCTCTTGCCCCTCGTCCTTGCCGCCTGCATCAGCCAGCGCGACAGCTGCATCAACACGGCGAACAAGGAAATGGCTGTCATCAACAACCTCGTCGCCGTCACCCGCGCCAACGTGGACCGCGGATATGCGCTGACCGAGAAGACCGTATTCGTCGAAGTCTACAAACCCTGCCTCGATCCCGAGGGCCAGCCCACCGGCAGCCAGTGCCCAACGCTCGAGCCTGTCACCCAGCTTGTCCCGACCGCGATCGACCTCAATCTTGAATTTCAGAAGCTGAAATCTCTCGAACAGCGTCAGGCCGAGATGCAGGCGGCTGTGAATGCCCGCATTCAGCAGTGCATCGCCGTTTACCCCGCGGAATAGGGTCTAGTGGACGGATAGTCCGACCGGATCGAGAAGCGAGCGCCCGCCATCGACGGTGACGATCTGGCCTGTCACGAATGAACTGCCTTCCGAAGCGAGATACTGAACCGCGTCACATACCTCGCCGGGGCTTGCGATCCGGTTCAAGGGCGTGTGTTTGACGATCTCGCTCCGAAACTCGTCATTCTCCTTGAGCGCCCCCTTCAGGCTCGCGCTCATTACGCTGCCGAAGGCCACAGCATTCACGCGAATCCGATGCGGCGCCAGTGCTACGGCAAGCGAGCGTGTCATCTGCTCGGCGGCGGCATTGCTGACCGAATAGGCCAAAAGCTCGGGATGGGTAATCCGCGCCGCAATGGACGAGAGATTCACAATGGCGCCCGCCTGCCCTTCGTCCTGATCTTCGGCCTGCTTGATCATCCGCCGTGCTGCGGCTTGCGACAGGCGCAGGGCGGTCAGCATATTCTGCTCTAAAAGCTCGGTCACTGCATCATCGTTGGGATTGAGCGGGTCCGAAGTCAGAACCTGGCGCGAGGCATTGACCACGATATCGATCCGCTCGAAGGCATCGACCGTGGCCGAAAGAAGATTGGTGATCGTCAGCTTCTTTCGCAGATCCCCTGCAAAAAGCCGGATCGGCCCGTCATCGGTGACTTCGGCTCCAAGCTCGTGCTCGAGCGTCGCCTCATCCATATCGCAGAACATGACATTGGCGCCCTGCTCGACGAAATGCCGGCCGATGGCGAGGCCGACGCCATTGGCGGCTCCGGTGACGATGGCGGTCTTGCCCGCGATGGAAAACGACATCTCAAGTCTCCCGTGGATGGGTTTGCGGCACCCTAGGCCAGTTTATTTCTTCGGGCGAGAGGCATGAAAGACCTTGAAAGCCCCATCGCCGCCGATCTCGGCCACCTCGCGAAACAAATCGCGCAAAGCCGCTTCATAGGGGAGATGCCGGTTGGCCACCATCCAGAGGTGCCCCGAGGGCGTCAGCGAACGCGCCGCGGCGGCGATGAAGGCGCGGCCAAGGCCCGGATCGGCGGCGCGGTTGGTGTGGAAGGGCGGGTTCATCACTATGCCGCCATAGGGGGCGGCAGGGGTCCATCTCGTGGCGTCCGCCCAGTGGAAAGAGGCGCGGGGATCCAAGATATTCAGCCGAGCGCAGTCGAGCGACCGAAGTTCGGCTTCGATCAGGTCTAGCTGCTCGATACCGTCCCGCTCGAGCACGGCTTTGGACAGAAAGCCCCAGCCAGCTCCGAAATCCGCCATGCGGGCTGGAAGTTTCGCGGGCAGAGCGGCAGCCAAAAGCGCGGAGGCTTTGTCGATCTCACCGACAGAGAAAACTCCGGCAATGGTGAAATAGCCATGCGGCCCCTTCTGGGGCTCACCCGCATTCCAATCGTCGAAAACTCCACCCTCGAACCAGAAGAGGCGACCATGCGCCTTTGTGACCGAAGGCAAATCTCCAAGCCGCGCCCGACATTCCTTGAAGAGGCTGTCGATCCCGTCGGTCTTTTGCCCATCGACGATTACTAGCCGGGCCTTTGAGGCAGCCGCGGCCACCATGTCCTGCGCCAGAGCCTTGGCGCGCGGGACCACGACAACGACTGCGGCGAGACGGTCTGGAAGTTCCGTCGCGACGACAAGACCCGCACGTTCCGCCGCCTCGTAATCGGGCCAGAATTCATGCACCATGACCAGCCGCTTCGCATCGAGCGAGCCAAGGTCATACCCTTCCGGCGCGCGCATCACCGCGACAGGGCCCTCCGGCAGAACGAGGCCCTCCTGATCGAGAGCCGTTGAGAGGCGGGATTCGGACATCGCTCATGGACGGCAGTGCGCCGTCACTCTCTTTCCATGGTGCATTGCAGCGGATGCTGGTTGCGCTGCGAGAAATCCATCACTTGGGTGACCTTGGTTTCTGCGATCTCGTAGGAAAACACGCCCACAACCGCCAGCCCCTTTTGGTGGACCGTCAGCATGAGATCAAACGCCTGTGCGTGGCTCATACCAAAGAACCGCTCAAGCACATGGACAACGAATTCCATCGGCGTGAAATCGTCATTCAGGATCAAGAGAGGATCTATCGAAGAATGGAGGAGGATTTAAATCACGCCCACGAGAGAATCAGGAGAGAAGACCTGGCAATCTACGACAGCCTCGAATCACAAAGGAGAGACATTTTATCCTACGTTGATTCGAGATTCGACAAAGTTCAGACAAAGTCAAAGGAGGCTAAAAGCTAATTTAAGTTAAACGCGTCGAAGAACTACCTTTTATTTAACCGGAAAAAATTTAAAAAAGACGGGAACTTTCAGCGGAAAGAACCGTATATTAAGGAACAAGAACAACGTTCTTTGACATGTTGGAGATTTTAAATTACCCCTTCGTCTAATGG
>JALRLK010000167.1 GCA_023254495.1 Marivivens sp. | reverse complement strand
ATAGTCGGCCGATTTCCGCACCGCCCGCACCACCCAGTCGGGCAGGACAGACACCCCCCGCCCTGCCGCTACCAACATCAGGATCACCGCAGTCAATTCAACCCGCCGGATCGCCGCCGGCTCGACATGGGCGGGCGCGAGTAGGAGCTTGAAGATATCGAGCCGCGAGCGATCCACGGGATAGGTGATCAGCGTCTGGCCGCGGAAATCCTCGGACTCGACGAAATCGCGGCTGGCCAATGGGTGGTTGGCGGCGGCGACGAAAACCGGCGAATAGTCGAAGAGCGGGGCAAACTCGATACCGTCGATGGTCTCGGGGTCAGACGAGATGACCACGTCCACCTCTTCCCGCGCGAGCGCCCCTATAGCATCGAAGGCCAGACCGGGGCGGATATCGACATCCACATCGGGCCAGGCCTTGCGGAACTGTTCCAGAACCGGAAAGAGCCATTCGAAACAGGCGTGGCATTCGATGGCGATGTGCAGGCGGGCGATGCGCCCCTCGGCGATCTGGGTGAATTCCTCCTCGAGGGCTGCTACCTGCGGCAAGATCGCTTCGGCCGCCGCCAGAAACCGCTGCCCCGCCGCCGACAGCTTCAGGGGCCGCGAGCGGCGGACGAAGAGCGGCACGCCGAGCTGATCCTCGATCCCCTTGATTTGATGGCTGAGCGCCGACTGGGTGGTGTTCAAAAGGTCGGCTGCCCGCGCCACGCCGCCGGTATCGTGGATCGCCTTGATCGTGCGCAGGTGGCGGAACTCGATATACATGAGACATTCTCATATTGATCGTGAATATTATGAATTTGTCTCACATAACGGTTTTGGCGACAAGGGAGCACTGAAAAAAGGTGAATCATGACGCGTCCCAAGGTCTCTTTCGAATTCTTCCCGCCCCGCAATCTCGAGGCCTCGTTCCGGCTTTGGGATTGCGTGAATGTCCTCGCTCCCCTCGCCCCCGATTTCATCTCGGTGACCTATGGCGCGGGCGGCACCACCCGCCAGCTGACCCATGAGGCCGTGACCACGCTCCACCGCGCCACCGGCCTGCCCGTTGCGGCGCATCTCACCTGCGTCAACGCCTCGCGCGCCGAGACCCTCGAGATTGCCGAGACCTATGCCGAGGCCGGCGTGACACAGATCGTCGCCCTTCGCGGCGATGCGCCCAAGGGCGAAGCGAAGTTCACCGCCCACCCTGATGGCTTTGCCTCATCGGTCGAACTCATCTCGGCGCTGGCCGAAACAGGCAAGTTTACCCTGCGCGTCGGCGCCTATCCCGAGAAACACCCCGAAGCGGCGAGCCTTGCCACTGACATCGACTGGCTCAAGGCCAAGCTCGACGCGGGCGCCACGAGCGCGATCACCCAGTTCTTCTTCGAAGCAGAGACCTTCTTCCGCTTTCGCGATGCGGCGACCGCGGCCGGTATCACCGCACCGATCATCCCCGGCATCCTGCCGATCGAGAACTGGGCCGGTGCCCGCCGCTTTGCGGAAAGCTGCGGCACCTCGATCCCGCAGGTCGTTCACGATGCGTTCGAGCACGCAACGCAGGACGGCAACACCGATCTTCTGGCAACCGCACTCGCCACCGAGCTTTGCGACGATCTGATCGAGGGGGGTGTCGAGCACCTGCATTTCTACACCCTCAATCGCCCCGAACTGACCCGCGATGTCTGCCACGCCCTCGGAGTCTCCCCCAAGGTGCGCTTGCAAAACGTCGCCTGACAGGAGAGCCTCCGGTCGCGTCCCCGACCGGAGGTTCACTTGTTCCACGCCAAATCCCGCGCCGACCTGCCCGGCCTCGAAAAGACCCTGTCGATCTCGGGGCTAGAATTCATGCAATCCGTCCTGCGGGGCGACCTGCCCGCGCCGCCGATGGCCGAGACGCTCAACTATCGTGTCAGCGCGGTTGCCTCGGGCGAAGTGACCTTCCGCGGCGCGCCAAAATTCGAGCACGCCAACCCGATGGGTGCGACCCACGGCGGTTGGTATGGCACCGTCCTCGATAGCTGCATGGCCTGCGCGGTGATGACGATGGTGCCGAAGGGTTCGGTCTACACCACGCTTGAATACAAGGTGAATATCCTGCGGGTGATCCCCGAGGGGATGGAGGTGATCGCCACCGGAACGGTCGATCACGCGGGCCGCACGACGGCCGTCGCCCATGGCGAGATACGGGGGGCCGAGGATGGCCGGCTTTATGCCACCGGCTCGACCACCTGCCTCATCATGCAGCCGAAGGTCGGCTAAGGCAGAAACCTCAGGTGCCGCGCGCGGCGGTGGGTCTGGGCGGTGAAATGCACCCGCTCGGTCACATCGCGGCCCACTTCGCGGCGATGGCGCAGGAGGAAGAGCTTGGCCCAGCCCCCCATGTGCCGACCGAGGGCGCCTCGGCGTCGGTCGGATAGCGCAGCCGCCATTTGTCAGGGAGCGGCAGGCCGGAGCGTTCAAGCTGTTCGAGCATCCAGACGAGCGGGATGTTCGACAGGGGCCGAGCCTCGATCTTGTCGTCCACCTGCCCGCCCACATCCCCGTGCGAACCCCGAAACCACATCTGGATCATCTCGCCCGGCCAGCCCGCCGGGCGGCTCCAGAGCACCGGATCATAGGCTTGCCGTGTCTCGTCGATGGCGAGGGCATGGAAGGCGTGGCGAACGTGGCGGACCACGTCTTGATTGTGAAACTTGTATTTGCTCTCGGTAAAGCGCCACAGGATCGGCAAGCGCAGGCCCAGCGCCTTGACCGTGTCCCAGACACCGATCGCTTCGATCCAGACGTTGTCGTGGCAAAAGAGCTTGCGGAAATCGGCCGTCGCAGGCGAGGCGGCCTCGGCGCGATAGTGGCGATAGGCCTCGCGGATATTGCGCTCGGTCGCCACATCGGCCCGAACAAGGCCCACCCGGTCGATCACGCCGGCAAGGGATCGCACGGCATAGGCACCACGAGAATAGCCGATGAGGAAGATCCGGTCGCCCGGAACATAGCGAGAGGACAAAACCCCATAGGCCCGCTCGATCTGCCGGTTCATCCCTTTGCCGGTCAGAACGTCATATGTTCCCGACCAGTCGCGCCATTGGATGCCCGCCTCAAAGTGAAGGGTCACGTTGTCCTTCGCGCCGAGTTCCTTGAGGAGTTTGAAGGTGATCCCGGCATTGGTTTCATAGCCGTCGTCCAGGGTCGACATCGTGCCGTCGAGGATGATGACGTGCGTAGCGGGCCCGCGCCCTCTCGGGCGGCCTTCTTCCCGTCTGGGTCTGCGGCCCAAAAGGCCAAGAAACCAATCCTGCACAGGCGACATACACCTTGCTCTGCCCGAACGGCGAACCATTTCCGCCGACAGCTTCAGCCTAGCGCGTCACGTCCTAGTGTCCAGTGAAGGCGCCGGACTTAGGGCCAAAGGCTCTGCACTGTCACAGTCTGCCAGTCGCCGTAGCCATTGAAACGGGTGGTCATGCTGGTGAGGTAGGCGCCCATCGAGCGGAAGAGGATCCAGTCGCCCTCGGAAAGATCGACGGGCAGCTCAAGCGTGCCGGGCAATTGGTCGATCGAATCGCAAGTGGGGCCGAAAACCGTCATCGGCTGGCGGGCGGCACTTCGGGCGGCGCCCATGTGGCCGACGACAGTGTGGAGAGAGATCACCATCGAGGGGAATTCCGCAAGCCCGCCGTAGACCCCATCGTTGAGGTAGACGCGGCCTGCGCGGACCGATTTGACCTGCACGGCATAGGCGAAACTGTCGGCCACCATACCGCGGCCTGGCTCGCAGACGAGGATCGGGCGGGTTTCGAAGGCCTCGGTCGCTTTGGCGATGGCGGCATAGAACGGCATGAGATCGACCGGCTGGCCATCCCGCCCCGCCGGGAAGCCGCCGCCGACATTCAGGCGGCCGATGGTGACGCCGGCCGCTTTGGCGATGCGGGCAGCGGCAGCGATATAGCTCGCGAAGGCCTGCGGATCCTTGCACTGGGTGCCGACGTGGAAGGTCATTGCCGGACGGAAGCCCGCCTCGGCCACGCGGCGCAGGAGGGCTGTGGCTTGTTCCTCGGTCGCGCCGAACTTGGCGCCGAAATTGTAGGCGCCGCCCGCAACCGGGAGTTTGAAGCGGACGGCGACCTCGTTTGCCTGCGGCACGCCGCAGGAAATCAACTTCTCAAGCTCTCCCATATCGTCGACCGACCA
>JALRLK010000139.1 GCA_023254495.1 Marivivens sp. | reverse complement strand
GGTTTAACATTACGAACAGCAACAAAAAAATGGCCAAGTACAAGTATTGGTTATAAAAAAGATTTTAGCCAGTTTTCAGGTTTAACAAAATCGAATTTTACAAACGATAGAATTTCATTTGATGTAGCCGAGGCCGCTGTTGCGCAGAAACGGCGGCACCTTTTCATCAATGGTCGCGGTGCAGAGGACATGGGTATCCCCCACCTTGATGAGGCAAGATCCCTCGGCATGGCGGCTGACGCCAGCCTCAATGGAAATTGGGCGAAGTTCATCGGTCTTTCGGCCAGACGGGCGCATGGCATTCTCCTGTCGTTTCAGGGCCAGATACGCTTACCGCAGTTCAAATCCAACCCCGATTGACGTTGCCTCGCGCATCGCTTTAATTTCTTCGGTCCCTGACGGAGTGGCGAATGCCCGACAAGACGCCAATGATGGATGAGCTGAACGACCGCTCGCGCGAGGTTTTCCGGCGCGTGGTCGAGGCCTTTCTGGAAACTGGCGCGCCGGTTGGCTCGCGGACCCTTACTCGAACCCTCTCGGAGAAGGTCAGCGCCGCGACGATCCGCAACGTGATGCAGGATCTCGAATTTCTTGGCCTTTTAGGCAGCCCCCATGTCAGCGCGGGCCGCGTGCCGACGCAGGCGGGCCTACGGATGTTTGTCGATGGGCTTCTCGAGGTAGGCGATCTTGCCGGCGAAGACCGCGAAAAGATCGACAACACATTGGGCGACAACAAGGGCGACGTCGGTGCACTTCTTGATCGCGTGGGTGCCGCGCTTTCTGGCGTGACGCGGGGGGCGAGCCTTGTCCTCACCCCGAAGCACGAGGCCCCCATTCGCCATATCGAGTTTGTTTCGCTCGGCCCCGACAGGGCGCTCGTTGTCCTCGTATTTGCCGATGGCCACGTCGAAAATCGCATCTTCCAACCGCCGCTGGGCCAGACGCCTTCCTCGATGCGCGAGGCGGCGAATTTCATCAACGCGATTGCCGAGGGCAAAACGCTTAGCGAACTTGGCCGCGCCATTGCCAAAGAAATCGCCGCCCGTCGGCAAGAGATCGACGTTCTGGCCCGTGCCCTTGTCGAAAGCGGCATGGCGGTCTGGCAGGATCAGGGCGAAACCACCGAGCGCCTGATCGTTCGTGGCCGAAGCAACCTTCTGGCCGATGCCGAAGCGCAGGATCTCGATCGCATCCGGACCCTCTTTGACGACCTCGAACGCAAGCGCGATATCGCCGATTTCCTCGAGCTGGCCGAGGGCGGCGAGGGGGTCCGCATTTTTATCGGCTCAGAGAACAAGCTTTTCTCACTTTCGGGTTCCTCTTTGGTTGTTTCTCCCTATATGAACGCCGACCGAAAGATCATCGGCGCTGTTGGCGTCATCGGACCGACCCGCCTCAACTATGGGCGGATCGTTCCGATTGTGAATTACACTGCACAGCTGGTCGGGCGGCTCATGACCGACCGGAGCTAAAGGAAGACGAGTATGAACGAGCAGAATCAGGAACCGAAATCCCTCGACGAACTGGCCGCCGAAGCAGACGAGATCGAAACCGGCGCCGATGCGGCGACCGAAGAGGTTGGCGAGGTCGAAGCGCTCAAGGCCGAGCGTGACGAGTTCAAGGATCGGTTCATGCGGGCTCTGGCCGATGCTGAAAACGCCCGCAAACGCGCCGAGCGGGATCGCCGCGAGGCAGAAAACTATGGCGGCTCCAAACTCGCCCGCGATCTTCTGCCTGTTTACGACAGCCTCAACCGCGCCCTTCAGGCGATTTCCGACGAACAGCGCGAAACCGCAGCCGCCTTTGTCGAGGGGATCGAGCTGACCATGCGCGAGCTGCTCAACGTCTTTCAGAAGCACGGGATCGTTCGTGTTTCGCCCGACGTGGGCGACCGGTTCGATCCGCAGATGCATCAGGCGATGTTCGAAGCGCCGCTTCCCGGCACCAAGGCGGGCGACATCATTCAGGTCAGCGCCGACGGCTTCATGCTGCACGACCGCCTGCTGCGCCCCGCGCAGGTTGGCGTCTCGTCGGCGCCCGCCAACTAGTCTTTGCTCAATAGCCCGCGAAGCTCGTAGATCAGATCGAGGGCTTCGCGCGGCGAGAGATCGTCGGGCAGGATTTCCTTCAAGCGATCTTCGACTCCCGAGGGCTTTGCCTTCGCTGTGATGGGCGCGGGCGTGGCCGAGAAAAGCGGCAGATCGTCGATAAGCGCCTTGCGGTTTGCCCCGCCTTCGCGCTCGCCCTTTTCCAAAGCCTCCAGAACAACCTTCGCGCGGGCGACTACGGCGGACGGCAGGCCCGCAAGCCGCGCAACCTGAACGCCATAGCTGCGGTCGGCCGTTCCCTTGCGAACCTCGTGGAGAAAGATCACGTCGCCTTCCCACTCTTTGACTGCGACAGCGGCGTTGTCGACCCCGTCGAGCTTGGCGGCCAACGCCCCCATCTCGTGATAGTGGGTCGCGAAAAGGGCGCGGCAGCGGTTCACGTCGTGCAGATGCTCAAGCGTAGCCCAGGCAATCGAAAGGCCGTCATAGGTGGCCGTACCGCGGCCGATCTCGTCGAGGATCACCAAGGCGCGATCGTCCGCCTGATTGAGAATCGCGGCGGTCTCGACCATTTCAACCATGAAGGTCGACCGCCCCCGCGCCAGATCGTCCGAGGCGCCGACGCGGCTGAAAATCTGGCTGACGATGCCGATATACGCCGAGGCGGCGGGAACGTATCCGCCCGCTTGGGCGAGAATGGCGATGAGGGCGTTCTGGCGCAGGAAGGTCGACTTTCCGGCCATGTTGGGGCCGGTCAAAAGCCAGATCGGCGCAGCGCTGAGATCGCAATCGTTGGCGACGAAAGGCTCGCCCGATTTGCGAAGCGCGGCCTCGACGACGGGATGCCGCCCGCCGGTAATCTCAAAGGCGCGCGAAGCGTCGAGCTCTGGCCGACACCAATCCTCATCCCGCGCCAACGCCGCCATGGAAAGTGCCACGTCGATCTCGGCCAATGCGCGGGCCATTGCGGAAATACGGTCGGCGCTCGCGATGATCGCGGCGGCGAGTTCGGAATAGATGCGCTTTTCGATCTCGAGCGCGTGGGCGCCTGCGTTAAGGATGCGCGTCTCGATTTCCGAGAGCTTCACAGTGGTGAACCGGATCTGGTTGGCGGTGGTCTGGCGGTGGATGAAGGTCTCGTTCAGAGGCGGGGCCATCATCTTTTCGGCGTGGGTCGCCGTGGTCTCGATGAAATAGCCCAGAACGTTGTTGTGCTTGATCTTGAGCGACGAGACCCCCGCCAGATTGGCGTAGTCCGCCTGCATCCCCGCAATCACGCCGCGCCCGTGATCGCGCAGCTCGCGTGCCTCGTCGAGGTCAGCATCATAGCCCGGCGCAACGTAGCCGCCATCGCGCAACAGGAGCGGTGGCTCGGCGACTAGCGCGGCATCGAGAAGTTCGACGATCTCGGAAAGGCCGGTGAGATTCTCGGCAGCCGAGGCAATGCCAAAGGGCGCATCAGCCGGAAGCCGTTCCTGCACCTTCGCCGCAATCGCCGCCGTATCGCGGATCGCGGCCATATCGCGCGGGCCCCCACGGTCAAGTGCGAGGCGGGAAAGGGCGCGGTCGACATCGTGGCTCGCCCGGAGGAGCCCGCCAAGATCGGCGGCGAGGCGGGTGTTTTCGAGAAGCCAGGCGACCGAGGCCTGGCGTTCGAGGATCGTCTCAAGGTGGCACGAGGGGCTGGAAAGCCGCCGCTCGAGAAGCCGTGCGCCGCCCGAGGTCGCGGTGCGGTCAATTGTCGAAAGAAGCGATCCGGCCCGGCCGCCATTCATTGAGGAGGTAAGCTCAAGCGACCGCCGCGTGGTCGCGTCGATCTGCATATTCGCGGCTTCGGCTTCGAGGACCGGCGGGCGCAGGAGGGGTAGGTTCCCCTTTTGCGTGATCTCGAGATATTCGGCGATGGCCGACATGGCGGCGATCTGGGCGAGATCAAAGCTGCCGAAAGCGTCGAGGGTATCGACACTAAAAAGGCCACACAGCCGCTTTTGGCCATTGGTGCTGTCAAACGCAGCCTTGCCCAAAAGCGTGGGCGACGCACCCGCCTCGCGCACGATCATTTGCCATCCGGCATCATCGCCATCAGCAAGGATCACCTCGCGGGGGGCGAGGCGGGAAAGTTCGGGCGAAAGGCGGGCGGGCGCGCAGGACATGACATGATACCCGCCGGTCGAGATATCGACCCAAGCAAGTGCTGAGGCTTCGCGTACCTGCGCGAAGGCGGCGAGGAAGTTGTGGCGGCGGGCGTCAAGAAGGCTGTCCTCGGTGAGGGTGCCGGGCGTTACCAAACGAACCACATCGCGTTTCACGACCGACTTGGAGCCGCGCTTTTTCGCCTCGGCCGGATCTTCGAGTTGCTCGCAAACAGCCACGCGAAAACCCTTGCGGATCAGCGTCAGGAGATAGCCCTCGGCGGAATGCACCGGCACGCCGCACATCGGGATATCCTCGCCCAGATGCTGGCCGCGTTTCGTCAACGCGATATCGAGCGCCGCCGAAGCCGCAACGGCATCGTCGAAGAACATCTCGTAGAAATCGCCCATCCGATAGAACAAGAGCGCGCCGGGGTGGTTTGCCTTGATCTCGAGATATTGCGCCATCATCGGCGTGACGGTGCCTGCCGTGGCGTTCATTTTTCCCCCTTGGTCTTTCGCAAAGACCCTATCCAGTGGATGTTAGCGACGAAAGCCGAAAACGAAGGCATTGCGGCCCATATGCCGCAACCGCTATTCCGGTCTGGTAGATTTGGAGATTGTAGAATGGCAAAGGTCCGGGTTT
>JALRLK010000115.1 GCA_023254495.1 Marivivens sp. | reverse complement strand
ATCACCCATCAGGCCGATCATCACGAACTCGCCCGAGCGGAAGCGCAGCGAGGCGGGCCGCGTCACGCGGAAGGCAAAGAGCCGGTCGGTGTAGTGGCGCACCTGCGTCACCGTCTGTGCATCGGGCAGGGCGGGGGTTTTGGCAATCATCGGTTTCGTCACGAAAACGGCTCGCACTTTGAAAGAGGTCTGACCGCGCCCTCTTACGCGGTTGATCCCGTCATGAAAAGTGCCACCGCCCGCCCCCGCGCTGCTTGGTCGCGATCACGCGAAGTCGGCGCTGACTTCAAGCTCGACCAGCCGAACGCTTTGGCCTTGCCTCGACAGCATCCGCCCGTCGATCAGGCGGATCGTGGCATGGGCCTCCTCTTCGAGAATTTCCGCCTCGCGGCGGTCGTTGCTCCAGCGATCATCCACGGTGAGCCAAACCGCCTGCCCATCGCTGGACTGGGCTGCAAGAAGGTGAGGCTTGAACGGTGCGGTCATCGGAGGCTCCTTCGTGCTTGCAGTTGGAAATATATCGGGATATTGGAAAATTGTTCCACATAAAGCTGTAAACTGGTGATATATAGGAACATATGTTTCGTCTAGCGTTGGCGTGCGGAGAAATTTCCTAACGCTCCCAGAAAGAGACCAAGAATGTTTCGAATTGATGACCTGGATCGGAAAATCCTCATCGAGCTTCAGCGCGACTCGGGCCAGTCGCTCGACGAGATCGCAAGCAACGTCGGCTCATCGAAAACGCCGGTCTGGAACCGCATCCGCAAGTTGAAGGAGGCGGGTGTCATCAAGCAACAGACCGTGCTTCTCGATGCCGAGGCGCTGGGGCTGGAGGCGACTTTCTTCGTGCTGATCCGCACGTCCGAACATGAAACCGACTGGCAGATGAAATTTCTTGAGGCAGTGCGCTCGCGGCCGGAGGTGCTCGAGGCGCACCGGCTGGCGGGGGATATCGACTATATCCTCAAGGTGCAGGTGAAGAATGCCCGCGCCTATGACAAGTTCTATCAGGCGCTGATTTCCGAGGTGCGGATCCACAACGTGACGGCGCTTCTGTCGATGGAAGAGATCAAGTCGACGGTCGCGCTGCCAATCTAAGGCAGGGGCGCGGTCTGGAAGAGAGTGATCCTCAGGCCGCTATGCGAGACAGGCGCGCCCGTGGGCAGGAAGGGCAGGCCGGTGGTATGGGCAAGCGCCGCGTCCGAGGTCACGATGCCGACCCGCCAGCCTGAGAAACGTTCGAGCAGGGTTTTGCCCAAGGCGCCGTAGACGGCATAGAGGAGCTTCCGCTCGCCAATCCGTGCGCCGTAGGGCGGGTTGACCGTGACAAGGCCGGGGGCGCCTTCGGGGCGATGTAGCTCACTCACGCCGTGCAGGCCGAAGTCGATCACATTGGCCACGCCCGCCCGTTCGGCATTAGCGCGGGCCATGCGGATCGCACCGGAATCGCGGTCGGAGCCGTAGAGGCGCAGGCCGGTTGAAAGGGGCTTTACTGGTTCGGCCTTGATCTTGGCGAAAGCTGCGGCGTCATAGCTCGCCAGCTTCTCAAAAGCAAAGCCGCGTGAACGGCCGGGGGCGAGGCCCGCGGCGATTTCGGCGGCTTCGATGACAAAGGTGCCCGAGCCGCACATGGGATCGACGACGGGTTCGGCGCCCCGATAGCCGCACTGGCGCAGGAACATGGCGGCGAGGTTTTCCCGCATCGGCGCTTTGCCCACCGCTTCCTTGTGGCCGCGCTTGTGCAGCGCTTCGCCCGTGGAATCGACGCTGAATTCGCAGAGGTTGTCGTCGATCCGCAGCTTGATTGCGATCTCGGCCTCGGGCGAAATAGGTGCGCCAAGCTCCTCTGTGATGGCCTTTTCAACGCGCTGGGCCGCGGCCTTGGCGTGATAGATCTTCGAGGCCTTGGTCGTCACCTCGATCCGCACCGGCACATCGGGGCGCAAGACCTCGCCCCACGGAAACTTGCGCGAGCGCTTGTCGAGCTGGGCCAGATGAAACGCCCTAAACGAGCCGATCCGCACCAGCACCCGCGCAGCCCCACGCAAGGAATAGTTTGCCCGCCAGACTTCGGGCCAGCCGCCCGTGACAGTCACGCCGCCCGGAAGGGTGCCGGTGACGGAAAGTCCAAGCGCCTTCGCCTCATCGGCAAGAGGGGCTTCTAGGCCGGGGGCCGTGACCAAGAGGATTTCAAAGGGCGCGCTCATGGGTCTGCCATAGCGGCAATCGCCTCCGCCCGCGAGGGTAAATCAGTCGATCCGCACCATCAGCCGCTTCAGCCCGTGGAAATGATAGACGTTGGCATATTCCGGCGGTTCGGCCAGACGCAGGCTTGGGCAGCGTTCGAAGAGGGCGCCCGTGGCCAGCAGAAGCTCCAGCCGCGCCAAGGGCGCACCCACGCAGAAGTGGATGCCGCCGCCGAACGAGACATTGGCGGGGCCAACGCGGTTTGGCGAGAAGAGGTCGGGCCTCGGGTAAGGCGAGGGATCGCGATTCGCCCCCGCGAGCAGAAGCGCCACCTGATCGCCCCGTTTGAAGGTATGGCCGAAGAGCGTCACCTCCTCATAGACCCAGCGCGTGAACATATGCAGCGGCGGGTCATAGCGGAGGACTTCTTCGATCGAGGTTTCGTGGATATCCCGCTCGCCGGTTTCGAGCATGGTCTTGATGCCGTTGCCCATGGTGTGAACCGTGGCTTCGTGTCCTGCGTTCAAAAGGAGGATCGAAGTGGTTATGAGCTCATCGGTCGAGAGCTTTGTCCCATCCTCCTCGGCAGCGATGAGCTGGCTTAGAAGATCGTCGGCCGGGGCGCGGCGCTTCTGGGCGATGACCTCGAGGATATAGGCGCGGAAGGCCTCGGTCGCAGTGACCGCCTGATCCTCGATCTCGCGTGTGCGGCGGGCCTGATACATCGACACCATGGCGTTGGACCATGCCAGCAGATCGTCTGCGCGATCGGCGGGGACGCCAAGAAGGCGGCAAATGACGAGAATCGGGATCGGACGCGCGAAAGCGTCGAGAAGGTCAAAGGGGCCAGAGGTAGGGAACTTGTTTATCAACTCATGGGCAAGCTGGGTGATTTCGGGGCCGAGGCCGGCAATGCGGCGGCTGGTAAAGGCGCGCAGGACGAGGCTCCTGAGGCGCGTGTGCGTCGGCGGCTCCAGCTCGAGCATCGAATGGGCCTCGATGTCATAAAAGGGCTTGAGGCGCTCGGGGATGACAGGCTGGCACTCGGGCGGAATCTCGCGGCCCATGCGCCGGTCGCGCAAGAGCGCAGAGACCGCCTGATGCGAAACCGCGCAGACCTGCCCGTAATCCTCCCAGAAAAAGAGATCCCCGCCCGCACGGGCGCGGTCATAGAAAGGGTAGGGGTTCTGCACAAAGGCAGGATCGGTCGGGGATTGGCTGAGGCGAAGCATGGGCCAAGCATTGCCGTCCGCCGGTCACGATTGCAACTGGCCTTCGCTGCCGGAGCGGGGCAAAGTCGGGCCATGAAACGCATTGCCCCCGGACTGATCGCCGGATTTGCCGGCTATATCCTCGCCGTCGCTCTCTTGGCGGGCGGGGTCTGGTGGTATGGCTATGGGGCGGCGCTCGGGCAGCTTGAAAGCCGGGGCCGGTCCGACCTTGCGCTGGCGGCCGACCAGCTGACCAGCGAACTTCAGCGCTATCGCGAGCTGGCGGTGCTGATGGCCGATCACCCCGCTGTCGCCGAGCTCCTGACCGGCGAACTAGAAAGCGGCGAGGCGGCAAAGCTGCTTCTTGAAGTGGCCGACAAGACCGGCGCGCTCGATATTGCCGTGGCCGATCCCTCGGGGCGCGATCTGGCGCGGGCGCAGGCGGTTGTCGGGGGAAGCCACAGGGGGCAGGCGGATTTCGAAAGGGCGATGGACGGGGCGCTCGGTGTCGAACACCTCTATAGCGAGGCCTTCCGCCGCCGCGCCTTTACCTTCGCCGCCCCGGTCTTTGCACCCGAAGGCCCGGTGGTAGGAGCGGTCATCGTCATGGCCGACGTCGAAGAGGTCGAGGCAGCGCTGCGTGGGGATCGTCCGGCGGTGTTCTTTACCGACGAGCGGGGTGTTGTCTTTGTCTCGAACCGCTCAGAACTTGTGTTCAGCACGCGCACCGGAGCCGACGGCGGACAGCTTGCCCCCTTCGTCAGCTATCACGAAACGGTGCGCGATGGTCTGACCCTCTGGGAGGTTGACGGCGGGCGCTATCTTCCATCCAGCGCCCTGCATCTGGAGCAAAACCTGCCGGTGATCGGGCTGCGGGGCGAGGCGCTTCTCGATGTTGCACCGGCCCGACAGCTGGCCCTCCTGCAATCGGCGGCGACCGTCGCCCTCTGCCTTGCGTTCGGCGCGCTCCTCTTTCTTTTCGCAGAGCGGCGGCGGAGCCTTGCCAAGATCAATCTCGAACTCGAAGCCCGCGTGGCGCGGCGTACAGAAGAACTCGAACGCGCCAACCTCGATCTGCGTCACGAAGTGGCAGAGCGCACCGATGCCGAAGCGCGTCTGAAGAAGGCCCAAGCCGATCTGGTGCAGGCGGGCAAACTTTCGGCGCTGGGCCAGATGTCGGCGGGTATCAGCCACGAATTGAACCAGCCGCTTATGGCGATCCGGTCCTTCGCCGAGAATGCCGAGGCCTTCCTCGATCGCGGCAAGCCAGAGGTCGCGGCGCAAAACCTGTCCCGCATCTCCGAGTTGGCCCGCCGTATGGGCCGGATCATCAAGAACCTGCGCGCCTTCGCCAAACAGGAGAACGAGCCCCTGTCGGATGTCGATCTGGTCGCTGTGGTCGATGCCGCGATCGAAATGGGCACCTCGAAGATCAGGCACGCGTGCGTCAGCCTCGACTGGGCCGCACCACCCTCTGCGGTGATGGTGCGGGGTGGCGAGGTGCGGCTCCAGCAGGTGGCTTTGAACCTCATCTCGAATGCGGTCGATGCCATGGAAGAGACCGAGGACCGGCGCATCGAAATCACGCTTGAGCGCAAGGGGCCGAGGGTCTTTCTTGCGGTGCGTGATACCGGGCCCGGCATCGCCGAGCCTGAGCGGATATTCGACCCTTTCTATACCACCAAAGAGATCGGCTCGGCCGAAGGAATGGGCCTTGGCCTTTCTATTTCCTATGGTCTTGTGCAGAGTTTCGGCGGACAAATTCGCGGCCGGAACCACGCAGAAAAAGGCGCGATCTTTACCGTGGAACTTGCCGCCGTCGAAGGAGCACAAGCAGCATGACCAAGCGGGTTCTGCTCGTCGATGACGATATCGAGGTCCGCGAGGCGCTCGGGCAGATGCTCGAGCTGGCAGACCTTGAGCCGTTCCTCGCAGGCTCTTTTGTCGCCGCCAAGGATTTGATCACCCGAGAATTCGACGGTGTGATTGTCACCGATATCCGGATGCCGGGGCGGGACGGGTTCCACCTTCTGGACTATGCCCGCGCAGCCGATCCCGAGCTGCCCGTGATCCTTCTGACCGGTGAAGGCGATATCCCGATGGCGGTTAAGGCGATGGATGCGGGCGCCCATTCCTTCCTCGAAAAGCCCTGCGCCCCGTCCGATCTTCTG
>JALRLK010000199.1 GCA_023254495.1 Marivivens sp. | reverse complement strand
TGATAAACATCTTTCCACAACACGAGTTATAACAGATTTTCCATCAAGTAATGCTGTTGTTTTCCCCGGGAACCTCTGGCTCGTCATTCGAGCTTGAATTATTATTCCCGTCTCCAATCTCGCCTGTTGCACGCCCTCGCCCGAAACATCGCGGGTACTCGAGGGGTTGTCGGACTTGCGGGTGATCTTGTCGACCTCGTCGATATAGACGATGCCGCGCTGGGCGCGTTCGACGTTGTATTCGGAGGCCTGCAACAGTTTGAGGATGATGTTCTCGACATCCTCGCCCACATAGCCCGCCTCGGTCAGCGTGGTCGCATCGGCCATGGTGAAGGGGACGTCGAGAATGCGGGCCAGGGTTTGCGCGAGCAGGGTCTTGCCGCAACCGGTCGGTCCGATCAGCAGGATGTTGGATTTCGCCAACTCGATATCGGCAGCCTTGGCCGAATGATTGAGGCGCTTGTAGTGGTTGTGGACCGCCACCGAGAGGACGCGCTTGGCGTGTTCCTGACCGATCACATAGTCATCGAGCACGCCGCAGATCTCGCGCGGGGTCGGAACGCCTTCGCCGGATTTGAGGCCGGTCGATTTCGTCTCCTCGCGGATGATGTCCATGCACAGCTCGACGCATTCGTCACAGATGAACACGGTCGGCCCGGCGATGAGCTTGCGCACCTCGTGCTGGCTCTTGCCGCAGAAGCTGCAGTAGAGCGTGTTCTTGCTGTCGCCGCTTGTCGAATTCGCCATGCTATTCCTCTCGGCGTTATGCCGTTTGCTGGTCGCTCACCCTACCCATGGTCATAAAGACTAGGACAGGGTGAAAAGGTCCACAACGGCAAAAACGCCGCGAGTGATTTGGCCCGGTTATTCCGCTGCCGCGGGGCGTCGGGTCAGGATTTCATCAATAAGGCCCCAGTCCTTGGCCTCTTCGGGCGACATGAAGTTGTCGCGCTCGAGCGCAGCCTCGACCGCCTTGAGCTTTTGGCCGGTATGGGTGACGTAAATTTCGTTCAAACGGTTCTTGAGCTTCTGGGTTTCCTGCGCGTGGATCATGATGTCCGTCGCCTGGCCCTGATAGCCGCCCGAGGGCTGGTGGACCATGATCCGGCTGTTGGGCAGCGAAAAGCGCATTCCCGGCTCGCCGGCGGTCAAAAGAAGCGAGCCCATCGAGGCGGCCTGGCCTACGCAGAGGGTCGAAACCTTGGGGCGGATGTATTGCATCGTGTCGTAGATCGACAGGCCCGAGGTGACGACACCGCCGGGGCTGTTGATATACATCGAGATTTCTTTCTTGGGGTTCTCGGCCTCGAGGTGCAGAAGCTGCGCGACGATGAGCTGGCTCATGCCGTCGTGAACGGGGCCCGAGACGAAAATGATGCGCTCTTTGAGAAGGCGCGAGAAGATGTCGTAGGCACGCTCGCCGCGGGCTGTTTGCTCAACAACCATGGGGACGAGGTTCATGTAGGTTTCGATCGGGTCTTTCATCGGGTCAGCCTTCTGAAACGGGACGCGCACGTCAGTAATACGGAATGTCTTGACCGAGTCTTAGTGGCCCGCGGCGGGGGCTTCAAGGGCACCCGGCTAATCCGTTTCCTGCCCGCCTCCCGATCTGTCGAGGGCGACATCGAGCGCGGCACCCAGCAACACCAGATAGGCGGTTATATAGAACCACATCAAAAGCGCCACGACCGCACCGATCGATCCGTAAACCTGATTTTAGGAGGCGAAGTTGGTCAGATAGACAGCCAGCCCCTGCGAGGCACCAAACCAGATCAGGATCGCAAAAACCGAACCGGGGCTTAGAACGGGCCAGTTGGCGCCTCCGCCTGCCGGGCCAAAGCGATCCTCGAGGGCGCGCTGGGCGCACCGCAAGGAACGGTCGTCAATGCGGTTCCCCTGCCCGATTTCGGCGGCGGCCACCCCGATCCCAATCCGATCTGGGCCAAGGGCTTTATGGACCTGATGATGGGGCCCGAAGCACCCGATTTCGGCGCGACAAGCGATGGCGATGGCGACCGCAACATGATCGTCGGGCGCGGCTGTTATGTGACGCCCTCCGACCGCCTCGCCCTTCTGGCCGCGCAGGCGCATCTTGCCCCCGCCTATGCCAAGGGCCTCAGGGGTGTCGCGCGCTCGATGCCGACCTCCGCCGCGGTCGATCGCGTGGCCGCCTCGCTCGGCATCCCTGCCTACGAGACGCCCACGGGCTGGAGGTTTTTTGGCAACCTTCTCGATGCGGGCCGCGCCACGATCTGTGGCGAGGAAAGCGCCGGAACCGGATCCGACCATGTGCGCGAGAAGGACGGGCTCTGGGCCGTTCTGCTGTGGCTGAACATTCTGGCCGCCTCGGGCAAGTCGGTTGACGAGCTGATGCGGGATCATTGGGCACGATACGGTCGCAACTACTATTCCCGCCACGACTATGAGGGGATCGCCAAGGGCGACGCCGATGCGGTGATCGAAAATTTGCGGGCCGCGCTGCCCACGTTGGTGGGACGGACGGTTGCCGGGCTCACTGTCAGCTCGGCCGACGATTTTGGATATGAGGATCCGGTCGATGGCTCAATTTCGACCGGTCAGGGCCTTCGGATCGGATTTGATGGCGGACAGCGGGTGGTTTTCCGCATTTCCGGCACCGGCACGGACGGGGCCAAGATCCGCATCTATCTCGAGGCGCTGCGCACCGATCCCGACCATCTTGCCCTGGATCCCGCCGATGTTCTGAAGCCCGTCGCACAAGCCGCAAGAGAGCTTTCCAGGCTTACAGCACTCACCGGCAGGACAAGCCCGGATGTGATTACCTGACTTTCATTCAATTTTTTTCTTGAATATAAGTTGACAAGCGCGAGCGGCATTCGCATATACATTCTAAATTCGAAATGTATTAGGAGAGAGTCGACGAAACCCGACCGGTTGCCCGGTAAAGGCTCCGCCGCTAGCCCCGTTCAAGACTGGAGAGACCCATGACCACAGAGACCACCAACTTCAGCGTCAAGCCTGACGTCACTGCCTTTTTCGATCCGGCGACCAACACCATCAGCTATGTCGTCAAGGATCCCAACTCCGAGTCTTGCGCCGTGGTCGATTCGGTCATGGACATCGACTATTTCGCCGGCCGCATCACCTATGAGCACGCCGACGAGATCGTCGCCTTCATTCAGGAGCGCGGCCTCAAGCTAGAGTGGCTGATCGAGACCCACATCCACGCCGACCACCTCTCTGCCGCGCCCTACATTCAGGAAAAGCTCGGCGGCAAAATCGGCGTCGGCGAGAACATCAAGGTCGTTCAGGACGTCTTCGGCAAGATCTTCAACGAAGGCACCGACTTCCAGCGCGACGGCAGCCAGTTCGACCGCCTCTTCAAAGACGGTGACGAATACGAGATCGGCACCATGAAGGTCCGCGCGATCCACACCCCCGGCCACACCCCGGCCTGTATGACCCACATCGTCGGCGATGCCGCCTTCGTGGGCGACACTCTCTTCATGCCCGATGGCGGCTCGGCCCGCGCCGACTTCCCGGGTGGCGACGCAGGCACGCTCTACGACTCGATCCAGAAGGTTCTGGCCCTGCCCGAAGCGACCCGCCTCTTCATGTGCCACGACTACGGCCCGAACGGCCGCGATATTCAGTGGGAAACCACGGTTGCCGATGAAAAGGCGCACAACATTCACGTCGGCGCCGGCAAGTCGCGCGACGAGTTCATCAAGTTCCGCACCGAACGCGATGCCCAGCTTGCCGTGCCGAAGCTCATCATCCCCTCGCTGCAGGTCAATATGCGCGCTGGCGAGATCCCGACCGACGCGAGCGGCCGGCCGATGCTCAAGGTTCCGGTCAACGGCCTCTGAGGAACAGTCAGCATGAAGACCCTGACTGAAGGCCTCTCCGTCGCCCCGCAAATCAGCCCCGCCGATGTGGCGGGGATTGCGGAGGCGGGATACCTCTCGATCATCTGCAACCGCCCCGACGGTGAGGCGACCGACCAGCCGAGCTTTGCCGCAATCGCCGAAGCGGCGGCGGCGGTGGGCATCGCCTGCCACAACCTGCCGATCGTTCCGGGCCAGCTGAGCGACGCCGATGCCGAGACTTTCGGCAGGCTCCTTGAAGAGCTTCCCGCGCCGGTTCTGGCCTTCTGCCGCACCGGCACCCGATCGACGACGCTCTGGTGCCTCGCGCAAGCCGGCTCCGCCCCCACGGTCGAGATCCTCGGCACCGCCGCCAGCGCAGGCTATGACCTCTCGGCCCTGACAGGCCGGATCGAGGCCTTGGCCGCGCAGCGCTAGACCCAGATCACCCCCCGAACCTGCGGCCCCTTTTCGGGGCCGCAGACGCCTTTACGCAAGCCAAAAGGCAGGCCCTACCATGACGATGCGCTCTCTTTCCCGCTACATCCCCGTTCTCGACTGGGGGCGCAGCTATAATAGCAATGCCCTGTCCAACGACCTGATCGCCGCTGTGATCGTCACGATCATGCTGGTACCGCAGTCGCTGGCCTATGCCCTACTCGCGGGCCTGCCACCCGAAGCGGGCATCTATGCCTCGATCGTCCCGATCATCTTCTATGCCATTTTCGGCACGAGCCGAGCGCTGGCCGTGGGCCCTGTGGCCGTTGTCTCGCTGATGACCGCCGCGGCCATCGGCAATGTGGCCGAGACGGGCACGATGGGCTATGCCGCCGCCGCACTGACGCTCGCCTTCCTCTCCGGCGCCATGCTTTTGACGATGGGTGTTTTGCGGCTTGGCTTTGTCGCGAATTTTCTCTCGCACCCTGTGATCGCGGGCTTCATCACCGCCTCGGGCATCCTCATCGCCTCGAGCCAGATCGGCCATATCCTCGGCGTCAAGACCGAGGGGCATACCCTGCCCGATATCCTCGGCTCTCTGGTGCACGGGCTTGGGTCGACCAACTGGATCACGGTGGCGATCGGGGTTCCGGCCACAGCCTTCCTCTTCTGGGTTCGCAAGGGGCTCAAGCCGCTCCTGCGCTCCAAGGGCGTCGGCCCGCGTCTTGCGGATGTGCTGACCAAAGCGGGCCCGGTTGCCGCGGTCGTCGTGACTACCCTCGCCGTCTGGGCCTTCGGCCTTGCCGACAAGGGCGTGAAGATCGTGGGCGATGTGCCGCAGAGCCTGCCGCCCTTCACCCTCCCCGACTTCTCGCCCTCGCTGGTGATGCAACTTGTGATCCCGGCGCTTCTCATCTCGGTCATCGGTTTCGTGGAATCGATCTCGGTCGTCCAGACGCTTGCCGCCAAGAAGCGCCAGCGGATCGACCCCGACCAGGAGCTGATCGGCCTAGGCGCGGCCAACCTCGGCGCGGCCTTCACCGGCGGCTATCCGGTCACCGGCGGCTTCGCCCGCTCGGTCGTCAACTTTGACGCGGGCGCCGAGACCCCTGCCGCAGGCTCCTTCACCGCGGTCGGCCTTGCCATCGCCGCCGTGGCTCTGACCCCGCTCGTCTTCTTCCTGCCCAAGGCCACCCTCGCCGCGACCATCATCGTGGCGGTCCTCAGCCTCGTGGATTTCTCGATCCTCAAGCGCAGCTGGATCTACTCGAAGGACGATTTCATCGCCGTCGCCGCGACGATCCTTCTGACGCTGGCTCTCGGTGTCGAAACCGGTGTCTCGGCAGGCGTTCTCCTGTCGCTCATCCTGCATATCTACAAAACCACCCGCCCGCATATTGCCGAGGTGGGCCTTGTCGAGGGCTCCGAGCACTTCCGAAACATCCTGCACCACTCGGTCCAAACTGAACCTTCGCTCCTCTCGATCCGCGTCGACCAGAGCCTCTATTTCGCCAATGCCCGCTTCCTTGAGGATTTCATCTACAAGCGGGTTATGGGCCATAGCGAGATCAAGAACGTGGTTCTGATGTTCCCGGCCGTGAACGAGGTTGACCTCAGCGCGCTGGAAAGCCTTGAGGCCATCAACTCGCGCCTGAAAGATACCGGCATCCGCCTGCATATGTCCGAGGTCAAAGGCCCGGTGATGGACCGCCTCAAGCGCTCGTATCTCCTTGAGGAGCTGAGCGGCGAGGTGTTTCTCTCGCAATACGACGCTTGGCGCAACCTCACGAAGAAAGACGCCGCGGCGGCCGAGTGATCAGCCGATGATCTCGAACTTCATCACGTCTACCAAGCCCCGGTCGGTGATCTTAAGCATCGGGATCACCGGCAGGGCGAGGAAGGCGAGCTGAAGGAAGGGCTCTTCGAGCGTCACATCGAGGCTCCGCGCCGCGGCGCGGAGCTTGACGAGCGCCCCGTGCACCTCTTCAAAGGTCATGAGGCTCATCAGCCCCGCCACCGGCAAGGCGATCTCGGCCAAGACCTTGCCCCCCTCGACCACGACAAAGCCGCCTTCGATCTCGCCCAAGCGGTTCGCGGCCAGCGCCATGTCGTCATAGTCGGCGCCCACAACGGCGATGTTGTGGTGATCGTGGCAGACGGTCGAAGCAATGGCCCCGCGCTTGAGGCCAAAGCCTTTGGCAAAGCCTGTCGCCACGTTGCCGTTCTTGCCGTGCCGCTCGACCACGGCAATCTTGACGAGATCGCGGGCGAGGTCGGGCCGCTTGTCGCCGTCGACCACGGGGATATCGAAATGCATGTGCTCGGTGATGATCTTGCCGGGCAGAATGCCGATCACATCGGTGTCGCTGCGGTTTGACGCGGTGCGGAAGTGCCGCGCCGTCACGGTTGGCGCCTTGACCGAATGGCGGCCTATGGGCGGCGTGATCTTGCGGGCGGCGAAGGCGGCGTCAGTCACTCGTTGCCCCGCGACCCAGACCGACCGCGCGTCACAAGCCTCAAGGCTGCCAAGCGCCACTATATCCGCCCGCTTGCCCGGCGCGATCTGGCCGCGATCCTTGAAGCCGAAGGCCTCGGCCGCCGACAGGCTCGCGGCGCGATAGACGGCGAGCGGCGAGGTGCCCTTGGCGATGGCGTGGCGGATCATATAGTCGAGATGGCCATGCTCGGCGATATCGAGCGGGTTCCGGTCGTCAGTGCAGAGGCACATATAGGCCGAGGTCCGCTCGGTCAGGAGAGGCAGGAGCGCGTCGAGATCCTTCGAGACCGACCCCTCGCGGATCAGCACGCGCATCCCCTTTTGCAGCTTCTCCCGCGCCTCGGCCTCGTGGGTCGCCTCATGTTCGGTGCGGATGCCGCCCGAGATATAGGCGTTGAGATCTTGCCCCGAGAGGAGCGGCGAATGCCCGTCGATATGCTTGCCCCGGAAAAGCTCGAGCTTGGCGAGGGCGGCCGGGTCGCGATGGATGACGCCGGGATAGTTCATGAACTCCGCCAGCCCCGCGACCTTGGGATGGCCCATCAGCGGCGCGAGGCCCTCGGCGTCGATCCGCGCGCCTGTGGTTTCCATTTCGGTCGAGGGCACGCAGGAGGAAAGCTGCACGCGGATATCGAGGAGGGTCTCGGTGGCGGAGGCGAGGAAATATTCGATCCCCGGCACACCGAGGACATTGGCGATCTCGTGCGGATCACAAATCACCGTGGTGATCCCGCGCGGGGTAACGCAGCGGTCGAACTCCTGGGGCGTGATGAGGCTGCTTTCGATGTGCAGATGCGTGTCGATGAAACCGGGCACCAGCGTTAGCCCCGTCACACCGACCACCTCGCGCCCCTCATAGGCGCCGCCGATCCCCGCAATGGTATCGCCGCAGATCGCCACATCGCCGGGGATCATGTCGCCCGTGACCACATCAAACACCTGCCCGCCACGCAGGACGAGATCGGCAGGCGTATCGCCGCGGGCTTGGGAAATGAGATCGGAGAGGGAAACCTGTGCCATGATACATCCTTTTGCAGCAAAGAGACTGCAATCCGCTGCCGCCGTCCAGCCTGACAATGCCATAACCTCTTCGCAGCCGACCAAAAGCCGCCTAGGGTCAGCGCTGGGAGGCCGGTATGGCAGCGCACGTCTACGACAGATCCGGTTTTGCAAAGGCTCTCGGCTTTCTCTTCCTGTCGCTGATCTTCTTTGACCTGATGTCGGTGCAGGTGCGCGTTCTGGTGCAGACGCGCCCCGCAGTCGAGCTTTCGGCCTATCGCAACGTATTCGGCATCATCCCGTCGCTTGCGGTCATGTTTTATCGCCGCGAGGTGACGCTCGAAAAGCTCTGGCTCGACCAATGGAAACTCGCGCTCTTCCGCGGCGTTCTTGTCGCGGGGGCGCAGCTCTGTCTCTACACCTCGCTTGGCTTTATCGAGCTGGCCACAGTCTCGGCCCTCGAGCAGACCAACGGCCTTTTCATCGTGCTCTTTTCGATCCTCATCCTGCGCGAAAGGGTCGGCCCTTGGCGCTGGGCGGCGTTGGGGATGGGGATGATCGGGGCGTTGATGATCGTGCGGCCCGGATCGGTCGAATTCCAATGGGCCAGCCTTCTGCCGGTGGCGGCGGCGCTTGGCTATTCAAGCTCGACGGTTCTGGTGCAGTTGTTCGACCGCAGAATCTCGACCGCGCTGATCTATGTCTGGGGGGCTGTTGCCTCTGCCATCGCGTCGATCGCGCTGGTTCTGGCGACGGGTGGGTTTCAGCCCATCGCCTCTCTGAATGAGGGGCTGATGATCCTGACCATGTCGCTCTCGGGCGGGGTCGCAGTCTTGTTCCTGATGCTCGCCTATCGCAACGCAAGCCCCGCCAGCATCGCGCCCTTCGGTTATTTCGCAATCCTGACGGCGTTTGTTTTCGGTTGGGTCTTTTTCGGGGAAGCCCCCATCGACGCCCTCTTCCCCGGCGTGATCTTCATCGTCGTCGGGGGAGCGATCGTCATCTGGCGCCAGCGCCGGAACGAGGGCGACTAGAGCGCCGATCGTGTCGCAAGGCCCCGCTTGAGGGCACACGCGCGACCACGGCGGCTTCAGAGATTAGCCAGGGCACAGGTGGCACGGGCTAGGCCCACCAACCCTTTATTTTGATTGGCAAATGAGTACAAAAACTGCAGACTGGACCCAACATTCGTTTAAGCCCAGTGAGGTCAGAGATGACCGCCGAACATTCGCCGTTGCTCGACCATTGCCCAGCCACCCTTCCGGCGGCGGCCTATTACGATGCCGGTTGGTACGCGCGCGAACAACGCGGGATCTGGCATCGCGAATGGGTCTATGCTGGCCGCCTCAACGATCTGCCGAAGGGCAAGATGCGCCCCCTAACTGTGGGCGGCGCGGGAGTGATCCTCTGCCGTTCGCCCGAGGGCGATGTGACGGCCTACCACAACACTTGCCGCCATCGTGGCTCCGAGCTCTGCCGCGCCGAACAGCCCTTGGGCAAAACGATCCGTTGCCCCTATCACGCCTGGTCCTATGCCGCCGCCGACGGGCGGCTTCTTTCCACCGCCCACGCCACGCCGACCGAAGATTTCATCAAAGCCGACAACGGCCTCTATCCGGTCGCCGTAACCCAATGGAACGGCTTCATTTTCCTGAACATCGCGGAAAGCCCTACGCCGTTTGCGCCAGACCTCGGCCTTGCCGCCTATGACAACTGGCCGATGGCCGATCTCGTCACAGGCCATCGCGTGGTGCGCGATCTTGCCTGCAACTGGAAGGTCTTTTGGGAGAATTACAACGAGTGCCTGCACTGCCCCGGTATTCACCCCGAACTATCGGATCTGGTGCCGGTTTACCGCGAGGGGATCATGTCCGAGCCCGAGCGCCCCGGCTGGACGCCGGGCGCCCCGACCGGCCACGCCCTCAAGGAGGGCGCGGTGACATGGACGCTCGACGGCCAGCCCTGCGGGCCGACCTTCCCAAACCTGACCGAGACCGAGCGCAAGACCGCCGCCAATTTCGTCACCATCTATCCAACGGCTTTCATCGTCGCCCATCTGGACTATGCCCGCATCGTCTCGCTCGTGCCGACCGGCCCCGAGACCACCCGCCTCACAGCCGAGTGGCTCTTTTCCCCGGCGACGCTTGCTCAAGAGGGGTTTGACCCCGCAAAGGTCGCGGCCTTCGCGACAATTGTGCTCGACCAAGACGCCGAGGCCGCCGAGATGAACCAGCGCGGCCTGAAGTCGCCGCGCTATGGCTCGGGCCGATTGATGCCGCAGGAGTTCGACATTCACCGTTTTCACGGCTGGGTACTCGACAGGCTGAAGGACAATTAAGATGACCAAGCTCCCCTACCCGACCCTGCCCATCCCCAACCGCTGGGATCGCCGCGGCCTTCCGAGCTGGACCTATCATTCGCCCGAGCTGTTCGAGCTCGAACGCAGTGAGCTGTTCCTCACCCATTGGCAGATCGTCGGGCATGAGAGCGACATCCCCGCCCCCGGCGACTGGCTGAACTTCGATATGCTCGGAGAAAGAGCGCTGGTCATGCGGGGCCGCGACGGGATCGTGCGGGCTTTTCACAACCTCTGCCGCCACCGCGGCGCGCGGGTGGTCGACGGGGCGCAGGGGCACTGCAAAGGCGCGCTCGTTTGTCCGTTCCACGGCTGGGTCTATAACCTCGACGGGAGCCTGCGAGGGCCATCCCGCCCGGAGAGCTTTGATGACGACATGGATCGCTCGGAGTTTGGCCTCAAACCCATTGAACTGCAGAGCTTTCACGGGTTCCTTCTGATCCGCTTCAAACCGGGGCCCCAGCCCGATCTGGCCGAGCTTTTCGCCCCCTATGACGCCGATTTCGCCGCCTATCGGGCAGAAGAAATCCTGCCTGCGTCGGGCTGGAGCGGCGCCACCGAACTGTCGGTGAATTGGAAATCGGTCCGCGACGTGGACAACGAAGGCTATCACGTCGCCATGGCCCACCCTGCGCTTCAGGATCTCTACGGCCGCACCTATCGCGACCTGCAACTCGCGGGCGGCCTCAACATCTCGCACGGCGAGTTTGGCGATGCGCCGGCGCGGCGCTGGTCGGTGAAGGAATACCTCAAGCACCACGAGCCGCAGGACTGGCTGCCGCCGCATCTGAAAAACAGCTGGACCTATTACGGCCTCTTCCCCAACGCCGTATTCGCCTTCACGCCGGAAACAATCCAATACTATCAGGAGATCCCGCTCGATACCGGCACCACGGCCCTCACCGGCCGCACATACCGCCGCCCCGACGAGACCCGCCGGATGCGGATCGCGCGTTATCTGGCCTATCGGATCGACCGCGAAACCTCGGAAGAGGATCAGCAGTTGTCGATCTGGTCGAACGAGTCGATGGCGTCCGACGCCTTCGACGCCTTCCACCTCTCCGACCTCGAATACGGGGTCCGCTGCCATCACGACGAGCTGCGCGAGGTTTTGCCGGTGATGACCCTGCAAGAGGCGCCGCCCGAAGGATCGGTCGCGGCCGAGAATGGCCGTCTGAGGGGTGACAAGCCGAAATGACCCGCGAGCCTGCCGGTTTGATCTTGGCCCGACAAAACCTCCTGACACCTCTCGGGCTTTCGGGGTCGGGTCGGCAACGCTATGCCGCCGCGATGGCCCTCTTCGAGGCAGGACAGATCAGCGATGAAGCGCTTGAAATATATAGAATTTGTTCGCTTCTCGACCATGAAGACCCTACCCCGCTTTTGACTGCGGCAGGGCTACCCTTGCCTGCCGAACCCGCCGGCGGCGACCTTGCGCGGGGCCTTCGTCTCAAGACTTTGCTTGCTGAATGTGACCTGTATCTCGCAGGCCTCACCGGCCCTGGCATCGCCGAAGTCCGCGCGGGTCTTGCCCCTGCCCTTGCGGCAGAAAATGCCCCTCTTCCTCGACCGGTCGGTGGCGCGAACGCGGTTGTCTCTGCCCATCTCGCTTCGGCGCTGGCGTCGCTCGAAGCCACCCATCCAGAACTGGCTACTGCCATTGCCGCCTCGACCGGCGATCTCGAATGGATCACCTATGGCGAATACCCGCCCGACGAAATCGGCGCCGATTTCCTGGCCGGCCACGCATATACCGAAATGGTCGGCCCCGAGGCACCGGTCTTTGCCCCGGACTATGATCTAGGTCTCTTCCTCATCGCCCCCGACCTCCTCTACCGCGACCATCGTCATCCGGCGCCCGAGCTCTATGCTCCGCTCACCGGCCCGCACGGCTGGCGCTTTGGCCCGGGCGATAGGTTGAAAATCAAGCCCGCCCACGATCCGGTCTGGAATCCGCCCAACACACCCCACATGACCAAGGTCGGGCCGGTGCCATTTCTTTGTATTTTCGGCTGGACCAAAGATGTTCGCCTGCCCGCGAGTGTGATCCCGACGACCGACTGGCGGGAGCTGGAGATGCTACGGATCACCGTCTTCTGAATGGACCGCTCGGGGCAGGGCGAGCCCAAAGCGCACAACTTCGCGTCATGGCGCCGGAAAGCAGCGCAAAATCGCACATTTTGGCCGGTAAACACACATATTTGCTAGGAAATTCGGTCGAAAAATGTTCAAATTGGGTACCAATTTGCTTGAACTCTGCTGGACCGGTTTTTGAAACCGAGATGGCTTGGGAAACCAATAATAACAGGGAGACTTCTAATGAAACTCAAACTTGCATCAGCCCTCCTGCTTGGCACATCGCTTGCGGGCATGGCCAACGCGGACGGTTCCGATCTCGTCGTATTCGACTGGGCCGGTTACGACGATCCGGGTTTCTATCAATCCTATCTCGACGCTCATAGCTCTGACCCGTCATTCTCGTTCTTCACCGATGAAGAAGAGGCCTTCCAGAAGATGCGCGCAGGCTTCAAGGTCGATGCCGGCCACCCCTGCTCGCAG
>JALRLK010000027.1 GCA_023254495.1 Marivivens sp. | reverse complement strand
CTTCAGTGAGTTCGAGAGGACCCTGATCAAAGCGAGGCAAGCCGAGGGTATAAAGAAGAAGAAAGAGAAGGACCCAGAGGCTTACCAAGGACGCAAGCCTAAATTCGACTACGAGCTGGTCTGGGAGCTAGCACATCGTCGGGTGCATCCTGACAAAATGATGGAAGCGTTGGGTATTGGCAGAAACACGATCTTTCGGATCAAGCGGGAAATGAAGCCTAAGAAACCGATCAAGGCGTATGACAGGATCATTGGCCTGACTGCACAACTCAAGACTTGCGATGATCCCGTTGCGGCTCAAGCCATGGTCAAGGAGTTGAATGAGTGCAAACGACTACACAACGAAGTGTTCAAAATCGTCTATGAGTACACCGACAGCAGCCAGCCAGAAGCCCTCATCTACCTCAAGCGCAAGGGTTGGTCTGTGAAGGACATAGCTACCAAGAAAAACCTTGAGGAAGGTTACGTTGAGTACGTTCTCAGCACGAAAGACAGTGACGGTCTGTACGAGCTTGAATAAGACAGCTGAGGATCAAGACGCCGAAATGGTCTGACTGGGGGGACTAGGTGTCGGAGTCAAAGTATTCCTTATAGCCTTAGTCGTCGACCGCCGTGATCTTGGTCATATCAGCTAGGAAATTTTCCGGTTTCTGGATGCCGCCGTATTTTTCATGAACTGCAGATGAGGAGAGACTAAGCTCTGGTACACAAAACTGGTACACATTTGGTACACAAAGACCAAATTGTACCCAGCTATGTCATTGTCTTTAAACAATTATTATATTTCGTCGATCCCTACCGCCGGAGCCAAAAATCCCAATAGGTAGAGCTACTTCGACATATTCATGAATATGTCGGTTCAAGCCTTTGATCTCGATCGGGCAAAGCGCGGAAAGCGGAGCTGCACGGGGCTGCGGACTAGGCCCCATCCCATCGACGCAGCAGCCAATACCACTGCGCCGGATCGGCCTCTATGCGGGCTGACAGGCTGTCGTTGAATGCGCGGGTCATGGTCACAGGGTCGGTGTGGGGAATAGGCGTCTCAAAGGCCACCTCAAAGCGGCCGCCATCGCCGAGGCGTGTCCCGTAGGCGGGAACCATCGGCAGGCCATATTTTAGGGCGAGCTGCGCGGCGGAAATGGATGTCATCGCCGGCAGACCAAGAAACGGTAGCCGCACACCCTCGGCATATTTCTCGTCCAGCAGGATCGAAATGATGCCGCCGCTACAGAGATGCCGCACCATCGCCTTCGTCCCCACCCTGCCGGTCGCAAGGATCGGCTTGCCGCCCGCCTCTATGCCGGCCAAGAGCCTGCGCTGATAGTGCGGATTGGTCTGAGGTTTGTAGACCGCTCCGCTTTCCAGCCCCCTTGCCTTAAGCACGGCTCGAATGGCCTCCCACTGGCCAAAATGGCCCGAAACGATGATGGCTCCCTTGCCTTGAGCCCGCGCCTCTTCCAGCGCGGCAAGGCCCGGGCCTGTGACCTCAAACCTGTCGAGGCGGGTCTGAAACTCGGCGCAGTGGTAAATCTCGAACAGGGTCTGCCCCATATGGCGACCGATCTCGCGCCTGAGCTTGGCACGCCTGCTGCGCGTCAAGTCCGGATAGACGCGCAAAAGCTCTCGGTCGACGCGCCGCTGGGCGATCGGATACCACCGAAGTAGCCCACCAACCGCCGTGCCAAGTGCGCGGGAGCGGCGCTCAAAAGAGCGCCAATGCGAGGACACGAGGGCTGACCACAAAGGGACATACCTGACGTGATTCCATGTGAATTTGACCAGACGGGTGACCATGGGTTCTATATGGCGAGTGTCGCCTCCAAACCCAATGGATTTTCGTAGACGAGCCGAATTCTCCCGTCACCGGCTGTGGCATGGCTGCTTCTTTTTTCGCCGCCTTCTGGCCGGGCCAGCCGGCCGCCGAATTTCTTGTCGGGCGCGATGGGCTCCTTTATGTTTCCCGAACTCTCAACAGATTGGTTGATACCTTTATGGAAAGCTTCACGGCGCTCGGTTTTTTTACCGACGGGTATATTGGGCATACGTCGTATGTCTTCCTGATCCTGTCCTCGCTGATGCGACGCATGTTTTGGCTCCGCGCCTTCTTCATCGCCTCAGCCCTCACCGGCATTTCCTACAGCGTATTCTGGCTGGCAGACCCCGTCGGGGTTTTCTGGGAAAGCCTTCTTCTGATCGTCAACATCACGCAGCTTGTCTTGCTGGCGAGCAAAGACGCCCGCGCCAGCTTTAGCACGGAGGAGAAGGACTTCATCGAAGGCTGGCTGTCCGGCGGAACCCCCTCGTCTCGGCGGGCTCTTTTGAATTTGGGTTCTTGGGAAACGCTGAAGGCAGGAACCCAGCTCACAACCCGAGGAGAGCGCCCGCATGATCTGGTATTTCTCTCGCGGGGCGAGGCCATAGTCTCGATCGCCGATCATCGGGTAGCGCGAATCCCGGAAGGGCATTTCATCGGGGAAATGTCGCTCTTGGGAGACGAGCTGGCCAGCGCCGATGTCAGGCTTGCCACGTCCTCGCGCGTCTGGCGCATTAGGCGTAGTCGGCTGGATCAAGCCAAAACCAAACAAGCGGAGCTTTTCGGGATCATTGAAGTGGCGCTCGCTCTGTCTTTGCGGGCCAAATTGATTGCCGCCAACGACCGCCTCGTGACGAAAGCCACAGGGGCCGATCTCGATCTCGGGAGCTCGGCCTCGCTCTCCGCCCAAGGGATCTGAACGAGGAGCCGCAACTCCGCTGCCCCCAAGCCCTGCACTGACCCCGACCAATTGCGAAAGGGTATAGATTGCAGCCGATCTTTGCGCTGATCCGGCCCGCCCAGAGAGTATTATCGCGCCTTGCGGCTTCCGCTCATCCAGAACAACAGCCCCACGATGAAAAACGGGCCGCTGATGATCAGATTAGCGATCAGGCCGTTGTCGGGGAACACCGCCCAAGGCACGATCGCCGCTGCGATAAAAAGGGCGCCGCCCAGTCGTTCATAGGTCTAAGCCAGAATCAGGACCGCGATCAGCACAAGGCTCGGGATGAGATGCATGAAGAGGGCTACAACCAACTCAGAAGCCGAGTAGCCCTGACCAAAAACCTCGAGCGCAAAGCTGCTGAGAAACAGAATGCCCAGAATGCCGATAACCCGCGGCGCATAATGAAGGAACCTGTTATCTGCTTGCGTCGGCATAGCGTTTTCCTTTCCGATGCCGCCATCTCGGGGATGACCCCGACAGGCTAGGCAAAGCGCCAACGGCGTGACAAGTCCACCAATCGCCACAGCCGATCAGCCTTGAAAAATCAGGCTCAAAACCCCACCTTAAGGTATGAGAATGCAACTGTTTCCAAGCCTTGGAGCCTAGAATGGACACACGTCGCCTCAATGCCATCAGCCTCGCGCTCATTGCTGGCTCTTTCCTGTTTTCCGCCGCCGTCTATCTCTGGCTGCCCGACCAGATTCCAAGCCATTGGAACCTGGCCGGAGAGGTCGCCAGCACCATGAGCAAAACATGGGGCGCCTTTATGATGCCGCTCATCGTGCTCGGGCTATACGGGGTTTTCCGGGTGATACCCGCGCTTTCGCCCAAAGGCTATGGAATTGACGCCGCAAACAGTGGCTTCGTCGGAATCCGGGTTGCTGTCTTTGCTCTGTTCGCTCTTCTCAACCTTCTCATTCTTCTCGCAGCTCTCGGCGTTCCGATCGCGATGGGAAGTGCGGTCTCAATGGCCGTCGGCGGGTTGTTGGCGGTGCTGGGATGGTTCCTCGACCGCTTGCCCCGCAATTTCTATGTCGGCATTCGCACGCCCTGGACAATTGTCGATGAGGACAACTGGACCCGCACCCATCGTTTGGGCAAATGGCTCTTCATGGCGGCGGGGCTTGTTATGGTCGTAGGCGGCATCATGGGGGCCAACGCCTTTGTCATCGTCGCGGCTGCTCTTGCCGCGGGGCTTGTGCCGATGGTCTATTCCTATCTGATCTATCGTCAAGGCCCGGGCAAAGCCTGACGGCGCTACATTTATGCCACATTTCCTCCGCTCAAGCGCCCGCTTTGGCACCTAGCCTCAAACATAACGCGCATAAGACGCGATGTGGCAGAGGATGCCGAGGTCGGCATGACACAGGATCCAGATCCACAGGCGCCGGCGGCGCAAGATGATTTTCCGAGGGATGATTTGGCTCCCCTCGACGACGACAAGACCCATGACGACGCACACCCCGTATTTTCGGACTATGCGTCGATCTGACGAGATACGACCGCGGGCAAGGCTACTCCCTCCGGGCCCGCGCCTCTGACAGGCCAGTGGCAGCTCATTCCTCCCCCGGTAGCGCCACTGGCCCTTTTTTATGAGCCTGCCTATGCTCAGTCTCATGTCCACGCCCATCACCTCGATCCCCAACCTCGGCCCCGCCATCGCGCGCGAATTTGCCCGCGCGGGGATCACCACGGCGAAAGAGATTCGCGAGATGGGGGCTGATGCCGCCTATGCCGCGCTTTTGCGCGTGGGCGTCAGGCCGCATTTCATTGGCTATTATGTGATCGTGATGGGGCTGCAGGGGCGCCCGTGGAACGATTGCCAAGGGGCCGAGAAGGCCGCGCTCCGCAAACGGTTCGACGAGATCAAGGCCGAGGCCCATGATCCGGGACTGAGCGATCTCGAAGCGGCGCTCGACCAGATCGGGGTGGGCACTCGGCGAAAGAATAACCCGCGCCTTTTGAGGGGCGCGGGCTGATGCCTTTCAGGAGTGTCGCGGCGATTAGCCGACTAGCTCGAGACCCGAGAAGAAGAAGGCGATTTCCTGAGCGGCGGTTTCCGGCGCGTCCGAGCCGTGGACCGAGTTCTCACCGACCGACAGGGCAAACTCGGCGCGGATGGTGCCGGCGGCTGCGTCTTTGGGGTTGGTGGCGCCCATCACTTCGCGGTTCTTGGCAATCGCGCCTTCGCCTTCGAGAACCTGAACGACGACCGGAGCCGAGGCCATGAACTCGCACAGTTCGCCATAGAACGGGCGGGCGGCATGGACTTCGTAGAACTTGCCGGCCTGCTCCATCGACAGCTTGATGCGCTTCTGGGCGACGATGCGCAGACCCGCATCTTCGAACTTGGCGTTGATCTTGCCGGTCAGGTTGCGGTTGGTGGCGTCGGGTTTGATGATCGACAGGGTGCGTTCGATAGCCATGATATGCCTCTTTCGTCTGGGCCAACGGGCCCGATGGTTGAAAATTGGCGCTGCCCTATCACGGCCTGTCGCGCATGAAAAGCCGCGATTGACGGCCCCTCGCGCTTAGGGCATCCCCCGCTCATGTTACGCATCAACGACATTTCCTATTCGGTCGAGGGCCGCCCGCTGCTCGAGCATACCTCGGCGGTAATCCCGACAGGCCACAAGGTCGGTCTTGTCGGGCGCAACGGCACCGGCAAGACCACACTCTTTCGCATCATCCGGGGCGAGCTGACGCTCGACACCGGCTCGATCGAGCTGCCGCGCGGCTGGAAGATCGGCGGCGTGAGCCAGGAGGTTCCCGGCAACGAGGTCTCGCTCATAGACACGGTTCTGGCGGCCGATGTGGAGCGGGCAGCGCTCATGGCCGAAGCCGAACACGCCACCGACGCGCATCGCATCGCCGACATCCAGACCCGCCTTGCCGATATCGACGCCTGGTCGGCCGAGGCGCGGGCGGCGGCGATCCTCAAGGGCCTTGGGTTTACCGACGACGAGCAACTTATGCCCTGCTCGGCCTTTTCCGGCGGTTGGCGGATGCGTGTGGCGCTGGCGGCGGTGCTGTTTTCCGAACCTGACCTACTGCTTCTCGACGAACCGACCAACTATCTCGACCTCGAAGGCGCGCTCTGGCTTGAAAGCTATCTGGCAAAATATCCCCATACGGTGGTGATCGTCAGCCACGACCGCGGGCTTCTCAACCGCGCGGTGGGCTCAATCCTGCACCTCGAAGACCGCAAGCTGACCTTCTATCAGACGCCCTATGACCAGTTCGCCGAGGCCCGCGCCGCCAAGATCGCACTGGCCGAGGCCGAGAACACCCGCGCCAAGGCCCGCATCGCGCATCTGCAAAGCTTCGTCGACCGCTTCCGCTACAAGGCCTCGAAAGCCGTGCAGGCCCAGTCGCGTCTGAAGATGATCGACAAGATCAAACTGATCTCGACCCCGCAAGAGGCCGCGCTCCGTGCCTTCTCCTTCCCCGAGCCGGAAGAGCTTTCCCCGCCGATTTTGGCGACCGATGGCGTGGCCGTGGGCTATGGCGAGCGCATGGTGCTCGATCGGCTGACGCTCAGGATCGACCAGGACGACCGCATCGCCCTTCTGGGGCGCAACGGCGAGGGCAAGTCGACCCTGTCGAAGCTCTTTGCCGAGCGTCTGCCGGCGATGAAAGGCAAGATCACCCGCGCGGGCAAGCTGCGCGTGGGCTATTTCGCCCAGCATCAGGTCGATGAGTTACGCATCGAGGAGACCCCGCTCGACCACCTCCGCCGCCTCCGCCCCGATGAGGCCCCCGCCAAATGGCGGGCGCGGCTCTCGGGCTTTGGCCTTCAGGCCGCGCAGGCCGAGACAGAGGTCGGGCGGCTTTCGGGCGGGCAGAAGGCGCGGCTGTCGCTCCTTCTCGCCACCATCGACGCGCCGCATATGCTGATCCTCGACGAGCCGACCAACCACCTCGACATCGAAAGCCGCGAAGCGCTGGTCGAGGCGCTCACCGCCTATACCGGCGCGGTGATCCTCGTGAGCCACGATATGCATCTTCTGAGCCTCGTGGCCGACCGACTCTGGCTGGTGAAGGATGGGCAGGTGAACCCGTTTGAGGGCGACCTTGAGGACTATCGGCGGATGCTTCTGGCCACCGACAAGTCGAGCGTCAAGACCGAGGCCGCCAAGCCCAAGGCCCCGAAGCCCTCCCGCGATGAACTTCTCGCCCTTCGCTCCGAAGTTCGGAAGTGCGAGGAAAGGGTCAACAAGATCAACGAGATGCGCGACAAACTTGCAGCCAAACTCGCGGACCCCGCGCTTTATGAGGATGCGCGGATCGGTGAGTTGGAGACATGGAACCGCAAATACGCCGAGGTGATGGACGGCCTCGAGCGGGCCGAAGCGCTCTGGATGGGGGCGCTCGAAAAGCTCGAAGAGGCCGAGAGCCGCTAAGTTTTCCTAGCCCCGCCCTGCGACCCGTGGCTATGCTGACGCAAACACCCTGATGGACAGATGACCGAACTTCCCGCCCTCATCACATCGTTCACCACGCTCTTCATCATCATCGACCCGCCGGGACTGGCGCCGCTGTTCCTTGCGCTCACGCAAGGGATGAGCCCCGCCCAGCGCCGCGCCATCGGCCTGCGCGCCTGCCTGACGGCGGGGGCGCTGATGGTCGTGTTCCTGTTCCTCGGCGAAGCTGTGCTGAACTTCATCGGCATTTCCATGCCCGCCTTCCGCATCGCGGGCGGCGTCCTTTTGTTTCTCACCGCGCTCGATATGCTGTTCCAGCGCCGTCAGGCCCGCCGCAAGGAAAGTGCCGACGAGGGCGGGCAGGAGCACCACGATGATCCGTCTGTTTTCCCCTTGGCGATTCCCTTGATCGTCGGCCCCGGCGCGATCACCACGATCATCCTTCTGGCCGGCCAAGCCGAAGGCGCCGCCGAATTCGCCGCCATCGGTGGCGTCATGGCCGCGAACCTCGTGCTGGTCTTTGGAACCTTCCTGATCGCCCCCTTCGTCGAGCGCGTACTCGGCAAGGTCGGGATCAACGTGGTGACACGGCTTCTGGGGATGCTTCTCGCAGCCCTCGCTGTTCAGTTCATCCTCGATGGCCTGCGGTCCTTCGGGTTTGCCTCTTAAGAGGCTGCTTTCTCGGCCTTCTTGACCCAGCGCCCACCGTCCTGCGCCCAGTATTGCGCTTCGCAACCTGCGTCGGTGAGGGCCTTCCACTGGCCCCGCGCGTGATCGAGCGCTGCCTGATCGGCCCCGTCGAAGATCACGCAGACCCGCTCGAGCGCCTTGACCTCCTCGGCGCTGACATCCGCACTCTCGACCGCCATCACGCAGACGGCCCCGTTGGGGGTCTCGACCCCCGAAGTGAGCAGAACCGGCTGTTCCGCATCATGCAGGCCACCGGCGATCCCATGCGGCAGAAACCCCTCCTCCGGCCCGAGCCAGAGCCTTTGGTCGAGCTGGTCGAGAAACTCCGCGCTGCGCCCCCGCACCGCGATCCGCCACCCCGCGCCCAGCGCGCGTCCCAAAAGCTGCGGCAGCGAGGCCTCGAGCGGCGTCTCGGTCAGCTGATAGAAATAGGCGGCTCCCATGGGCATCTTCCGGCTCTTGCGCCCCGATGGGCGGCATTCCCCGCATTGCTATCGGCTGGGGGCGCACTTGGCCAGATTGGAGTTCAACCCCCGCCGCAAATCCGCTAGGGTCGGCCAACGGCAAAACAGGCAACACGAGGGGGCAAGAGTGGCGAGATTCGACAGATATATGCTGTCGCAATTGATGATGCTGTTCGGCTTCTTTTCACTCGTTCTGATCTCGATCTACTGGATCAATTCGGCCGTGCGCCTTTTTGACTGGCTGATCGGCGACGGCCAGACCGTCTGGGTCTTTCTTGAATTCTCCGCCCTGACCCTTCCGGGCGTGATCCGCATCGTCCTGCCGGTCGCCGCTTTCGCGGCGGCTGTTTATGTCACCAACCGGATGAGTTCGGATTCGGAGCTGACCATCCTGCAGGCGACCGGCTTTTCCGCATTCCGGGTCGCCCGACCAGTCATGATGTTTGCCTCGGTGGTTTTGATGATGATGCTGGTCCTGACCGGCTTGCTCGTTCCCTTGTCCAACCGCGCCTATAGCGAGCGAAGCCTGGAGGTCTCGCAAAACAGCGCGGCGCGGCTTCTGACCGAAGGGCGGTTTCTTAGCCCGGCCGAGGGACTGACCTTCTATATTCGCGACATTACGCCCCCGGGCGAACTTCTCGACATCTTTCTATCAGATAGCCGCGATCCGGCCGAAACCACCACCTATACAGCTGACAGGGCCTATCTCGTGAAGGGCGAAAATGGCCCTCAACTCATTATGATCGCGGGCCTCGCCCAAAGCCTTACGCATGAGACCAATCGATTGATCGCAACCCAATTTGACGATTTCGTCTATGATATCGGTGCCGTAACTCCAAAAGAAGAAGAGCGTGCTCTGCGCTCGTCAGAACTGACACTCTTTCAACTGCTGTCAGCAAAGTCTGCGACAGCGGGCGGAACTCAGCGGGTCAAGCAGCTGCGCTATGCACAGGGGCACGGCCTGATCGCTGAATCACTACTGGCCTTTGCAGCCACTGTTGCCGGCTTTTCAGCCCTGATCGTGGGCGGCTTTAGCCGCTTTGGTCTTTTGCGCCAGATCCTCATCGCCGTCGGCATCATTGTTTGCATCAAGATTGTCGAGGCTGCCATCGCCAATATTGTGCGTTTGCAGCCAGAGCTTTGGGCTCTCTACTATATCCCGGCAGTCTTGGGGCTATCGGTTGTTTGGCTGCAACTCTCGATCGCCAGCGCTCCGCAGCTCCTCAGATTCCAGCTCCCAAGTGCAATCGGAGTGAAGGGATGAAGCTCCACCTTTATTTCGCACGTCGTTTTCTGGTGCTCTTCGCGGGAATTTTGACGATCTTTCTCATCCTCCAATTCCTTTTCGATCTGATCGAACATCTCAGACTTTTTGGTTCCTCCAGCGCCAGCTTTCGTCAGATCTTGTCTCTGACGCTTCTGAATGTGCCGCTCGGGCTCTATAAGATCTTGCCTCTGATCATGATCCTCTCGACGCTTGCCCTTTTCCTGTCCCTCGCGCGCACCTCCGAGCTCGTGGTCACACGCGCCGCGGGTCGGTCCGCGCTGCGGTCTTTGATGTCGCCGGGGCTGATGGGAATGCTGATTGGCGTTTTGGCCGTTGCTCTCTTCAACCCCATCGCCGCTGGGACGTCCCGCCAATACGGAATTGCCAAGTCGGAACTGACGGGGAGTGGCAATTTCCTCGAACTCTCAGGCGACAGCCTCTGGCTGCGCCAAGGGACAAGCAAGGGACAGACAGTCATTCATGCCTCAAGCGCAAATCATGACGGAACGGTCTTGAACGATGTGACGTTCATCACATTCACCTTTGCCGATGGTCCGGTGCGTCGGGTCAGAGCCGAAACCGCGACCCTGGTTCCGGGTGCTTGGGAGACGACGAAAGCCAAGGTCTGGCCCCTGACTGGCACCGACAATCCCGAAGTTGACGCCCTCGAATTCGAGACCTTCTCGGTTCCCTCAACACTGACCCCCAGCCAGATCCGCGACAGCTTTGCCTCGCCAAGCTCGATTTCCATCTGGAATCTCCCGGCGTTCATCGAGCAGCTGGCAACCGCCGGCTTCTCGTCGCGGCGGCATGAAGTCTATTTCCAAACCGAACTGGCGCAGCCCATCTTTCTTTTGGCGATGCTGCTTATCGGGGCGGGCTTTACGATGCGCCATCAGCGGGGCGGAAGGACGGGAATGATGGTTTTGTCGGCGATCCTTCTCTGCTTTGGTCTCTATTTTCTTCGCAACTTTGCGGCAATACTCGGTGAGAACGGGCAGATTCCCGTTGCCTTGGCGGCCTGGGCGCCACCGTTGGCAGGGATCGGGTTGTCTCTTGGATTTCTCCTCCACACGGAGGACGGATGATGCGATTGCTAAGAGCTTTTTTCACTGCGCTCCTGCCTATCCTTGCCGCCCTGCCGCTCGCTGCGCAAAACGCAGCGACCCTCCTGGCCGACCAGATCTCCGTCACCTCGACCGGCGCCTTGGAAGCGCGCGGCAATGTCGAGGCGTTCTTTGAGGGCACCCGACTTTCCGCTTCGGGGATCGTCTACGATCTCGGCACAGACCGTATTATCATCGAGGGGCCGATCCTGATCCGGCTGGAAGACGGAACGGTCTTTACCGCCGACCAGGCCGATCTTGGTCCGCGTCTCGAAAACGGCCTGCTTCTCGGGGCGCGCATGGTTCTGGACCGCCAGCTGCAATTTGCCGCGAACCAAATCGAACGTTCCGAAGGGCGCTACACCGAGTTGAAAAGCGTTGTTGCGACCTCCTGCCAAGTCTGTAGCGGCGTGGCTCCGCTATGGGAGATTCGCGCCGCCAACGTCACTCATGACCAGACAGAGCGCCTACTCTATTTTTCCGACGCCGTGTTTCGGATCCGCGGAATCCCTGTGTTTTGGCTCCCGTTGATGCGAATGCCCGATCCGACTCTCAAACGTGCGACGGGCTTTCTGATCCCAAGCCTGCGGTCGACCGATCTTCTCGGGGTCGGTCTTAAGACACCCTATTTCATTCCCATTGGCGACAATCGCGATCTGACGATCACCCCATATATTTCGCCTTTGACCACAACCATTGAAGCTCGGTATCGCCAAGCCTTCCGAACCGGAAAGATCGAGGTCAATGGCGCATTGACCCAAGACGAGCTGCGACCCGGCCAGACCCGCGGCTATTTCTTCACAACCGGTCAGTTTGATTTGCCGCGTGACTATCTCCTGCGCTTTGGCATCCAGGCGGCTTCAGACGAGGGCTATCTTCTGGACTACGGCCATTCGGCCGTCGACCGCCTTGGCAACTTTGTCCACTTCTCACGGTTCCGGGAAGACTTCATTACTCTGGGCCGCTTGACCGCCTATCAGGGTCTGCTGCCGGACATCACGACAGAATCCACCCCACCCGTTCTTGGCAACGCCCGCTTCGAACGCCGGCTTCGCCCCGAGCTGGTGGGTGGGCTGCTGCGCTATGGTGCGGAGATCGAGGGCCATATTCGACCATTCGAAACCGGAGGCACCTCGCGTGACGTGGCGCGGATCGGGCTTACAGGTATGTGGCAGGATAGCTATCTTTTCGGCGCTGGTGTCATAGCCGAGGCGGATGCCGGTCTGACCCTCGACGCATACAATACGGTTGACGATCCGGCAAACGAGGGATTTCTGGCGCGGGTCCAGCCAAAAGCGATGCTGACCCTCCGCTGGCCTTTGATCCGCAATGCCGCGTCGGGCGGAACCGATGTACTGGAGCCAGTTGCCGCGATTGCGTGGTCTGAAAGTTTCGGCGGCATCCCCGTCAACGAAGATGGCACCCGGTCAGAGCTCGACAGCGGCAATCTCTTCGCGCTTTCGCATTTCGCGGGGCAGGATCGTATCGAAACCGGGCCACGCCTCGCCTTTGGCGGCACATGGACCCATAGCGATCCGAACGGCTGGTCAGGACGTCTGACCGTGGGCCAGATACGGCGCCTTGAATACCCTGCCGATTTTACGGCCACTTCGGGCCTTTCGGGTCTTTCGTCCAACTGGCTGATTGCCGGTCAGATTGCGCTCCAATTGGGGCTAACTTTTGATGGGCGGGCGCTGCTGAGCGAAGACGGCATCTTTGGAACATCCGAGGGCCGGATCGGTTGGAGATCAAGAAAGCTCGATGTTTCGGCGGGCTATGTCTGGCTTGATGCCGATCTGGGCGAAGACCGCCCCGACGAGATCGCCGAATGGGCCTTTGATATGGGCTACCAGATCAATGATGTCTGGTCGCTCGATCTTAATGGGCGCTACGATCTAGCCGCCGACCGCCCCGCCACAGCCGGGGCTACAATCGGCTGGGACAATGAATGCGTCTCGGTCGAGCTTTCGGCCTCGCGCCGTTATGTGTATTCCACTACTGTGAGTTCATCGACAGACCTGTCGCTGGAAATCGGCCTCAATGGCTTCTCCGCCGGACGCTCCGGCACGACAACCAGCCGGGCCTGCACGAACTGAGAATGAGGGGCCAATGACCTTGCTGATCCGTCTTGTTTTGCTGGCTGCGATGCTGGTGCCGATGAGTGCGCAGGCACAGGGGCAGTTTTCGCCGGCGATCACAGTGAATGACACGGCCATTACGCCCTACGAGATCGAGCAGCGGGCTCTGCTCCTCAAGCTCTTTGGAACCACTGGCGATCTGCAAAAGGCCGCGCGTGACAGCCTGATCGAAGACAGCCTGAAAGACGAGGCGCTCACCCGCGCCAACCTGATCCTCGACGCTGAAAACCTTGGGCGCGCGCTCGACGAGTTCGCCACCCGCACGAATATGCCCTATGACGCCTTCGTGGGTGTGCTGTCGCAAAACGGTATCGCCGAAGAAACACTGCGCGATTACGTTCGGATCAACGCCGCGTGGCGGGAATACATCCGCTCGCGCTATCTTGGCCGCGTATCGATCACCGAGGCCCAGATTGATCGGGCGCTCGGCCAGACCAATAGCGGCGCCGCGATCGAGGTTCTGATCTCGGAGATCATCATTGCCGCCCCAGCCGGTTTCGAAGCGCAAGCTGCGAGCCGCGCCGAAGCGATTTCGCGTATCCGCACCACCGCTGAATTCGAAGCACAGGCCCAACTGGTCTCGGCCGTGCCCTCGCGCGAAAACGGAGGGCGGCTTGACTGGCTGCCAATCACCAATTTCCCGTCGCAAATGCGCGGCCTGATCCTGTCGCTCACCCCCGGTGAAGTGACCGAGCCGATCCAGATCGACGGGGGTATTGTCCTCTTCCAGATGCGGGCCGTGCGCGAGATCGCGCAAGCCAGACCTGCAGCTTCGCTCGTTGACTACATGGAATACCGGATCCCCGGTGGCGCGTCTGCCGTTGGCAAGGCGCAGGATATCGAGGAACTGGTGGATACCTGCAACGATCTCTACGGCATCGCCAAGGGGGCAAGTGAGCAGGACTTGATCCGCCATACGGCCACCCCGGCGCAAATCCCGACGGATGTTGCGGTCGAACTGGCCAAGCTCGATCCGGGCGAAGCCTCCTATGGGCTTACCCGCGATGACGGTCAGACGCTTCTCTTCCTCATGCTGTGCAGCCGCTCGGTTCAGGTTGACGCCGAGGTTGATCGTGATGCTGTCCGCAACCAGCTGATCGGCCAACAACTCAACGGCTTTGCCGCGGCTTTGATTGCAGAGCTGCGGGCCGCGGCGACTATCGTCGGCGAATGACGGTCGCGATCTCCTGCGGAGAGCCAGCCGGCATCGGGCCCGAGGTGGCCGCAAAGGCTTGGGCTGCGCTGAAAGACGAGGTTCCGCTTCTGTGGATCGGGGATCCGCGGCATCTGCCGGAAGGAACGCCATGGCAGGCAGTTGACGGACCGGAGGATGCGGCCACGGTCAGCCCCTGCGCCCTGCCGGTCCTCGCTCGCGACTTCGGCTCTCTTGCCACGCCGGGCATCGCCAACCCCGCCCATGCGGCGGGAGTGATCGAAGCCATCGAGGCAGGCGTCGCGCTGGCTCAGGCGGGCCGCGCCTCGGCCATTTGCACCGCGCCGATCCACAAGAAGGCGCTGGCCGATGGGGCGGGCTTTGCCTATCCGGGCCATACCGAGTTTCTCGCGGCCTTGGGGGGCGTGGATCAGGTGGTGATGATGCTCGCCTCCAGCCTCCTGAGGGTCGTGCCTGCCACCATCCACATCGCCTTGACCGACGTGCCCGAGGCGCTGACGGCGGCCCTTTTGACCGACACGATCCTCATCACCCACGCCGCCCTGCGCCGCGATTTCGGCATCGACCGTCCGCGCATCGCAGTGGCGGGGCTCAACCCCCACGCGGGCGAAGGCGGGCGTATGGGGCACGAAGAGATCGAGATGATGGCCCCCGTGCTCGACGCGCTCCGCGCCGAGGGGATCGAGATTTTCGGCCCATTACCCGCCGACACGATGTTTCACCCCGCCGCCCGCGCCCGTTATGACGCGGCCGTGTGCGCCTATCACGATCAGGCGCTCATTCCGATCAAGACGCTCGATTTCGACGGCGGCGTGAACGTGACCCTCGGCCTGCCCTTCGTACGCACCTCGCCCGACCACGGGACAGCCTTCGACATCGCAGGCAAAGGCATCGCCAACCCCGCCTCGATGATCGCCGCGATCCGCATGGCGGCACGGATGGCGGATGCGAGGGCCAAGGCATGAGCCAGATCGACGGGCTCCCCCCGCTGCGCGAGGTGATCGCGACCCATGAGTTGAGCGCCAAGAAGGCGCTGGGGCAGAACTTCCTTCTCGACCTCAACCTCACCGCCAAGATCGCCCGCTCGGCTGGCGACCTCTCAGGCTCGGATATCCTCGAGATCGGCCCCGGCCCCGGCGGCCTGACCCGTGGGCTTCTGGCCGAAGGCGCCCGTAAGGTTCTGGCGATCGAGAAGGATGCCCGCTGCCTGCCGGCGCTGGCCGAGATTGCGGCGGCCTATCCGGGGCGGCTTGAGGTGATCGAGGGCGATGCGCTCAAGGTCGACCCGCTCGAACACCTGACCCCGCCCATCAAGATCGCCGCCAACCTGCCCTATAACGTCGGCACCGAGCTTCTCGTGCGCTGGCTCACGCCCAAGGTTTGGCCGCCGTTCTGGACTTCGCTGACGCTCATGTTCCAGCGTGAAGTGGCCGAGCGGATCGTCGCTAAACCCGGCTCCAAGGCCTATGGCCGCCTCGCCATCCTCGCCCAATGGCGGACCGAAGCGCGGATCGTCATCGACCTGCCGCCGCAGGCCTTCACCCCGCCGCCCAAGATCTCGTCGGCCGTGGTGCAACTGACAGCCCTGCCCGCGCCCCGCTATCCGGCCGACGCGGAGATCCTCAGCCGCACCGTCGCCGCCGCCTTCAACCAGCGGCGCAAGATGCTTCGGGCGGCGCTTAAGGGCGTGGCACCCGATATCGAGGATCACCTCGCTGCTGTTGGCATTCCACCGACAGAGCGGGCCGAACAGGTGAGCCTCGAGGCCTTCTGCGCGCTGGCACGATCCCTCGAAGCCGGAAAATGAAAAGGGCCCCGAGGGGCCCTTCTTATTCCGCTGCGGTCGGCTGGTCCGACCCCTCGCCCGAAGCCGCTTCGGGCTTGGGCTTGCGCTGGCGTGGCCGGCGCTGCTTGGGCTGGCTCTCCGGCGTCTCAACGAGGCCGCTATCGGCCACATCGGGCTGATCGCTGTCGGCCAAATCAACCTGCGAGCTGCTGTTCGACGCCTCTTCCTGCGCCTTCAGCCGCTCCGAGCGTTCACGGTCGCGCTCGGCCTGACGGCGGCGGTTCTCTTCTTCCTGCTCCTCGCGGGCCTTCTCGACCTCGCGCATAGCCTCGGCGAGCATACGGGTATAGTGCTCGGCGTGCTGGGCAAAGTTCTCGGCGGCCACACGGTCGTTCGAGAGCTGCGCATCGCGGTGCAGCTGATTGTATTTGTCGATGATCTGCTGCGGCGTGCCGCGCACTTTGCCATCGGGGCCGGAGCTATCGAAAACCCGGTTGATGATATTGCCGCCCGTCGGGCGGTTGTTGCGGTTCTTGTTGCTCCGCGACCGTGACTTGGATGATCTCATGAACGCTCTTTCGTTCAGCTGGAACTTTGCGCTTCAGGGGCCCGGCGCTTTTGGCGATGCTGGCGTTCCTACGATTTCTGGCGACTGATCGGGCGAGGCGGTAAGGCCTCTTGCTACCGATATCTTCGTGTAATCATGCATCTTTCAGCGGAGCAAGTGGAAATTGCCGAAAATCTCTGCAAACTAGGCAAAAAAGGCCAGGTGCGACCGTTTGGCCTGCGTCAAGCGGGCATTCTGGCGCTGACGACACGATCCCTGCCATCAAGATCGGGGATCACCCGTATTTCCTCAAACCCCACAAACCGGAAGAGATCGGCCACCGCCGCACCTTGGGTTGGCCCGATCTCGACCATGAGGCGCCCGCCTGCCCGCAACAAGGGCGGCGCAGCCTCGGCGATGGCGCGATAGGCCATAAGACCATCGGCCCCGTCGGTCAGGGCGCCATAGGGTTCCCAATCGCGGACCTCGGGCGCAAGGCACGGCATTTCCGCCAGCGCGATATAGGGCGGATTCGAGACGATGAGATCGAACGACCCTTCGACCCCGCTGGCCCAGTCTGTCGCCATAATGGTAGCGCGGCGCGAAAGGCCGAGGGAAAAAGCATTGGCCCGAGCGACATCACAGGCCGAAGCGGAGATATCCGTGCCAACCCCGATCGCCCCCGGTATCTCGGCCAGCAGCGTCAGCAGAATACAGCCTGATCCGGTGCCAAGATCGAGGATTTTGCCCGCCTGCTCCTGCAAGGCCGCCTCAATGAGAATCTCGGTCTCGGGCCGAGGATCAAGAACGTCAGAGTTCACCGCAAACTCGCGCCCGTAGAACTCGCGACGCCCGAGGATATGCGAGACCGGCTCGCGCATCAGGCGGCGGTCGATGAAGCCTTCAAAGCGGTTTTCCTCGGTGGGCGTCAGGGCGCGGTAGGCCTCGATCGTCAGCCGGTCGCGCGCAATCCCAAGCGCTTCGGCCATCAGCGCCCGCGTATCTCCGGCGGCGTTCGGGATCTCTGCGGCGACTAGGCGGCGCGTGGCAACCACGAGGGCGGCCTGAACGTTCATGCCTCCATCTCGGCCAAAAGGGCCGCCTGATGGTCGGCAATCAGCGCATCGATGATCTCGTCGATATCGCCCTGCATGATCTGGTCGAGCTTGTAGAGGGTGAGGTTGATCCGGTGGTCGGTCATGCGCCCTTGCGGGAAATTGTAGGTGCGGATGCGTTCCGAGCGGTCGCCGGTGCCGACCTGCGCCTTGCGGTCGGCCGAGCGCTCGCCGTGCAACCGCTGGCGCTCGAGATCGAAGAGCCGCGTTTTCAGAACCTGCATCGCGATCTCGCGGTTGCGGTGCTGGGATTTCTCAGAGCTTGTTACGATAATGCCGGTCGGCAGGTGGGTAATCCGCACGGCCGAGTCGGTGGTATTGACGTGCTGGCCGCCCGCACCGGACGAGCGCATCGTGTCGATACGGATATCGTTCGCTTCGATCTTGACGTCCACATCCTCGGCCTCAGGCAGAACCGCCACAGTCGCAGCCGAGGTATGGATACGCCCGCCGCTTTCCGTTTCAGGCACGCGCTGAACCCGGTGGACGCCGGATTCGAACTTGAGCCTTGCAAAGACCCCCTCGCCCGCGACCCGCGCCACAAGCTCCTTGATGCCGCCCAGCTCGGTCTGCTGCTCTTCGATGATCTCGAACTTCCAGCCGCGCGTCTCGCAATAGCGCTGATACATCCTCAGAAGATCGCCCGCGAAAAGCGCCGCTTCCTCGCCGCCGGTGCCGGGGCGGATCTCGATGATCGCGGCGCGGGAATCGGCGGCGTCTTTGGGCAGAAGCGCGAGGCGCACATCGTGCTCGGCCCCATCCAAGGCTTCGCGCAGCTCGGGCAGTTCGTCCTCGGCCAGCGCCCGCATCTCGGGGTCTTTCAGCATCGCCTCAGCATCCGCGATGTCCGAGACGATCCGGCGATAACCGTGGATCGTTTCAACCACCGGACGCAGCTCGGCATATTCGCGCGAGAGGGTCGCGATCTCGGCCCCTGAAAGGCCAGTCGACATCTTCGCCTCGAGAAATTCGAAACGGGCGAGGATCTGGTCGAGTTTGTCTGCGGCTACCATGCGCCTGCCTTCCTCTATCGCCGCTTGGGCGTCAAGGGGTCGGAATGCCCGCCGCGGCGAGCCAGCCTTCCACGCGGGCGCGATTGACCCCAATATCGCCCTGCCCAAAGCGTGCGCGGACATAGACGGTCAGGGTTTGGCCCTGAAGGCGGATGGTCGTGTAATCGGGAAAGCCCCAAAGGCGGGAGCGGGTGACAAGCGTAATCATGCCCTCATCGGCAGAGCCTGCGAGGCGCTCGGTGCGGGGGGTGGCCTTGGCGATCTGAATCAAACGTTCGAGAATCTCCCGATCTCCACCACGGACAGCGACAAAAGAATTGAGGCCGGCGCTATCGCCAACAGGAAGATCAGGCGGAGCCTTGTGCCAGCGCGCCGGATCCGAAGGCGCAAGGCGCACATAGAGGGCAAAGGCAGCGATTAGCCCGACAAGACATATGATACCCCACTTCACCATCAGCGCACCGAAACTCCGGGCAGGATGCAGAGCATCTCGTAAAGGAGATTGGCCGCCGTCAGCGCGGTATTGCCCGATGTGTCATAGGGCGGCGAGACCTCGACGAGATCGCAGCCGACGATATTGAGGCCGCGCAAACCGCGGATCAGCTGCACCGCCTGCGGCGTGGTCAGGCCGCAGATCTCGGGCGTACCGGTGCCGGGGGCATATGCGGGATCGAGGCTGTCGATATCGTAGGTGATGTAGACGGGGGTATCGCCGATCTGGGCTTTCACCTTCTCGGCGAGCGGCCCGAGCGGCTTTTGCCAGATCTCTTCCGCCTGTACGACGTTGACGCCCCAGCCCCGCGCTTCGTTGAAATCCTCCGAAGTGTACCCCGTCCCCCGAAGGCCGATTTGCCAGACTTTCTGAGGGTTTATCAGGTCTTCTTCATACGCGCGGCGGAATGGCGTGCCGTGGGCGATGGCCTCTCCGAACATATGTTCGTTTATGTCGGCGTGGGCATCGACGTGGACGAGCGCCACGGGGCCATGCTTCTTCGCGATGGCCCGCAGGATCGGCAGGGTCAGCGTGTGATCGCCGCCCATCGTCATCGGCAGCGCACCTGAGGTGAGGATCGCGTCGTAAGCCTCTGCAATCCTGAGGACACTGTCCTTTAAATCAAAGGTATTGATCGCCACATCACCGATATCGGCGCACTGAAGCCCGTCAAAAGGTGCCGCCCCTGTCCCCATATTGTAGGGCCGCAGCATGGCGCTTTCGGCGCGGATCGCCTTCGGGCCAAAGCGTGTGCCCGATCGCCAGGAGGCACCGATATCCATCGGCACCCCTACGAAGGCCACATCAAGCCCCTCGGCATTCGCCGCAGCAGGCAGCCGCATGAAGGTATTAGGCCCGCCGAAGCGCGGCATTTCGTTTCCCCCAAGCGGCTGGTTCGGCATCAGCGTCCCTTTCGGTTCCAACAATAGAGCGTCATCAGCTCGGTCGCCACATGGGCGCCGGCGATGGCGGTCGCCCCTGTCGTGTCATAGGGCGGCGACACTTCGACGATATCCCCACCCACAAGGTTGATGCCAGCAAGATCGCGCAGCATCGCCGACGTCTGCCAGCTTGTCAGCCCACCCCAAACAGGCGTGCCTGTCCCCGCCGCGAAGGCCGGATCGAGCGCGTCGATGTCGAAGGTGATATAGGTCGGGTTATCGCCCACCTTGACCTTGGCCTGTTCGACCACCCAAGCCGTGCCCTTCTCGTGCACAGCGCGGGCGTCGATATAATCCATCCCGCAATAATCGTCGCATTCGGTGCGGATGCCGATCTGGATCGAGCGGGCGGGATCAACGAGGCCGAGCTTGACAGCCTTGTACATAAACGTCCCGTGGTCGATCCGGCTCATGTCGTTGTCGGCCCAGAGATCGGAGTGGGCATCGAAATGGATGACCGACATTGGCCCGAATTTCTCGGCATAGGCCTTGAGGATCGGCAGGGTGATGAAATGGTCGCCCCCCAGCGTCACGGTGCCGACATTGGCGGCAAGGATCGTGCGGATGTGATCGGTCACGAGATCGGGGAAGCTCGGCGTATAGGCATAATCAAACGCCACATCGCCATAGTCGATCACCGAAAATTCGCTTAAGGGATCAAAGCCCTGCCAGCCATAGGGCGGATCATAGGGCTGAAGCGTCGAAGCCTCGCGGATGGCGCGGGGGCCGAAACGGGTGCCGGTGCGGTGCGTCACCGCCTGATCGAAGGGCACGCCGGTGATGGCGAGGTCGGCGCCTGTGAGGTCTTTGGTATAGGTCCGGCGCAGGAACGAGGTCGCGCCGCCAAAAGCGTTTTCAAAGGCGAGGCCGTGGCGGTTTTCGCGGGTGAAAGCAAGGTCGACCTGCTTTTTTGCGTCTTCAAGAGCCATGAATGGAACTCCGGTCAAAAGAGGCGCGTCGTTTCGTCGGCGGAGACGCGCGTCATCCGGCCCGCCCAGTGTGACGCGGGCGGGCGGGGAGTCAAGAATTTTTGATCAAAAGCCTAGCGCAGCGGCTGCGCCGTCTCGACCAGTTTGGCGAAGAACGAGGCGCCGACCGCGGATATCTCGTCGTCGAAATTATAGGCCGGATGGTGCAGCCCCGCCGTATCGCCATTGCCGATGAAGAGATAGGAACCGGGGCGCTTTTCGAGGAAATACGAGAAATCCTCCGCCCCCATTTCCGAGATGCCCTCTTCGGTCACGGCATCCTCGCCCGAGATCGCGCGGGCGACATTGGCGGCGAAGGTCGTCTTGTCGGGATCGTTGATCGTCGTCGGATAGCCCACGACGTAATCGAGCTTGGCCTCGACCCCGAAGCTCAGCGAATGGCCATCGACGATCTCTTTGAGGCGCTTTTGCACCATGGCCTGAACCTTCTTGTCGAAGGTGCGGATCGTGCCGTTGATGAAGGCGGTGTCGGGGATGATGTTGTCGACCGTTCCAGAATGGAACTGGGTGACCGAGACCACAAGCTCATCGAGCGGGTTGTGATTGCGACTGACGATGGTCTGGATCGCCTGCACGATATTAACGCCCGCGGCCAAGGGATCGACCGTTTCATGCGGATAGGCCCCGTGGCCGCCCTTGCCTTGGATGTTGATGGTGAAGGTATCGACCGCCGCCATGATCGGCCCCGGCATGGTATAAAAATGCCCCTTGGGTGTGCCGGGGGCGTTGTGGAGAGCGTAGACCTCGCTGATATCGAACCGGTCGAGCATGCCCTCCTGCACCATCACCTCGGCCCCGCCGCCGGTCTCTTCGGCCGGTTGGAAGATCAGCGCCACACGGCCCTTGAAATTGCGGGTTTCGGACAGATAGCGGGCGGCGCCCAAAAGCATCGTCGTATGCCCGTCATGGCCGCAGGCGTGCATCTTGCCAGTGTTTTGCGAGGCATAGTCGAGGCCGGTGATCTCGGTCAGCGGCAGCGCGTCCATATCGGCACGAAGGCCAATGGTCGGGCCATCCCCCTGCCCCTCGATGATCGCCACCACGCCCGAGGTGGCGATGCCGGTGTGGATCTCGGTGATGCCAAACTCCTTAAGCCGCTCGACCACATACGCCGCCGTCTTTTCGCAATGCATCCCCAGTTCGGGATTGCGGTGGATGTGCTGGCGCCATGTTTTCATGTCGTCGGCATAGGCGGAAATTCGGTTGATGACGGGCACGGCTGGACTCTCGGCTTGGAGTGAATACCTTGCGAAGAGAACCTCAAAGAAAGCCGTTTCGCAATGGATCAAAACGCCTCCGACGCCCTCATTCACGATCAAAGCGCCGGAATCGAACGGCTGATCGAGATCATGCGCCGCCTGCGCGATCCTGAAACCGGCTGTCCTTGGGATATCGAGCAGGATTTCTCGACCATCGCCCCCTATACGATCGAAGAGGCCTATGAGGTGGCCGATGCGATCGAACGCGGGGCCTTTGGCGAGCTGAAGGGCGAGCTGGGCGATCTGCTTTTACAATCGGTCTATCACGCGCAAATGGCCCAAGAGGCGGGCCATTTCAGCTTTGCCGATGTGGTGCGGACAGTCTCCGACAAGATGGTGGCGCGGCATCCGCACGTTTTCGGCGATGAGAGCCGCGAGAAATCGGCCGAGCAACAGACCAAGGATTGGGAACGGATCAAGGCTGCCGAACGGGCCGCAATCGGCCAGACGGGCCCCGCCCGCACGCTCAATGGTGTGGCGATGGGGCTGCCCGCGCTGATGCGGGCGGTGAAACTGCAGAAGCGGGCGGCGCGGGTGGGCTTTGACTGGCCCTCGACCGACGAGGTTCTCGCCAAGCTCGTTGAAGAGGCGGGCGAGTTGACCGAAGCGCGGGCGAGCCTTTCGGAGGACGAGATCGAAGAGGAATTCGGCGATCTTCTTTTCGTCGTGGCCAACCTCGGCCGCCACTATGGCGTCGATCCCGAAGCCGCCCTGCGCCGCGCCAACGCCAAGTTCACCCGCCGCTTTGCCGCGATCGAGGATTCGCTCGCCGCCCTTGGCAAGACGCCCACGCAAAGCGATCTGGCGGAAATGGATGCGCTTTGGGACGCAGCCAAGGCAGCAGAAAAGGCGAAAAATAATTCTGACTAAAGTATTCAGGTATTGACCCGACTAAAATAGTCGATTTATCGGAGCCATCGAAACCACGGAGCCCGAGATGAACACTCGCACCCTTCTTGCCACCCTTCTTGCAACCTCGACCGCCCTTCCGGCGCTGGCCGATGTCAATATCTACACCACCCGCCAGCCCGAGCTGATCCAGCCGGTTATGGACGCCTTCACCGAGGCGACCGGCATCGCCGTCAATCTCGCCTATGTCTCCGAAGGCATCGTCGAACGCCTCAAGGCCGAAGGCCGCCGCTCGCCCGCCGATCTGGTGATGACCGTCGATGTGGCGAGCCTTCAGCAGATCGTCGAGGCCGATGTGCTCCAGCCGGTCGAAAACGAAGCGCTGGCTTCCGCAATCCCCGCGCATCTGCGCAGCCCCGACAATCTCTGGTTTGGCCTGACCACCCGCGCCCGCATCGTCTATGCCAGCAAGTACCGCGTGGCCGATGGCGAGGTGACCACCTACGAAGATCTGGCCGATCCCAAGTGGCAGGGCCGCATCTGTACCCGCTCGGGGCTTCACCCCTATAACCTCGCCCTCGCAGCGGCGATGGTTGCCCACCACGGCGAGGATGAAACCCGCGTCTGGGCCGAAGGTGTCCGCTCCAACCTCGCCCGCAAGCCCGAAGGCAACGACCGCGCGCAGGTCAAGGCGATCTGGGCGGGCGAGTGTGATATCAGCCTCGGCAACACCTATTACATGGGCGAGATGCTCAAGGACGCCGAGCAGACCGAATGGGCCAATTCCGTCCGCATCGTCTTCCCGACCTTCGAGAACGGCGGCACCCATGTGAACATCTCGGGCGTCGCCATGACGCAGTCCGCGCCCAACAAGGACGACGCGCTCAAGCTCATGGAATTCCTCGTCTCCCCCGAGGCGCAGGCGATCTATGCTGAGCTGAACAACGAATATCCCGTGCTCGAGGGCGCCAAGATCTCGGATCTCGTCGCCAGCTGGGGCAGCTTTGCTGCAGACGAGATTGATCTGACCAATCTGGCCAGTGAGCGCCCGACCGCGCTGAAAATCATCGAGCAGGTGAACTTCGACGGGTAAAGCCATTATAAAGCTCGATTATATAGATTCCGGGTCCGTCAGGACTCGGCCTTTTCCATGAGCATCAGCCATTCTTCCTCGGCTCGCGCCACCGCATCCTGACGCTCGGCAAGCGCCTCTGAGGCTTTGGCGAATTTCGCGGGCTGGGCGGAAAAGAGATTGGGGTCGGCCAGCAGCTCTTCGAGCTTGGCAATCTCGGCGGCGAGCTTGTCGATCACGCCCGGCAGGCTCTCGAGGCGGTGTTTCTCGGTGAAGGTGAGCCCCGATTTTTTTGCGCCGGCAACGGGTTCAGGCACCTTCTCGGGCGCCTTGGGCTTCTCGGCCTGCACCACCGGCGTCGCCTCGCCCTTCTGCGCCTGATAATCCGTCCAGCCGCCGGCATAGACGGTGGCCTTGCCATCCCCATCCATCGCCACGGTCGTCGTCGCCACGCGATCAAGGAAATCGCGGTCGTGGCTCACGAGCAGAACCGTGCCGTCATAATCGTCGAGGATTTCCTGCAAGAGGTCGAGCGTCTCGATATCAAGATCGTTGGTCGGCTCGTCGAGGACCAGAAGGTTTGATTCCTTCGCCATAAGTCGCGCCAAGAGAAGCCGCGCCTTTTCGCCGCCCGAGAGCGCCCGCACCGGCGCACGGGCCTGTGCCTCATCGAAAAGGAAATCCTTCAAATAGCCGACAACGTGCCGCGGCTCGCCCCGCACCATGACCTGATCGGCCCGTCCGCCAACCCGCATTTCGGGGTCGGACGTGAGGTTTTCCCAAAGGCTCATGTCGGGATCAAGCTGCGCGCGGCTCTGGTCGAAGACGGCGCTTGCGAGGTTGCTGCCGAGGGTGACGGCCCCAGAGTCTGGTTGAACTTCGCCGGTCAACATATTGATAAGCGTTGTCTTTCCAACGCCGTTCGGGCCCACAAAAGCGATCCGGTCGCGCCGCTGAACGGTCAGGGAAAAGTTGCGGACGATATCCTTGCCGCCATAGGCCTTGGAGATCCCCTTGGCCTCGATGACCTTCTTGCCCGACAGTGGCCCGCTTTCGAGCGACAGCGCCGCCGCCCCCTGACGGCGGATCATCGCGGCGCGTTCGGCCCGCAGGTCCTGCAGCGCCCGCACGCGCCCCATGTTGCGCTTGCGGCGGGCGGAAATGCCCTCGACCGCCCAACGCGCCTCGGCCTTGATCTTGCGATCCATCTTATGACGGGCGATGTCTTCATCGTCCCAAGTCTTGTCGCGCCAGGCTTCGAAATCCTCGAATCCGCGCTCTTGCCGCCGCACCATTCCCCTGTCGATCCAAAGGGTTGCGCGGGTGAGTTCGCGTAAGAATGTCCGGTCGTGCGAGATCAAAACGAAG
>JALRLK010000181.1 GCA_023254495.1 Marivivens sp. | reverse complement strand
TACGGATTTGAGTTACTACGCATGGACCAGCTTCAACAACTGTCACTGGAACAATTCGATTATTTGAGTCGAATACCTGAGTCATACCTAGTTTCTTACCTAGGACGCCCTTGATAGACGAGCCGTAGCTTTGTGTGTTCTTCATAATTTTCTTTCGACCTCGTCCTTTCTATTAGAGCTTGATCTCGATATCGACGCCAGCTGGCAAATCGAGGCGCATCAATGAATCCACTGTCTTTGGTGTTGGATCGATGATGTCGATCACCTTGTCGAGGTGTTCAAAGCCCTTGATCGTCTCGCAGGGCGCGGGCGTTTCGCGGGCGCCGTTCAGCTTCATCGCGGCGTTCTTGTAGAGGGTCTCGACCGTCAGGGTCGATTTGCCGCCGCCAGATACGCCGGTCACGCAGACAAACTTGCCCAAGGGGAAATCGACGCTCATCTCGCGCAGGTTGTTGCCCGTGGCCTTGACGACCGAGAGCGTCTTGCCATTGCCCTTGCGCCGATCTTTCGGCACCGAAATCTCGCGCTTGCCGGAAAGATACTGGCCCGTGACCGAGCCCTCATTGGCCATGATCTCGGCCGGCGTCCCCTTGGCGACAATCTCGCCGCCATGCACGCCCGCGCCGGGGCCGATATCAAAGACGTAATCCGCCTCGCGGATCGCCTCTTCGTCGTGTTCGACCACGATCACCGTGTTTCCCTGATCGCGCAGGTTCTTGAGCGTCCCGAGAAGCCGGTCGTTGTCGCGCTGATGCAGGCCAATGGAGGGCTCGTCGAGGACGTAGAGAACGCCCGTCAGCCCCGAACCGATCTGGCTCGCGAGCCGGATCCGCTGGCTCTCGCCACCCGAAAGCGTGCCGGCGTTGCGGCTGAGCGTCAGGTAATCGAGGCCCACGTTATTGAGGAAGCCAAGCCTTTCGCGGATTTCCTTGAGGATGGCGCGGGCGATCTCGTTCTTCTGGTTGGTGAGGCTCGCGGGCACGGTTTCGATCCAGGCATAGGCCTCCTTGATCGACATCTGCACCACTTCGCCCACATGCAGCCCGGCGATCTTGACCGCCAAGGCCTCGGGCCGCAGGCGATAGCCGCCGCAGGCGCCGCAGGGGCGGTTGTTCTGGTATTGCTCGATCTCCTCGCGCATCCAGGCGCTGTCGGTCTCGCGGTAGCGGCGTTCCATATTGGGGATGATCCCCTCGAAGGCGCGTTTGACCTGATAGACCCGCCCGCCCTCGTCGTAGCGGAACTGGATCTCTTCCTCGCCCGAGCCGTAGAGGACAACCTTCTGCGCCACCTCGGGCAGGTCTTTCCACTTGGCGGCCTTGTCGAATTCATAGTGACGGGCCAGCGCGTCGATGGTCTGCGAGATATAGGGCGACTTGCTCTTGCGCCAGTTGGCCAGCGCACCGTTCACAAGCGAGAGCGTCACATCCGGCACGACGAGGCGCTCGTCGAAGAAAAGCTCGACACCGAGGCCATCGCAGGAGGGGCAAGCGCCGAAGGGCGCGTTGAACGAGAAGAGACGCGGCTCGATCTCGGGGATGGTAAAGCCCGAGACCGGACAGGCGAATTTTTCCGAGAAGATGATGCGCTCGGGATCGCCCTCGCTGGGCGCGGTTTCCAGAACCGTGATGCCATCGGCAAGGTTGAGCGCGGTGCGGAAGCTGTCTGCCAGCCGCGTCTCGAGGCCGGGGCGGACAACGATCCGGTCCACCACCACGTCGATATCGTGGCGGAATTTCTTGTCGAGCGTGGGCGGCTCGTCCAATTCATAGAAGGTGCCGTCAACCTTCACCCGCTGAAAGCCCTGCTTGCGGAGCTCGAGAAATTCCTTGCGGTATTCCCCCTTCCGGTCGCGGACGATGGGGGCCAGAAGATAGCCGCGCGTCCCCTCGTCCATCGCCATCACGCGATCGACCATATCCTGCACCTGCTGCGCCTCGATGGGCAGGCCGGTGGCGGGGCTGTAGGGGGTTCCGACCCGCGCGAAGAGCAGGCGCATATAGTCGTAGATTTCCGTGACGGTGCCGACGGTCGAGCGCGGGTTCTTCGAGGTGGTCTTTTGCTCGATGGAAATCGCGGGGCTCAGGCCCGAGATGTGATCCACATCGGGCTTTTCCATCATGTCGAGGAACTGGCGGGCATAGGCCGAGAGGCTCTCGACATAGCGGCGCTGGCCTTCGGCATAGATCGTATCGAAAGCCAGAGAGGATTTGCCCGAGCCGGACAGGCCGGTGATTACCACCAATTCGTCGCGGGGAATATCCACGTCGATATTCTTGAGGTTGTGCTCGCGGGCACCCCGAACCTCTATAAACTTCTGCTCCGGCATCTGCCTCTCCACACCAACGATTAACAGATAGTCAAATCAGGGGCGCACTCCAACCAAAAAGTGAGAACAAGTCGGGAACATCACGAACCCCCCTTTACATTTCATTTTTGTTATATATATACGGTCAAGACTTCAGACTCAGGTGCAAAAATGTTTCAATTTTTCTCGAATGCCTCCCGTCCCTCCGCTCTGACCGCTCGCGATGTGATCCCGCAGGTGGCCGACGGTTCCCTCGTTCTCATCGACATCCGCGAGTTCGGCGAAGTGGCCGCCTCGGGCAAAGCCAAAGGGGCGATCCACATCCCCACGGCCCAACTGCGCATGAAAGCCGATCCGCGCAGCCCCGAATGCCACCCCGCCCTCAAATCCGGCAAGCCGGTTGCGCTGTACTGCGCCTCTGGTGGCCGCGCTGGAATGGCCCAGGGCTTGATGCGCCAACTGGGTCATGAAACCGTGCACAACCTCGGCGGCCTTGCCCACTGGGCGCAGGCTGGCGGGGAAATCGTCCGCGGTTAATCTTCTCCCTGTAAGATTAGAGGCGGCCCTTTCGGGGGCCGCCTTTTCTTTTTCCGGGATGTGTTTCGATCAGAAATGGATCGCGCGTCCGTAGGCGTCGAGCACCGACTCGTGCATCATCTCGCTGAGCGTCGGGTGCGGGAAGACGGTGCGCATCAGGTCTTCCTCGGTGGTCTCGAGCTGGCGGCCAATCACATAGCCCTGAATCATCTCGGTCACTTCGGCGCCCACCATATGCGCGCCCAGAAGCTCGCCTGTCTTGGCGTCAAACACCGTTTTCACCAGACCCTCGGGCTCGCCCAAGGCGATGGCCTTGCCATTGCCGATGAAGGGGAAGCGGCCGACCTTGACCTCGTATCCCGCCTCTTTGGCCTTGGCTTCGGTCATGCCGACCGAGGCGACCTGTGGGTGGCAATAGGTGCAGCCGGCAATCGAGCCCGGCTTGATCGGATGGGCATGAAGGCCCGCGATCAGCTCGGCCACCATGACGCCCTCGTGGCTGGCCTTGTGCGCAAGCCACGGCGCGCCGGCGATATCGCCGATGGCATAGAGGCCCTGAACGCCAGTGCGGCAGAATTCGTCGGTCACCACATGGGTCCGGTCGATCTTCACGCCCGCCTCTTCGAGGCCCAGATTCTCGACATTGCCGACGATGCCCACGGCAGAGATCACCGTGTCGAACTCTTCGGTGGTGATCTTGCCGTCCTTCTCGATATGCGCGGTCACGCCCACGCCCGGCTTGCGGTCAAGTTTCTTGACGCCGGCCTTTTCGAGGATGGTCATGCCCTGCTTGACGAACTGCTTCTTGGCGAAGGCGCTGATCTCGGCGTCTTCCACGGGCAGAATCCGGTCCATCACCTCGACCACAGTGGTATTGGCGCCGAACGTGTTGAAGAAGCTGGCAAACTCGATGCCAATCGCGCCCGAACCGATGACGAGGAGCTTCTTTGGCATCCGCGGCGGGGTAAGCGCGGTCTTGTAGGTCCAGACCAGATCGCCGTCGGCCTCGAGCCCCGGCAATTCGCGCGCCCGCGCGCCGGTGGCGACGACGATGGCCTTGGCGGTGAGGGTCTCGGTGCCTTTGTCGGTCTTGACCGTCACCTTGCCTTTACCGGCGAGCTTGGCCTCGCCCATGATCGAGGTGATCTTGTTCTTCTTGAAGAGATGCCCGATACCGCCCGAAAGCTGCTTGGCAACGCCACGCGAGCGTTTGACCACGGCGTCGAGATCATAGCCGATCTGGCCCGCCGAAAGGCCGAAATCCTTGGCGCGGTGCATCAAGTGATAGACCTCGGCCGACCGCAGAAGCGCCTTCGTCGGGATGCAGCCCCAGTTGAGGCAGATGCCGCCCAAATGCTCGCGCTCCACACAGGCCACCTTGAGGCCCAGTTGCGCGCCACGGATCGCAGCCACATAGCCGCCGGGGCCGGCGCCGATCACGATCATGTCAAAGTTGCTGTCGGCCATGAAATCCTCCGCCGGTCTGAAATTAGTTTGACGTTAAACTAATTTCAGCTTCGGTTCCAGTGACCTCAGATCATGGCAGCTATCACTCTGGTGCAACTCCGCCGCCCTCAAGCTGGTCGGTCCGAACGACGCAGTCGCGCCCTTTTGCCTTGGCAGAATAAAGCGCCTTGTCCACGCATTGCATCAATGACTGTGGCCGTGTCCCACCCTCGGGATAGGCGGTGACCCCGGCCGAAATGGTGATCTTCGGCAGGACCGTCTCTCCATAGCGCACCGAAACCTTGTGCGTGGAGTTTCTCAACTTCTGCGCAAAGGCCTCGGCCGACTCGATATCGGCGCCCGGCATGAGGATGGCAAACTCCTCGCCCCCTAGCCTGCAGGCAATGTCGCGCTCGCCAAGGCAATCGGTGATCTTCGCTCCCAGAGTCCGCAGCACGACATCGCCCGCATCATGGCCATGATTGTCATTGAAGGTTTTGAAGTGGTCGATATCGAAACTCACAAGGCCATGGCCGGGGCCCCGTATTTCGCTTGCGTTGATTTCCCGGCGCAAGGCTTCGACAAGATATCGCCGGTTGAAAAGGCCAGTCAGTGGATCACGGACTGATTTTTCGTGCAGCTCGTCACGCAGCTTGACGTTGGCAATGGCCATCGAAATGTGTTCGCCGCAGCGGACGGCGAATTTGGTGGACTTTGTCATATGTGCAGACTCAGCCGCGATACGGTCGAACCGGATATGAAGAAGGCCTACGGTATCTCCTAGGGCGATGATTGGAATGCAGATATACTCCGGCACCGAAACCTCGTGCCGATGGGTGGCCACGTGCTCGCATTCGACACAAAGCCCGCCCTCTTCGTATTCATAGCTACGCCCCCGGCGAAGCGCCCAGCAACTGTCAGCCGAGATCGAATCGTGCAGATCGACCGTATTCCAGTTGCACATCCCATCGAGGGCATCGCGCGAGTTGGAATAGACATAGATCTCTCCCTTCGAGCCCGGCAGCAGCTTTGGCATGAAACAGGTAACGATCGCGAACAGCTCTTTGAGGGATTTGCACGACTGGAGCCATTCATCGAGATGACCGAGTAGCTTGGCTTCGCTCTGCCGTGTCCGTTCGGTTTCGAGGATTTCGCGGGTGCGGCTCTCGGCAGACTCTGCCGCCTGTTTGGCAACGACGAGATCTTGCGAGGCCTGCCGTGCCGCGGTCACGTCGACAAATGTCTCGAGATAGCAGCCGTTTCTGGCGGGCCTGCCGGATATGTTGATCGTCCGCCCAGCGAGATTGGTGATATCGAAACTTTAGGGGCGGTTTGCACGAATCTGCGCCTCGGCCTCGGCCAGATCATGCGCTTTGGCCGGCCCGACCATGGCACAGGTGCTCCACAAGTCGGCCCGCCGCACACCGATCCTGATCTGGTCGGCCTTGAACCCCAAAAGATCAAGGACGCGCGTGTTGAAAAGAACGCAGGTCCCCTCTGCGGACCACATCATAATCCCTTGATCCAGAATATTTAGGGTTTCTGCGGGCAGATTGCGCTCTGCGCTTTTTCCTTCGGCCTTGGCTCTGCTGGGAATCTCAATCTTCTGCTGCTTCATCGACCACACTCCTGTTCTCCCCGGAAGGAGGCCTATCAGAGCGGGCTTGCTGCAGGGTTAAGATGAGGTGGTTCAGGCCGCCGTGGCCGTGCGAAGTTCGTTGACGATCGCCATATAGCCGCCATTCGCCAGAAAGGTGCTTTCTGCGCCCGTGGATTTGCGACCCAACGCCTCGTTGCGGAACGGGAACCGGCCGTGCTTGCGAATGACCTCGCGGTGCGCCCGCGCGTGGACCAGATTGGATTGCCCGGTCTCCGGCATCCGGGTGCAGATCAGGCGAACCGCCCGATCCTGATCGGAAAGGTTCTCGGAATGCATCAAGGGCAGATAGAAGAATTGACGCGCCGGTTCATCGATCTTGAGATCCCAATCCCGGCTGATGGCGGCCTTGGCAGCGGCCCGGGCGGCCTTATCGGAGGCAAAGGCTTTCGCCTCGCCGCGAAACATATTTCTCGGAAACTGGTCGGAGAGAATGATATAGGCCAATGCCCCGGAAGGATACGTTAGCCAGAGACCAAAGCTCCCTGCCATCAGCTCTTCCCATTCACCTGAAAATCGCTCTCTGATTTCGGTATCAAGGGCTTCGCCGCCAGCATACCAAGCCTCTGGCCCCTTCTCGTCGAGCCAGTACTTCAATATTGAATCAGGAGTGACCACAGCCGCCTCTTCAAATCCAGATAGACGATTGGTTGCATAGCGAATCGGTGCGGCGCAACAAGTAATAGACGCCTAGCACCCCTTTGGCGCAACATTGTGTCTCAGCGGGGGTGCGCGTCGGCCTCGGCATCGAGATAGACCTCCTGCGCAACTTCGGCCGCAACCGGGGTCGCCGAGGGGGAAATGGGCGAATAGGCCACCGTATCTCCGGGCATCGAGCGCGAGCGGCGGCGGGTCATCCGGTAGAGGCCGTAGGCGGTGAGGAAGATCATCAGCACGGCGATGAACAGCCAGAAGCCACCCGCGCCGATCGTATCCATGATCCAGCCGAGGATCAGCGGGCCGGTAATCGCGCCGACGCCGTTGATAAAGAGAAGCCCTCCCGAGGCGGCGGCCATATCCTCACGGTCGAGGTAGTCGTTGGTATAGGCGATCACCAACGCATAGAGCGGGTTCGAGGTGCCGCCGACCATCGCCGCGCCGATCAGGATCAAGACATAGTTGCCGCCTCCCGCGAAGGCCGCCAAGGCGCCAATTCCGCCGATCCCCGAAAGGGTGATGATAAGAACGCGGCGGTCCATGCGGTCGGATATCCAGCCGATCGGATACTGAAGGATCAGCGCCGCGGTATAGACTGCCGAAACCATGAGCGAGATCTGCCCCACGGTGAGGCCCTGCTTGGTGCCATAGACCGCCGACATCCCGAACTGGGCCGAGAAAACACCACCCAAGATGAACGTCCCCATCGCTGCCAGAGGCGAGGCCTTGATGAGTTTGCGGATCGAAAGGGGCTTGGTGGACGCGAAAGCAGGCGTCGGGCGGATCGACAGGAGGATCGGCGCGAAGGCCATGGACACCAGAACGGAAGGGATGATGAAGATCACAAAGCCCGACACATCGCTGAGGACGAGAATGTATTGGGCAAGGATGATCCCTGCCATCTGCGCGATGAGATAGAGCGACAGAGCCTTGCCGCGGTTCTCGTTCGAGGCCGCGTCGTTCAGCCAGCTTTCGGCGGTGATGTAGACCCCACAGAAGCAGAAGCCGATAACGATCCGGCCGATGGTCCATGCCCAGGGTTCGGTCAGCGCTGGATAAAGGATCAGAACGGCCGAAATGGTCGAGCCCAACGCCGCGAAAACGCGCACATGGCCGACGCGCCGGATCATTTCGGGCGCAAGCCGCGAGGCGCCGAGGAAGCCCACGAAATAGCCCGACATGACCACCGACATCTCAAGGGTCGAAAACCCTTCGAGATCGCCCCTGAGGCCCAAGAGTGTGCCCTGCAGGCCATTGCCGATCATCAGCATGAATATGCCGAGGAGAAGCGCCCAAGAACTGCCCAAGACCTGAAACATCACAACTCCTGCCTGTATTGCGCCCTTCTAGGCCGCATCATGCCGCGGACACATCACCAAAGCGACATTTAGCGGCGCGGATCGTCATTCCGCATCTGGTAACAGCAGCGACGCATCCCCGTAAGAGAAGAAGCGATAACCTTCGGAAATCGCGTAAGCATATATACGCCGGATCGTGTCGACCCCCATGACCGCCGAGACTAGCATCATCAGCGTCGACTTCGGCAGATGGAAATTGGTCATCAACCCATCCGCGACCCTGAATTCAAAGCCCGGGGTGATGAAGATATCCGTCTCGCCCTGCCAAGGCCTGAGGCTTCCTGTTCGGGCCGCGCTCTCGATCAGCCTCAACGCAGTTGTGCCCACGGGTATGACCCTGCCGCCGGCGGCCTTGGTCGCCTCTATTTCAGCGACAGCCTCGGCGGTCACCTCGCCCCACTCGGCGTGCATCTTATGATCGCGGATATCGTCGACCTTGACCGGCAGGAATGTGCCCGCGCCGACGTGCAGGGTGACGTGGGTGAATTCGACGCCTTTGGCCTTCAGCGCCGCGAGAAGCGGCTCGTCGAAGTGCAAGGACGCAGTCGGCGCGGCAACCGCGCCGGAGCGGCTGGCCCAGACGGTCTGGTAATCGGTCTTGTCGGCCTCGTCGGGCGCGCGTAGGGCCGCGATATAGGGCGGTAGCGGCATCGCGCCTGCCTCGGCCAGAGCCGCGTCGAAATCCTCGCCCGTCAGGTTGAACCGCAAAAGGCCCTGCCCCTCCCCGCGCCCGACAAGTGTCGCGCTGAGGGCGGGCGAAAAGACAATCTCCTCGCCGTCGCGGATCTTCTTGAGCGGCTTGAGCAGGGCGTTCCAGCTGCCGTCGGCCTTGGGCTCCAGGAGCGTGACCTCGATCCGTGCGCTGGTCTCGCCCTCCGCCCCGATCCTGTGCCGCAGCCCCGAAAGCCGCGCCGGGATCACTTTGGTGTCGTTCAGAACCAGCCGGTCACCGGGGCACAGGATCTCGACAAGATCGCTCACGCGATGATCGCTGATCCGGTCGCCTTCGGCCAGAAGCAGACGCGCCGAGGAGCGCGGCTTGACCGGCCGCGTGGCGATTAGCCCTTCCGGCAAATCGAAATCGAAATCGCTGAGTTTCACCTGCGGCCTTATTCACTGGGTTCCGGCGGCGGTTGCCGGAAGATCTCGCGGAACATACCGGGCGTGAAGATCGACAAGGGGTTGATCGATACTTCGGTCGCGTCGGGCGTTCCGGTCATTCGGTAATTGAAGCCAATAAGCCCCTCGCCCCTTCGGGTAAAGATCGCGCCCATGCCATTGAGCAGATAGACCGGCGAAACAACTCCCTGGAAATTCATCGCCTTCGTGGCGAGCGTGTAGACACCGTCCATCGAGATGCCGAGGCTCAACCCGACGGCACTCGATTCTGAGATTGTGATCTTGTCCGGCGACAGGGTGAAACGGGCTTCGACGGTGTCAAAGTTGATCCCTTGCCCGTCCAATTGCTGCAATAGACCGATAACACTGATGGCATCGAGAAGCTCCGCCAGCGAAGGCGCATCGCGCACCTGCAAGCCGGTCGCCTGCAGGAGCCCGGCATAGTTGCCGGGTGCTCCGGTTGGAGCAAGCGTCAGCTCCATCGCCCCGCCCATCGCATTTTCCAACAGGCCGATCGAGCGGAACGCCCCGCCCGCATCGTCGCTTCTGAGACGAAAAGCAATCCGCCCTTCATAGGGGGCGACCGACCCCTGAACCGCGGCGTCACTGTTGATGCGGGCGTTGAACCGGCCGCTGAGCCCGCCGCCGGACACAAAATTTCCATGAAATTGCGTGAGCGCCACGCCGTCAGAAACCTGGAGCTTGTCCAGCCGAACAGTCACCGGACCGCCGTCGCCGCTGCTTTGGGCAACCTCGCCAAAATCGGCCTTGCGAAGGTCGAGACTGCCGTCATCAACGACCAGTTCTGCCGAACGCCCCGCGCCGCGCCCGATGAGGTCAACATTGCCTTGAAACCAGTCGGACAGGCGCAGATCCGGAAAACTCGCCACTTCGAAACCACCATCAGCCCCCAAACGCAGGGTGCCCTCGGCCTCCAGCCCCGCGGCCTCAAAGGACAGCTGATCTATCGTGGCCGGTTGCGTAAAGCTGCCGCGCACTTCCAGCGCACCGGTGCTTGCCGGTGGTTTGGCCCAGCCAACAGACTCTAGTCGCAACTCGGCGCCAGCGAGGTCCGAACTCAATGCGAACCGCGGCGGCCGATCTCGCTCCAGATCCACCACGAGGCGTCCGTTTGCGGCGCCAGCAACTTCACCGGCGGGCAAAGCGATACGAAACTCGTCAAGGAACGCCCGATCCAAGGGCAATGACACATCAAGCCGGCCAGTGGAGGGCTGGCCGGGGGTGAAAGTCTGGACATAGGTACCGCTCATTGGCACCGATCCGACCCTGGCCTCGCCCTCTAGGGTCATCCCGCGGTTGGACGAGGTCAGCGCAATCTCGGTCGCTGTCGTCGTATGACCGGGCACAAGTTTGTCGGAATTCAGGTTCAAAAGACGCCCAGAGACTTCATAGCGGAACTCTTCGGGACTGTTCTGTTCCTTCATCCGCAGATTGATCGTGGCACTCACCTCCCCCTGCCCATCAACCAAATCATAGGGCAGCTTGGTATTAGAAATGACGTGTCTGGGCCCCGTGTCGATCAAGGCAAGGCCCGCGGTCACGCTACCACTAGCCCGCATTTCGATCTTTGCGGGCGGGCCGGGGATTCGCAAATCGGGGATCGTCAGCGATGTTCCCGACAGATCGACCGACCCGCCAACAGAAGGCGTAGTGATCCCTTCCTCTAGAACGAGCGTCAGCCCGTTATTTGCGTAGGAGCCGTAGCCAGCAGCCATTTCAAGTGGAGGGGCAAAGCGATTGATGCCAATTGTTGCCCCCTCGAAACGGAAGCTCCCGCCCCAGTCAAAATGGCTCCCCGGACGAATTCGCGCTGCGACAGTTATATCTGAGGCAGTGCCGGCGCGGAAATTGGATTCAAACCACGTGCGGGTGTCGGGCTTGACCGCAGCAGGCCAAAACAGCAGGGCCGTCGCCGGATCCATTTGATCGATCCGCGCGTCAAGCGCACCCTCCCAGCCTTCGGAGACAGCGGCAAACCGCCCCGAGGCCACAACCTCTTTACCAGTAACGCCAAGCCGGACTTCACCTATATCCAACGTAAAGGGGCTGAGCCGTATGCGGAAATCCAAAGACGCATGATCTACCGAATTCGGCCCCGTAAACGGCGCTTCCGGGCTGAAGGACAAATCGGAAAAGCCAAACTGCCCGGTCATCGACGTCGGCCAGCCGCCGACGAGGTCTTGCAGTTGGGTCTTACCTTCCGCTGAGAAGGTACCGAGGCTGCTCTTGGCCGAGACGTGGCTGAATTCGATAAGGTTCTTGTCAGGGTCGAAGGTCAGATAGGCCTTGGCCTCGTCAAACGGCACAGGCGGCGAGTCGGGCCCCGCTCGCAGATCGCCGGCCTTGATTGCCAGAGAGGACGAAAACGGGCCAAGAGCGCCTTCCGCATCGATTTCAAACCTCATCTGCGCGGCCATCGGCGCATCGACGACCGCAAGCCAGCTCAGCGCAGGTGTCTGGGTGGCAAGATCGGCCGCCACCGCATCTTCGAAGGACAAGGCAATCTGCGCCGCGCGGCTGCCGCGTGGGCTTTCGTAGCTGATGCCGAGCGTCGTCACATAGGCACGCCCCGACAAGAGCGACATATCGGCCCGAAGACGTGTCTGACGGCCCGTCAGATCGAGCGAGAGCTGGCCTCCGTCGATCGTCCAGCCGCGTCGGGCGCGGGCATCGTCGAAATTCAAGATCAGCCCATCGGCACTGACTGTCTCCAAAGCCTCGAATTCCGGTTGCTCGAGCGCCGCGTCGATCTGGCTCAGAAGTTCGGCAAAGCTGTCGGCCTCTTGTACCACCGCGCCGCCGGCATCGAATGACACGGCAACGGTTCCGTCGGACGCACGGCGCAGGGAGATCTCGGCCCCTGTCAGGCTGACTGTCTGGATCAGGATTTCCCGCCGGAACAGAATGCCGCGCGGAGAAACCTGCACGTCGGCCCGTGGCACCCGTGCGATCACTGTATCCTCAGCATCCCGCAAAACCACATTGGTCAGTGCAATTCGGGGATGAATATCGGCGCCGATCGTGAGCGTCATGTCACCGAAACTCAGACCTCCCCCCTCCAGAAAGGCGGCAGCCTCTGCCTCCATTCGGGCTGTTACCCAGCTTGGGGCGGTAATTTCACGATCGAAGATCAGGAAGGCCGCAACCGCAAGAAAGACAAGCGGCATGAAGGCGGCAAGGATCACCGCGCGCAGCCCGTGCCAGAGGGCCACCCGCCAGCGGCGGGGGGGCTTTTGAGCTGTCTCTTGCGTCACGGGTTCACTCATGCTGATCCGGGCGCCCAAGACGCCGCCCGACTGCCTCATTACTTGCGGTGGCCTTACGGCCGTCATCCATTTATCGTTCTAGGACGTATAGGACACAAGAGACCAACTCGACAGCCCGGAGCCCCTCATGCCTGCCATCGGCCAGCCCGCCCCCTCATTCACCCTGCCCCGCGATGGTGGAACCAACGTTACGCTTGCCGACTATGCGGGACAGATCGTCGTTCTCTATTTTTACCCCAAGGACGACACGCCCGGCTGCACCACCGAGGCGATCGACTTCTCGGCAGAGGCCGAAGCCTTTGCCAAGGCAGGGGCCGTGGTACTAGGCGTTTCTCGCGATACGGTGAAAAAACACGAGAAATTCCGCGACAAACACGGTCTGAAGGTCGCACTTCTGACTGACGAGGATGGGGCGGTTTGCGAGGCCTATGGCGTCTGGGTCGAGAAGAGCATGTATGGCCGGAGCTACATGGGCATCGAGCGGACCACCTTTCTGATCGGGCGTGACGGCAAGATCGCCCGCGTATGGGACAAAGTTAAAGTAAAGGACCACGCAGCCGAAGTCTTGGCCGCAGTGTCGGGGCTTTGATGTCTGCCACCTGCCTCGCCGAAATGGCCGCCGAAGTCCTGCGGACAGCCGATGGCCGCGAAAAGACCGCGCTTTCCAAGAAATACGCCGCCGCGTGGTTTGCCTCGCGCAAGGATGGCCCCGCGATCCCGGTGGGCACCGCCAGCCCGTCCCTACGCCCGGCCCGCCCCGACAAGCCCGAGCTTCTCGCCCCGCGCGATGTGCCCCGCCGCCGACCCGGAACGCCCGCAAGGCGGATCGCCCTTCTGCACGCGGTAGCGCATATCGAACTCAACGCCGTCGATCTGCACTGGGATATCATCGCACGCTTCTCGCATATCCCGCTGCCCATTGGCTTCTTTGACGACTGGGTAAAATCGGCCGAGGAGGAGTCGTTCCATTTCACCCTCGTCTGTGACTGCCTTGAAGAGATGGGCAGCCACTACGGCGCCCTGCCCGCCCACGCCGGCATGTGGCGCGCGGCCGAAGACACCGCAGACGACCTGATGGGCCGCCTCGCGGTGGTGCCGATGGTGCTCGAAGCTCGCGGGCTCGATGTGACGCCGGGGATGATCGAAGTGTTTGAGAAGGCCGGCGAGACCAAGGCTATCAAGGCGCTCAAGGTGATCTATGCCGAAGAGGTGCATCACGTGGCCTATGGCTCGAAATGGTTTCATTTCCTCTGCGGGCGGCATGATCTCGATCCCAAAGAGGCGTTCCACGGCCTTGTCCGCAAATACTTCCACGGCGCCCTGAAGCCTCCATTCAACGAGGAAAAGCGTGCTGAGGCGGGCCTACCCCCCGATTTCTATTGGCCCTTGGCCGATGAGCTGCCGCCGGATCATCGCAGCGCCCTCGAGGAATAGGCGAAAACTGGCCTGAACTGGTCAGGACACCTGAACGGTTTTGCTCAAAATTCTTGATCCTCCTGCCCGTGGCCGCTAACACCGGTGGGCGGCAACAGGGTTTGCCGTGCATGAAATAGGAAGATCGTTGCATATCAGGCTGTTGAAACGCGTCCACGCGGCGCTCGAGCGGCGGTTTCCGGAAAAACGCCTGTTCCTGCGCTCGGATACGGAAACACGCTTTATCCGCCTCAAGCCCGAGACCCAGCTTTTGATCTGGACCGGCGGCGGGCTTTTCGTCGGCTGGACGATCATCGCCACGGCGATCCTTCTGATGGATTCCATCGGCTCGGGCAATTTCCGCGCCCAGGCGCAGCGCGACCAGCTGATCTATGAAGACCGACTCAACGCGCTCTCGAGTGAGCGGGACAACCGCGCCGAAGAGGCCGCAGCAGCGCAGGAACGGTTCAGCTCTGCACTTGAAGCAATCTCTGCCATGCAATCCGAACTTCTGGCTTCGGAAGATCGTCGGCGCGAGCTCGAAACCGGGATTGAGGTCATTCAGGCCACGCTGCGCCGCACGTTGGAAGAGCGAAACAAGGTCAATGCCCGGCTGGAGGCTCTTGAGACGGCAGCAGCCGAAGGGAACGCTGCCCCCGGCGTGACCTCCGGTGGTGAATTGTCGGACACCGTGGACCTTCTGGCAGAAGCGCTGGCCCAGACCGCGGCAGAGCGCGACCAGATCGAATCCGACGCACAAGCCGCCATCGCCTATGCCGAAACAATGGAGCTTGAGCTGCGGCTCATGCAGGACCGCAACGACGAGATCTTCCGCCAGCTCGAAGAGGCGATGCTTGTATCGGTCGAGCCGCTCGACAACATCTTCCGCCAAGTTGGCCTGGATCCAGAACGCCTGATTGATCAGGTCCGGTCCGGTTATTCCGGCCTCGGCGGGCCGGAACTTTCGATCCAGTTCTCGACCAAAGGCGGCGCACCCGATGCCGACGCCCTGCGCGCCAACGATATTCTGGGCGCGATGGACCGGATCAACCTCTACCGGATCGCCGCCAACAAGGTGCCACTGGCCATGCCTGTGAAATCGGCCTTCCGCTATACCTCGGGCTTTGGAATGCGCTGGGGCAAGCCGCATGAGGGAACCGACCTTGCCGCCCCTGTCGGCACCCCGATCTATGCGACCGCCGACGGCACCGTGATTTTCGCGGGCTGGTCCTCGGGCTATGGCCGTCTGATCAAGATCCGCCACGAGTTTGGCATCGAAACCCGCTATGCGCACCTCAACAAGATCCGGGTCTCCGTGGGACAAAGAGTCTCGCAAGGCGAACGGATTGGTGATATGGGCAATTCCGGACGATCGACCGGCCCCCATCTTCACTACGAAGTCATCACAAGCGGCAAACCGGTCAATCCTATGACCTTCTTGAGAGCTGGAGCCAATGTTTTCTAAGAGCAAAATCAACGAACCGGGCCCGAAGGCCGCTGAAACCTCAACTCCGGCGGCCCCTGCCGCTCCGGCCAGCACGCCGGATTTCAAGGCCAGCGCCCCCAAGCCCAAGCCAGCTGCCTCGGTCCTGTCGTCCGATCTTCACGTGAAGGGCAACCTCAAGACCACCGGCGATATCAACATCGAAGGTCAGGTGGATGGCGATATCCGCGCCCACCTGCTGACCGTCGGCGAAGGCGCGACTGTCCGTGGCGAGCTCATCGCCGATGACGTGGTGATCCACGGCCGGATCATCGGCCGCGTGCGCGGCCTCAAGGTTCGCCTGACCTCGACCGCCCGTGTCGAGGGCGACATCATCCACAAGACCATCGCCATCGAATCCGGCGCCCATTTCGAGGGCTCGGTGCAGCGTCAGGACAATCCGCTCGACACCTCGGCCGCCAAGGGCAAACCGGCGGACAAGGCCGAGGCCTGATCCGCGAGGACAGCTGAATTCAAAGGGCGCCCTCGTGGCGCCCTTTCGCTTTAAACGGGATCGTAAAGGGCGCGCCGGTAGAGGTGCCATGTGGTGTGGCCGAGGATCGGCAGGACGATCATCAGGCCAAGAAACCATGGCGCCAGCGCGAGGATCGACAAGACCGCGATGATGAGCGCCCAGATCGTCAGAACCACGAAGTTTTCCGACACGGTGCGGATCGACAGTAGCATCGCCGTGACGAAGTCGATCTCCTTCTCCAGAAGAAGCGGCAGGCTTACCAGCGTCATGGCGAAGAGAAGATAGGCGAGCGCTGCCCCGACGATGACCTCGGCTGCAACCATCCGCATCCCTTCGGGGGTGAGGAACATCTCAAAGCTCGACGACACATTGACCGCCGTCGACAGCCCCATGAAGACGGCAAAGATCATATGGGCCAGAAAGGTCCAGAACAGCAGATAGATGACGATGTTCGCCCCCATCCACGGGATCTGGCGGATGCGTTCCTGCCAGACGACCGCGAGCACGGGCTTCCATTCGAGCGGCAAACCCGCCTCGGTCCGGCGGCTGACCTCGTAGAGGCCCACGGCGGCGAAAGGGGCGACCAGCGGAAAGCCCAGCGAGATGGTCAGCGTCCAGCTTACCGTTCCGGCGCCCAGCCAGACCAGCAGGAAGCCCCCCACCACATAGACCGCCGAAAAGGCGAGCCCGTATTGGGGCGCCAGAAGGAAATCGACAAAGCCCTTCTTCAGGCAGATCCAAAGCTCTCCCAAAGTTACGCAGCCGATTTCCGGCAGCGGCGATGCGGCTGGCGCCTCTTCTTCTGTCATACACGTTCTCCCCTAGGGCCATGGCAGCAAGGGAATGGGGATTCTGTCAAGTGACCTCTGGCCGCAGGTGCGCCCATGGCGCCGCCTCATGCCAGCCCTGCCCCATCTGCAAAAGCGCGACATCACTGCCGCGCCGCCCGATGAGTTGCAGGCCGATGGGAAGCCCAGCCGCGCCAAACCCCGCCGGAACGGCAAGGCACGGCAGGCCGATCAGCCCCGCAGGCACCACGACCTCCATCCAGCGGTGATAGGTGTCCATGGTTATGCCCGCGATTTCCTTAGGCCATGTCCACTCGACCGGGAAGGGCCAGACCTGCGCCGTGGGCAGAACCAGCACGTCATAGCTGTCAAACAGCTTGGCCGCCGCCTCGAACCAGCGCGAGCGGATCACGCTGGCGCGGTGGACGTCCATCGCCGAGAGCTTGAGGCCGCGCTCTGTCTCCCATTGCGCCTCGGGCTTCAAGAGATCGCGGGTGCGCTCGTCGAGAAAAAGCGCCGCGCAGGAGGCGGCGATCGACCAGCTGCGCAGCGTGATCCAGCTGTCCCAAAGAAGTTCGAGCTGGAACGGTGGGGCGACCTTTTCAACCGTGCAGCCGAGATCGTCGAAAATCTTGAGCGCCGACTCGCAGGTGTCGAGGATGCCTGCGTCCATCGGCAGCCCGCCGCCCCAATCGCCGAGCCAGCCGATCCGCTTGCCCTTCAGATCGGCGTTCAGATGCTCGATATCCGGCAGGTCGCGCCCGTGCGGCTGGCGCGGGTCGTGGCCCGCCTGCACCGTCAACGTCATCGCCACATCGGCGGGCGAACGGCCCATCGGGCCGGCGGTCGAGAGCTGGTGCAGGAAGGCGTCGCCCTCGGGCTCGCTCGGCACGAGGCCCCAGCTTGGCCGGTAGCCATAAATATTGGCCCAGCCCGCAGGATTGCGCAGGCTGCCCATCATGTCTGAGCCATCGGCGATGGGCATCATGCCGGTGGTCAGCGCCACCGCCGCCCCACCCGACGAGCCGCCAGCCGATCTCAAGGGATCCCAAGCGTTGCGGGTCGCACCCCAGACCGGGTTGTAGGTATGCGAGCCAAGGCCGAACTCGGGCGTGTTGGTCTTGCCGATGATGAGCGCCCCCGCGCCCCGCATCCGCGCCACCATGATATCGTCCTTGGGCGCAGGCCCTGCGTCCTTATAGACGGGCGATCCCATGTTGGTTGGCAGGCCTTTAGCATCGGCCAGATCCTTGATCGCCAGCGGCAGCCCATGCATCGGCCCCTTCACCGGCCCTTTGTCGGCGGCGCGGGCCATGTCCATCGCGGTGTCACCGTCGACCTGCGAGACAATCGCGTTGAGCTTGGGGTTGACCTCGTCGATCCGCGCGAGCGTCGCTTCCATCAGCTCCGCCGCCGATATCTCGCGCCGTGCGATCATCGCGGCCAGATCGACCGCGTCCCGGTTCAGTAATTCGTTCATGCCTGCTCTCCCTCGCCTCCATCGAAGGGCAAGGCACGAGAGTCGTCAAGCGGCCGGGATCAATCTTCGGCGTTCGCTTCGGCGCGGGACTTGCCCGAGACCTGCAGCGCCAGCGTGGCCGCCATTAGGCCATCGAGATCGCCGTCGAGCACCCCTTGGGTGTCGGAGGTCTCGAACCCCGTCCGCAGGTCTTTCACCATCTGATAGGGCTGAAGCACGTAGGACCGGATCTGGTTGCCCCAGCCCGCCTCGCCCTTGGCCTCATGCGCCTCGTTGATCGCCGCGTTCCGCTTGTCGAGCTCCATCTGGTAGAGCCGCGACTTGAGCGCGTTCATGGCGATCTCGCGGTTCTGGTGCTGCGATTTCATCGAGCTGGTGGTCACGATGCCGGTCGGCAGGTGGGTGATCCGCACCGCCGAGTCGGTGGTGTTGACGTGCTGGCCGCCGGCGCCCGAGGAACGGAAGGTGTCGATACGGATATCGCCCGCGTTCACTTCGATCTCGATATTGTCGTCGACCACGGGATAGACCCAGACCGAGCAGAACGACGTGTGCCGCCGTGCCGCGCTGTCATAGGGCGAGATGCGCACAAGCCGGTGCACGCCCGATTCCGATTTGAGCCAGCCATAGGCATTGGGCCCGCTGATCTTGTAGGCGGCGGACTTGATCCCGGCCTCTTCGCCCGCGCTTTCCGCCTGCAGCTCGACCTTGTAGCCATGCTGTTCGGCCCAGCGGACATACATCCGCGCCAGCATCGAGGCCCAGTCGCAGCTTTCGGTGCCGCCCGCGCCCGAGTTGATCTCGAGGAAGGTATCGTTTCCGTCGGCCTCGCCGTCGAGAAGCGCCTCGAACTCTTTCTGCGCGGCCTTTTCCTTGAGCGCCTTGAGCGCGCCTTCGGCTTCCTTGACGACCTCGGCATCGTCTTCCATCTCGCCCAGTTCGATCAGCTCGATGTTGTCGCTCAGATCGCGCTTGATGGATTCGTAGTTCTCGATGGCATCAACCAGCGTCTGCCGCTCGCGCATCATCTTCTGGGCGGCTTCAGGATCGTTCCACAGGCTCGGATCCTCGACGCGCGCGTTGAATTCCTCGAGGCGATACTGCGCCGTCTCCCAGTTCATACGCTGGGCAAGAAGGCTGAGCGATTTCTCGATCGCGGCGACTATGTTCTGCGTCTCGGCGCGCATGGTTCTTCCGTTCGTGGTCCCAAGGTCGGGTTCGGGGGGTCATTACCCTGCCAGACCGGCACGGGCAAGCGGCGAGGCTCTAGTAAAGGCCGCCAGAGGAAAGCGTGCCAAAGGTGGCCTTCGGACCAACCGTGGCGGTGCCGCCCGAAGAGGTGATGACCTGACGGACCTCGGGCGGGATTTCATCGACCAGCGGCAGGTCGGCCGCCATTGCAAATCCGCCGTCATAGGTGATACCAAAGACCGGCTCTTCGCCAAGGCGGAAACACTCGTTGCTCACCTGCTCACCCTGCGCCTCGATGCCCAGCCGGGCGCCGGTATAGCGGTCGATCTTGATGAACTGGCATTCGTCGGGGATCTTGAACGGGCCACCGCCAAAGACTTTCACGGCCTCGGTCATAAACTCGTTGAAGACAGGGCCGCAAACACCGCCACCCGAGGCCGCCTTGCCAAGCCCTTTGGGCACATCAAAGCCGATGTAGCAGCCGGCGACGATGTTGGAGGTAAAGCCCACGAACCAGACATCCTTGGCGTCGTTCGTCGTGCCGGTCTTGCCAGCGGTCGGCACCGGCAGGTTCACTGTGCGGCTCGCCGTGCCGCGCTGGACCACGCCCTGCATCATCGAGGTCAGCTGATAGGCGGTGACCGCGTTCATGATCCGCTCGCGGTTGGTCATGATCATCGGGCCCTGATCGGGCGAAATGAGGCTCACCTGCCCGCAATCGACGCAGGTGCGCTGGTCGTGGCGATAGACGGTGCGGCCGTAGCGATCCTGCACACGGTCGACGAGGGTCGGTTCGACCCGCTCGCCGCCGTTGGCGAACATGGCGTAGGCCGCGACCACGCGGAAGAGCGTGGTTTCCTCCGATCCAAGCGCATTGGCGAGGAATGGGTTCATATTGTCGTAGACGCCGAAGCGTTCGGCATAATCCGCGACCGTATCCATGCCGATTTCCTGCGCGAGGCGCACGGTCATCAGGTTGCGCGACTGTTCGATACCGGTCCGCATCGGCGCGGGGCCGTAATAGGTGTTCGAGGCGTTCTCGGGCCGCCAGAGGCCTTGCGGCGTGTTCACCTCGATGGGCGCATCGACCACGATGGTCGCGGGCGAATAGCCACTGTCGAGGGCTGCGGCATAGACGAAGGGTTTGAAGGACGAACCCGGCTGGCGGCGGGCCTGCGTGGCGCGGTTGAAAACCGAGTTCTGATAGCTGAAGCCGCCCTGCATGGCGATGACGCGGCCGGTGTTGACGTCCATCGCCATGAAGCCGCCCTGAATCTCGGGGATCTGCCGCAGGCTCCAGTTGGCGAAGCTGCCATCGTCGTTCAACGCCCGGCGCACATGAACCACATCGCCCGCTTTGAAATTGTCGAAGAAGTTGCCCTTCATCCAGGCGATGTCCTTGCGCGGAACCTCCTGCGGCTCGGCCTCCTTGGCCTCGACGCCCTCGATGCCGATGACAAGCCGCTGATCCTCGACCTTGAGCACCACCGCCGGATACCACTGCCCGTCGAGCGTCACGTCGCGGGGAACAGTCACGCCCGCAAGCGCCTCGCGCCAGCTTGCCTCATCGCCAAGGGCCTCGGCGGGGATCGTCTCGCCCGTGCCGCGCCAGATCTGCGCCTCGCGGTCGTAGGTCTCGAGCGCCCGCTGCAGCGCGTGGGCGGCGTTGACCTGAAGGCTCGGGTCGATGGTGGCGCGGATCGACAGGCCGCCCGAAAAGAATTCCTCCTCGCCAAAGTTGCGGCTCAGCTGGCGGCGGATCTCGTCGGTGAAATAGTCGCGAGGCGGCAGGGCGGCGCGGAAGCTCTCGTAATCGCCCGCCTGAACGGTGAGAAGCGGCTGCGCCTGTTCAGAGGCCAGCTGATCCTCGGGCAGCCAGCCATCCTCCGACAGACGCCGCAGCACATAGTTGCGGCGCGAGATCGCGTCTTCCTGCTGGCGCACGGGGTGCAGGTTGCCGGGGCGCTGCGCCAGCGCGGCGAGATAGGCGGCCTCGGCGGGGCGCAGCTCGGTCAGGGGTTTGTTGTAATATGTCTGGGCGGCCGCGGCGACGCCGTAAGAGTTCTGCCCGAGGAAGATCTCGTTGAGATAGAGCTCGAGGATCTTGTCCTTGCTCATCGCCTTCTCGATCCGCACAGCGAGGATCAGCTCGCGGATCTTGCGTTCGGCGGTGCGGGAACCATCAAGAAGGAAGTTCTTCATCACCTGCTGGGTGATGGTCGAGGCGCCGCGCACATCCTGCCCGCGCGAGACCACGGCCTCGACAAAGGCTGCCGCCATGCCGCGGATATCGTAGCCGGGGTGGGTATAGAAATTCTGGTCCTCGGCCGAGACGAAGGCGTGTTTGACGATCTCGGGGATTTCCTCGATCGGGGTGAAAAGGCGGCGCTCGACGGCAAACTCGTCGATGATCTGGCCTTCGCCCGAATAGATCCGGCTGATCGTCTTGGGCGTGTATTGCGCTAGCGTCTCATAGCTCGGTAGATCGTGGCCGTAGATCGTGAAGACCGCGCTCAGCGACAGAGCGCCCATCGCCATGCCCAGCGTGAGCATCGAGAAGATGCCGCCAAAATAGGACAAGACAAAGCGAAGCACGTGAGACAAGCCCTCAGGGTAAAGTCCTCCGCTTATAGGATCAGTGTGGAGGATGGTCAAAAGCGGATCGCGCCAAATGGGCGCGAAAATGCCAAAGACGTGATCGCGCCCTATTGCCGCAGAAGCGGTGCGCGGGCGGCTTCGTCCGCGGCCCACCGCTTGAGTGCGAACACCAGCCCGCGGATGATCGTCGCCCTGCCCGGTTGAACCGAAAGCGCGGCCCGATCATCGGGGTTGGACAAGAAGCCGACCTCGACCAGCACCGAGGCGAAATCGGCGGCGTTCAGAACCGCGAGTTCGGCCCTGCGGCGGGGGCGCGAATTGAGGTCGGCACCCGTCTCGTCCAGTGCGGAGACGATCGCATCGGCTAACCGTTCCGATTGCGGCGCAGTATCCTGCCGGGCGAGGTCCATCAGGATCGTGGCAACCGTGTCGTCCTGCCCCGTCAGGTCAAGACCGGCCACCAGATCGCCGCGGTCGTGCCGTTCGGCCATGCGCGCCGAGGCGGCATCCTGTGCATCCTTGTCGAGCGTATAGACCGATGCGCCGTGGGTCTCGTCCTCGTCGAGCGCATCGGCATGGAGCGAGATCATCACATCCGCACCCGCAAGCCGCGCCTGCGTCATCCGCTCTTCGAGCGCGACGAAGTCGTCGCCCTCACGGGTCAGCACGGCGCGCATCCCCTCGGTGCGGTTGATCGCCTCGGCAAGTTCGCGCGCCAAGACCAGCATCAGCTCGGCCTCGACGATTCCATCCCGCTCGGCGCCGGGATCGACGCCCCCGTGGCCGGGATCGATGGCCACGGTGACGATCCCGTCATCAACCGGCGGCAAGGGGCTCTGGGTCACGTCCGTGGCAATCAAGAGATCCCAACCGGGATCAGGCGGCGCACCCGAGGCGGCGGCAAACTCAAGCGGGCTTGATGGAGCGAGGCGTATGGTCAGCCGGGCGGTGCCATCGGCCTGGGAAACCTCCATCCCTGCCGTTTCGATCGCAAGCGGCTGGGCAAGATCGACCACCATTCGCGACCAACCGGGCCGGAGCCCGCCGAAGCGCAGGTCCGAGATGCGGCTGTCGGGGCCAGACCAGATCGCCTCGCGCGAGAGGCCGGTCCAATCAACCTCGCGGAAGTCGATGACCAGTCGCCACGGCGCGTCGAGCGTAAAAACACGGAACGGGACGGCCTGCGACAAGTGCAGATCAACCTCGGCCCCCTGCCTCCACGGCCGTACGTTGCTCTGCCCGGCATCAACCCGAGCAAGCGCCGAGAAGTCTTGCGCCGCAAGAGGGGCAGCCAACCACAACAGAGCCAAGCAGATCCAGAGCCGAAATCTTTTCACAATTCCGGCATCACCCCGGTCACTGGCCCGATCGTGACTTGAGTTTCCCATTCCGCGCCCTCTAGTCTTGCCCTCGTGTTTGCCGCCGCTGGGGTGGCCACGTCAATCCTTTCTGCCGCAGCGCCAAGACCTTGGCATCACCGGCCGGATGTGCACAGTGCACCGAAACGACCCTGGAGAGACCATGCTCAAGCGCCTTGCCCCCCTCGCCGTCACCCTTCTTCTCGCTGGCCCCGCCGCCCCCTTTGATCTGGGCGCGATGACCGATGCCGAGCGCGAGGCCTTCCGCGTCGAAGTGCGGGCCTATCTTCTGGATAACCCGGAAGTACTGATGGAGGCGATTGCGGTTCTCGAGCAGCGCCAAGCCGAGGTTTCGGCCACGAATGACAAGTCGATGGTGCGCGCCAATGCCAAAGCCCTGTTTGACGACGGCTACTCCTGGGTCGGTGGCAATCCTGAAGGCGATATTACCCTTGTCGAATTCATGGACTACCGCTGCACCTATTGCCGCCGCGCCTATGACGAAGTGAACCAGCTTCTCGAAGCGGACGGCAACATTCGCTTCATCGTCAAGGAATTCCCGATCCTCGGGGAGCAATCGACGCTCTCTTCGCAATATGCCGTTGCGGTCATGCAGGTTTACGGCGGCGAGTCCTACGAGTTGATCTACGACGCCCTGATGACCCTGCGCAGCGATGTTACGGTCGATGTTCTGGCGCAGCTTTCGGCATCGTTCGACCTCGATTTCGCAGCCATTGCCGACATGATGCAGAACAAAGAGGTCGCCGATATCCTCACCCAGAACGCGATGCTGGCGCAGCGGCTGCAGATCACCGGCACACCGACCTTCATTCTCGAAGAGGAAATGCTGCGCGGCTATGTGCCTCTCGAACAGATGATCCAGTTCGTCGAGGCGGTTCGCGAGGGCAGCTAGGCTGCCCCTGCCGCCTCGATCTCGGCGGCCTTTTTCTCGACCTCTTCGACGATGTGATCGATCATCCTGTCGTTCGACAGCTTGTGGCTTTGCTTGCCTGCCAGATAGACCATGCCTGATCCGGCCCCACCTCCGGTAAAGCCCACGTCCGTCATCAGCGCCTCGCCCGGCCCGTTCACCACGCAACCGATGATCGACAGGCTCATCGGCGTCTTGATGTGCTCGAGCCGCTTTTCAAGGATCTCGACGGTCTTGATCACGTCGAACCCCTGACGCGCACACGAAGGGCAGGAGATGATGTTGACGCCGCGATGGCGCAGGCCGAGGCTTTTCAGGATCTCGTAGCCGACCTTCACCTCTTCGACCGGATCGGCCGAAAGGCTCACGCGGATCGTATCGCCGATGCCCGACCACAGAAGATTGCCAAGGCCAATGGCCGATTTGATCGTGCCCGACATCAGGCCGCCCGCTTCGGTGATCCCGAGGTGGATCGGCGCATCTGTGAGGTCAGCCAGCTGTTGATAAGCTGCAGCGGCAAGGAAGACGTCAGAGGCTTTGCAGCTGATCTTGAACTCGTGGAAATCGTTGTCTTGCAGGATCTTGATATGGTCGAGCCCGCTTTCAACCATCGCGTCGGGGCACGGCTCGCCGTATTTGTCGAGGAGGTGCTTCTCCAGCGAACCGGCATTGACGCCGATACGGATCGAACAGCCGTGGTCGCGGGCGGCCTTGATCACTTCCTTCACACGCTTGGCATCTCCGATATTGCCCGGATTGATCCGCAGGCAGGCCGCGCCCGCCTCCGCCGCTTCGATGGCGCGTTTGTAGTGAAAATGGATATCCGCCACGATCGGCACAGGGCTTTGCTGGACGATCTCTTTCAGGGCCTTGGTCGAGGCTTCGTCGGGCGTCGAGACCCGCACGATATCCGCTCCCGCCTCGGCCGCCCGCCGCACCTGATCAACCGTAGCCTCGACGTCATGGGTCAGCGTGTTGGTCATGGTCTGGACGGTAATCGGCGCGTCGCCTCCGACCGGCACCTTCCCGACCATGATCTGGCGGGACTTGCGGCGCTCGATATTGCGCCATGGGCGGACGGGATTATGGCTCATCGGGATGATCCTGCGCGAGTAGAACTTCGCGCGTTACCTATGACGCGCAGGGCCACATGGCAACGGGGGATGGTCTATTGGCCGGTCTGGGCCTCGGCCACGGCAACGATCGCTGCCAGATCGCTGTCTGCATCGAGATTTGCAACGGCGTAGATTCCGGTCACGTAGTCGGGCGAAAGGGTCACACCCGAGGTCACCGTTCCCGCCTGCCCGACCGGACCATAATGCGTACCGTTCAGCGCGAAATAGACAGCGCCGGATTCTCCCACCCGAATCTCGGCGGGCGCTTCGGTCTGCGGCGGTGCATAACTGTCGCCGGCGTTCATGATCCCTTCGTAGATCACCGAGCCATCGACCGAGGTCACGCGGACCCAGCTCGGACGCACAGCAACGACCTCAAGCCCGGAGGCAACCGCTTCGGTCACCTGCACCGCTCCCGGCTCGGCCGCAGCTTCGGCGACTGCGGCGGCGACGGCATCGGCCGAATTATCCGCCACGAGCGCACCGATGGAAATCGGATCAAGCGTCGAAATCGGGCCGTCACGGGCGATCATAACCGGCGTGTCGAGCGCCTGCGGGCGGTAAAGACGATCAAGGGCCTCGGCAGAAGGAGCAGCAAAAAAGGCCTCGTCTCCGGCAACGGAAATCGAGCCAGCATTACCTGCAAGCGGGTCAAGATCGCTCACGACATAAGGCGTCTGCTCAACCGGCGCGAGGCGCACCTTCTGCACTTCCTGAAGGACGGTCCAGCCACCATAGCCCAATCCGCCGATCAGCGCGACGAGCACCAACACCGAACCGATGGCGCTCGGCTCGACACGCGACCAGACCGACTCGCCTGCCGGAACGAACGGGGTCGATGGCGAGGCAAACATATCCGCAGGGTCGCGCTTTTGGTTGATGTCGCGCATCGTCCGCTTGGGCGATGCCTCTTTCGACATCCCGTGCGCGGTCTGGAACCCGCTTTCGCGGCAGAAGGTCTCAAAGGCCCAATCGGGATCCATCGCGAGATAGCGGGCATAGGACCGCACATAGCCGGCGATGAAGCCCGGAGTATCAAAGGCCGTCGGATCGCAATTTTCGATCGCGGCGATATAGGCGGCCTTGATCTTCAGCTCGCGCTGCACATCGAGAAGCGATTTTCCAAGCGTCGCCCGCTCGCCGCGCATTAGATCGCCAAGGCGCAGTTCGAAAGCGTCAAAGCCCTTGGCCTCAACCTCTTTCGCGGTTTTTCCTCGCCTAAGATGTTTCGCGATCATCCGGCCGTCCCGACTGCCCGAATTGCCCCAAAGTGCCGGAATCGATTCGTTAAAGTCCGGCAGCGTTACCTGCGCGTAACATACACGATTTGGTGATGCATCCGGAGAAAACTTCAGCCTGCCAGTTCGGCGCGATTCAGCGCACAGCACGCCCAAAGCTGGTCCATCGCTTTGACGAGCTTGTCGATCTCGTCGGGGCCATGCAAAGGCGAGGGGGTAAAGCGCAGACGCTCTGTTCCGCGCGGAACGGTGGGGAAATTGATCGGCTGGACGTAGATCCCATACTCCTTGAGGAGCATATCCGACAAAAGTTTGGTGTGCTTGGGATCGCCCACGATAACCGGCACGATATGGCTGCCATGGTCGAAGATCGGCAGGCCGAGGCCCTTAAGGCGCAGCTTGAGAACCTTGGCCGCTTCCTGATGCTTGTCGCGCAGGGCCTGATCGCCCTTAAGATGCCGCGCTGAAGCAGCAGCACCCGCGGCCACCACCGGCGGCAGCGAGGTCGTAAAGATGAAGCCCGGCGCGTAAGACCGCACCGCATCACACATTTTCGCGCTCGCCGCGATATAGCCGCCATGCACGCCAAAGGCCTTGCCCAGCGTGCCGTTGATAATGTCGATCCGATCCAGAAGGCCGTCACGCTCGGCCACACCGCCACCGCGCGGGCCATACATGCCCACGGCATGAACCTCGTCGAGATAGGTCAGAGCGCCGAATTCCTCGGCCAGATCGCAAATCTCTGCAATCGGCCCGAAATCGCCATCCATCGAATAGACAGATTCAAAGGCAATCAGCTTGGGCGCCGCCGGATCATCGGCGGCCAGAAGCTCGCGCAGGTGATCAAGATCGTTGTGGCGGAAAATGCGCTTGGCCCCGCCGTTGCGGCGCACGCCCTCGATCATAGAGGCGTGGTTCAGCGCATCGGAATATATGATGAGACCGGGGAAGAGCTTGGGCAGCGTCGAAAGCGTCGCGTCATTGGCGATATAGGCGCTCGTGAAGAGTAGCGCCGCCTCTTTCTGGTGCAGATCGGCCAGTTCGGCCTCGAGCTGCTTGTGATAGACGGTCGTGCCGGAAATATTCCGCGTGCCGCCCGATCCGGCGCCGGTCGCGTCCAGCGCCTCGTGCATAGCCGCCAAAACCACCGGATGCTGGCCCATGCCGAGATAGTCGTTCCCACACCAGACAGTGATCGGCTGCTCGCTGCCGTCGGGCTTGCGCCAAAGGGCATGAGGGAAATGACCGCGCTTGCGCTCGATATCGATGAAGGTGCGATAGCGGCCTTCCTGATGCAGCCGGTTCAGAGCTGCGTCGAGCTGTTCATCGTAGGTCATGTGGTCCCTTCGAGCGGCGAGTGGTCTGAGACGACCTCGAGGTTCTATAACCCTCTGACCCATGGGGCAATACGCTACAAATTGACGCCCCGATGCTCATTCTTGCACAGGCTCCCGCTGGACACCGCGAGGCAGAGGGCTAGTGTCTGCCTCAGATGAAAGGAACACCCATGACACTCGATCCCGTTCTTGCCCGTATCGACGCCGACCTGCCGGTCGCGATCGAGCGCCTTTTCGGCCTTTTGCGTATCCCCTCGATCTCGACCGATCCCGCCTTCAAGGCCGATTGCGACCGCGCCGCCGACTGGCTGGTGGAAGACTTGCAATCGATGGGCATTGATGCCTCCAAACGGGCCACGCCGGGGCATCCTATGGTGGTTGGCCATGTCGACGGCGAAGGCCCGCATCTTCTGTTCTACGGCCACTACGACGTTCAGCCGGTCGACCCGCTCGACCTGTGGGACAATCCGCCCTTCGAGCCCCGCATCGAGGAGACGCCAAACGGCAAGGTGATCCGAGGCCGCGGCACCTCGGACGACAAGGGGCAGCTGATGACCTTCGTCGAGGCTTGCCGCGCCTGGAAGGCCGTGCATGGCAAGATGCCATGCAAGATCACCTTCTTCCTTGAAGGCGAAGAGGAAAGCGGCTCGCCTTCGCTCATCCCCTTCATGGAAGAAAACGCCGCCGAGCTGAAAAGCGATATCGCCCTCATCTGCGATACCTCGATGGTTTCGCCCGGCGTGCCCTCGATCGCTAGCCAGCTGCGCGGAATGTTGAAGGACGAGTTCACCCTCACCGGCCCGCGGATCGACCTGCACTCGGGCCATTACGGCGGCCCCGCCCTCAACCCGCTGGCCGAGATCGCCCGCATCGTTGCCGCCCTGCACGATGACCATGGCCGCGTGACCGTCCCCGGCTTCTATGAAGGCGTCTACGAGATCAGCGACAACCTGCGCGCCCAATGGAATGCCTGCGGCTTTGACGGGGAGACCTACCTCAACTCCGTGGGCTTTACCCAGTCGCACGGCGAGGCGGGCTACTCGACGCTCGAGCTTCAATGGGCCCGCCCGACGCTCGAGATCAACGGCCTCTGGGGCGGCTATCAGGGCGCGGGATCGAAGACCGTGATCCCCTCGAAAGCGCATTGCAAATTCACCTGCCGCCTTGTCGGCGATCAAGACCCAGACGTGCTGCGCGAGCGCATCCGCGCCCATGTGCAATCGCTCCTGCGGCCCGACTGCAAGATCAAATGGGATACCGACCTCGAAGGCTCGCCCGCGCCGGTGATGAACACCGAACGCCCCGAGTTCGAACGCGCCCGCAAGGCGCTTTCGGATGAATGGAACCGCGAGGCGGTTCTGGTGGGCATGGGCGGATCGATCCCGATTGCCGGCTTCTTCAAGTCAGTTCTCGGCATGGACGCAATGCTCATCGGCTATGCCAATGATGATGACGCCATCCACAGCCCAAACGAGAAATATGACGTAGAGAGCTTCCACAAGGGCATCCGGAGCTGGGCCCGGATCCTCGCGGCGCTCTCGGCCTGAGGCAGTAGACAAGGGGGCTCTGCCCCCCCTTGGCCCCCCCGGGATATTTTCGGGCCTCTGAGAAAGAAAAAACGGGCGGCCCTTGAAGCCGCCCGTTCGTGCGAGTGGTAGCCCCTCTCGTCGGCCACGGTCATCGGCATCCCCGCCTGTACCGTGCCACCAGATTACGGCGATCATGGTAAAGATAGTCTGAACGCTTCTCTCCGAGGCCCACAAATATCCTCTGGGGGAGCCGCGCCGGAACGGACCGGCGGGGGGCAGACAGCCCCCTACTTCAGAACGGACTCGCGCAGAACCTTGAGCAAGAGTAGCAGCCACGGAGCCGCGTGGAGAACGAGGTCGAAGATGTCGATTGGCTTGGCGAGATCGCCCGCCACAAGCATCTTCAGCTTTTCCCAGATATGCGGCTCGGGAAAGAATGGCGCGAGGCCGAGCGTCAGCGCGGCGATGATCGCCAGACTCCACGGGATTTGATCGAGAAAGTCCATTGGCAGCCCTTAAAATACGGTCTGCCGCGACCCTATACCTTGCCTTGCGGACAATCCATCACAAAAATACAATATATAGAGAAAGTGGCGCGGTTGACGGGGCTCGAACCCGCGACCCCCGGCGTGACAGGCCGGTACTCTAACCGACTGAGCTACAACCGCGCTTGGGGCTGGTCGGATCGGAACAGTGGCGCGGTTGACGGGGCTCGAACCCGCGACCCCCGGCGTGACAGGCCGGTACTCTAACCGACTGAGCTACAACCGCGCGTCTGTTCCGGTCTTGCGACCGAACGTGAGGGGCCTTCTATGCGGGCCATCCGATGGCGTCAAGCGGTCTGAGACCGGTTTTTCCGGGTTTTTGCAAAGGGTAGCGCATTCTCGGCCTTTTCCGCCAAAGCATAGCCGTCAATCCACTGATCTTTTTAAGGATTCCCGAATTTTGCCAATGGAACCACGTTATTCCCGTCGATCATCCGATCCACTTCGGTGGCCATTCGGATCAGATGCGCTACACTTCCGGGATCCCACACTGGGGCAATCTCGAAAGCCGAATACTCGAGAATCCTGACATTAAATTCCAACAGAAATCTGGCACGGTCAGCCGGCTTCATTGTCTCGAGCCTGATCTGCAGCAACTCGCTACAAGCTCGGAACCAGCGATCTACCGAAGCCCCTGAAACTTCGTAGTCCATGATATCCTCACACCAACCCCTGCCTGCCGAACTCGCGCAATTCGGACATCTGCAGGATACTAGATACACCATGGGTAGAGCGACGTTTACCTAACGTCAATCAAGGAGAGATCCTAATCGACTGAATGTTGCGGTTGGCCACTACACAACTCTATGAACTCTCCGCATCAGCTTTGGCGCAGGATCTTCTCCATCGGGCGCCCCCGCGCCAACTCGTCGATAAGTTTGTCCAAATAGCGGATTTCGCGCATCAGGGGCTCTTCGATGTTTTCGATCCGGACACCACAGATGACGCCCTTGATCTCGTTTCTCGCGGAATTGAGCGCCGGAGCCACCGCAAAGAAGGTCTCGAAATCGGTCTTCTCGGCCAGTTGTGCCTCGAGAGCCTCCTGCCTAAAGCCGGTGAGCCAGCGGATGATCTCATCCACTTCGGCCTGTGTCCGACCTTTCCGAACAGCCTTGTTCACATAATGCGGATAAACGCTTGCGACGCTTGTCGTGAAGATTCTGTGTTTTGGCAAAGCGTTCCTCCGAAACAAGCCACGCAATGAGCAGAACATAGATGCAGAGGAAAGGCGAGGAAATGGTGGGTTGTGAGGGACTCGAACCCCCGACATCTTCGGTGTAAACGAAGCGCTCTACCAACTGAGCTAACAACCCGTCAGGGCAGCCGTTTAGCCTCTTGCGGATCAGGCTGCAAGCCACTCCTTCCAAGGATTTTGTGTTCCCCGTCCTTCAGGTGGAAAATCACCCCCTGCCCGCCCGGAAGCTCCTTGATTTGATCGAGCGACAGGCCCATGGCCCGCGTGCGCAAAAAGCGCGAGGTAATGCCGTGGGTGACGATCACGGTTGGGCGGGAAATCAGGTCCAGAACCTTGCCCACCCTCTCCCAGAGCGCTTCGAAGGGCTCGCCCCCCGGCGCGCGGGCATATCTGCCGAGGAAATGTTCGTCTTCGGGGCCTGGCCAGCGAGCATCAATTTCGTCCATGGTCAGACCGGCCCAGTCGCCCACCGAGATCTCGCGCAAAAGCGGCTCTGGCTGGATCGCGCCGGCATCGCCAAAGGCCAGCCGTGCGGTTTCCACGGCCCGCCCCTGTGGACTCGACAGGATCTGGTGGCTTGTGGCGGTAACGCTTTCAGAGCGAAGCATTTCGCCCATAGCCACGGCCTGCGCCCTGCCCTTTTCGGTCAAGGGCGAATCCAGAACGCCCTGCCAGCGGCGGGCACGGTTCCACTCGGTTTCTCCGTGGCGCAGGACGAAAAGCTCAGGAAAAGTTTGCATCGCCTTCCCTTAAACGAGAAAGGCGCGGCCTTGGGGCTGCGCCTTTCGGAAATCTGGTGGGTGATAAGAGATTCGAACTCCTGACATCTTCGATGTGAACGAAGCGCTCTACCACTGAGCTAATCACCCGCAGGGGGGCGTTTAGCCCTACTCCTCGGTCTCTGCAAGGGGGGCATCGGCAGGAATTGACGCTGAGCCGTCGTTGACCCGAATCTTGGCGGTGATCATCTTGCCGCCCTTGATGGCCTTTTCCTTGACGATGCGGATCTTGCCATAGGGGGGAACGTTGACCTCATTCCCCTCTGCCAGCGCCGCAAGCACAACTTGAAGCGCCGCTTCCACCGAGGGCCGGGCGTCTTTCTTTTTGACCCCCGAGATTTCGACCGCGCGGGCGACGATATCCTTCTTTGTCAGAACGTCACGCAGCGCCACCACTTCGGCGACGACCTCGCTCGGGGCTGTCAACTTTTCCGGCTTTGCTTTCGCGGTGGTTTTGGTTTTCGAGGTCGTTTTGACAGCCATTCTTGTCTGCTCCCTGATACCACACCGAGCTTAGCGCGGTTTCGGTGCGGGCTGGCAAAGAAAAAGGCGCGCTCGAAAGCGCGCGCCTGTCATCTTGGATGGAGGGTCAGTGGGCGATCGCCCCTGCCCCGTCGCCTGCCCCTTCAGAAGCGCCCGAGAGCGCCTTGGTGGCGGCCTCTTCGGCCTCTTCGTCCCATTCAATGCCCTCAGGCTGGCGCACCAGCGCGTGTTTTAGCACTTCGGAGACATGAGACACCGGAATGATCTGGAGCCCTTCTTTCACGTTGTCGGGAATCTCGGGCAGGTCTTTCTCGTTCTCGGTCGGGATCAGCACGGTTTTTACTCCTGCGCGAAGGGCTGCGAGGAGCTTTTCCTTCAGGCCCCCAATGGCGCTGGCGTTGCCGCGCAGCGTCACCTCGCCGGTCATGGCGATGTCTTTGCGGACAGGGATCTGGGTCAGGACCGAAACGATCGCAGTCACCATCGCAAGTCCAGCCGAGGGGCCATCCTTGGGCGTCGCCCCATCGGGCACGTGCACGTGGATATCCCAGCGATCAAGGCGCGGCGGCTTGACGCCGATCTGCGGCGCAATCGAGCGGACATAGCTCGACGCGGCCTCGATCGATTCCTTCATTACCTCGCCCAATTTGCCGGTGGCCTTCATCCGGCCCTTGCCGGGAAGGCGCAGAGCCTCGATCGAGAGGATCTCGCCGCCGACGCTGGTCCAGGCGAGGCCGGTGACAACGCCGACCTGATCTTCCTTCTCGGCCAAGCCATAGCGGAACTTGGCCACGCCGAGGAAATCGTTGATGTTCTCGTCGGTGACGACGACCTTCTGGGTCTCTTTCCGCACGATCTTGGTGACAGCCTTGCGGGCCACCTTAGCGATCTCGCGTTCGAGGTTACGAACGCCGGCCTCGCGGGTATAGACGCGGACCATCGCTGTAAGGGCGCTGTCTTCGACGACGAATTCCTTGGGCCTAAGCCCGTGGTTCTTCATCACCTTGGGCAGTAGGTGCTGCTTGGCGATCTCGCGCTTTTCATCCTCGGTGTAGCCCGAGAGCGAGATGATCTCCATCCGGTCCATCAGCGGGCCGGGCATATTGTAGCTGTTGGCCGTGGTCAGGAACATCACGTTCGAGAGGTCGTATTCCACCTCGAGATAGTGATCCATGAAGGTGTTGTTCTGTTCGGGGTCCAAGACCTCGAGCATGGCCGAGGCCGGATCGCCACGGAAATCCTGACCCATCTTGTCGATTTCATCGAGGAGGATGAGCGGATTGGTGGTCTTGGCCTTTTTCAGCGCCTGAATGATCTTGCCCGGCATCGAACCAATATAGGTCCGGCGGTGGCCGCGGATCTCGCTCTCGTCGCGCACGCCGCCGAGCGAGATGCGGATGAACTCGCGCCCCGTGGCCTTGGCGACCGATTTACCGAGCGAGGTCTTGCCTACACCCGGAGGGCCGACGAGGCACATGATCGGGCCTTTGAGCTTGGCCGAGCGCTGCTGCACGGCGAGATATTCGACGATCCGCTCCTTGACCTTCTCAAGGCCATAGTGATCGGCATCGAGCACCTTCTCGGCGTTGCCCAGATCCTTCTTGGTGCGGCTCTTGACACCCCACGGGATCGACAGAAGCCAATCGAGATAGTTGCGCACCACGGTCGCCTCGGCGCTCATCGGGCTCATCGACTTGAGCTTTTTCAGCTCGGCCTCGGCCTTCTCGCGGGCTTCCTTCGAGAACTTGGTCTCGTTGATGCGCCGCTCAAGCTCGGCAATCTCATTCTGGCCTTCCTCGCCCTCGCCAAGCTCCTTCTGAATGGCCCTCATCTGCTCATTCAGATAATACTCGCGCTGGGTCCGCTCCATCTGGTTCTTGACCCGGGTCTTGATCTTTTTCTCGACCTGCAGGACCGACATCTCGCCCTGCATATGGCCGTAAATCTTCTCGAGCCGCTCGCTGACCGAGAGGATTTCCAATAGTTCCTGCTTATGCCCTACCTCGATGCCGAGGTGGCCCGACACGAGATCGGCCAGCTTGGCGGGCTCGGTCGCATCACTGACCGCCGCCAGAGCTTCTTCGGGGATATTCTTCTTGATCTTTGCGTAGCGCTCGAACTCTTCGGCAACCGACCGCACAAGCGCCTGAAGCTCGTCTTCGGCGCCAGGATATTCATGCAATTCTTCGGCGCGCGCTTCAAAGAAGCTCGGGTTGTGCACAAACTCGGTGATCTTCACACGCGCTTTGCCCTCGACAAGCACTTTAACGGTGCCATCGGGCAGCTTCAGGAGCTGCAGCACATTGGCCAAAACGCCGGTGCGATAGATGCCTTCCTCGTCGGGATCGTCCTGTCCGGGATCGATCTGGCTCGAGAGAAGGATCTGCTTGTCCTCGCCCATCACCTCTTCGAGTGCTCGCACCGATTTCTCGCGTCCGACAAAAAGCGGCACGATCATATGCGGAAACACGACAATGTCGCGGAGCGGCAGGACCGGATAGGAGGTGGTTTGAGAAGTATCCATGCTCGTTTCCTTTTTATTGGCAAGACGGAAAGCCCCTTCTAGGCAGCGATCCGTCTCCGCTTTAGAGCCTAGAAATGGGTCCGAACCGGCCCGGTTTCAAGCGTCTCCTTTCCAGCAATGTGAACCTCAGTTTCGGCAGGAGCAAGGCGGATATGCATCGAAAATGCCGTGTCGCGGCCCTTCGCTGGTCATAATCTCGCGTCAATTTGCCTCCAAAGGTCACCCAAGACCAAATCTACGGATGTTGAGGCTAAGTATGAAATCAATGCTGGACAGAGTATTCCGCCAACGTCAGCGCATCATCTTCTCGGTGGTTTGCGTCATGCTTGCAACGTCGATGGCGATTGGCGCAGGCCCCATGTCGCTCGCCGCTGGCGGGATCGCGGCGGCCCTGTGCATTCACATCATCCTGATGTTCCCCAACCAAAGGCGCTTTTGCGAGACCTCCGCGTTGGGGCTTTGGTTTGCCACTCTTCTGCCGCTCCCCGTCGAGAGCCTGCCGATGTCGACGGTCGCAAGCGCTTCACTTTTTTGGACCTTTCTTTATGGATCCTGGACCAATCGCGCCGGCTGGCACCTGGCACAGTCGAGCCACAGCAAGCTGAAGATTGATCTGCCAGCGCAAGCGGTCTGGAAATGCCTCATTCCCGGCGAGTCGCCTCCTGATGACTATTGGTCGGGCAAACTTGTTGATTTCGATCACGACTTCGAAGAGCAGGACACAGTGTATCTGCGGTTCGACAACCGCGGCGCCATGCCCGAGGAAATGACCATGACCTTCCTCGAGCGCGACCCCGGCCGGTTCTGCCGCTACTATCTCGAGCGGGAGGGGACCAGCGGATTCGAAGACATGACCGTCAGTGTTTCCCTGACTGAGCCGATCGCTGGAAACTGCCACATCCAGACAACGATGGAACAGCATGGAATTTCGGTCGGAAGCGCCCTGCTGCGCTGGTTCGACGACAGCTATGGCGACGAACTTGGTGCTTTTGCCGAAACGGTCGGTCGTCGCAGAAAATGGGCGATCGACGGAAAGGGCCAATCCGACAATTCTAGGGCCGCCGCCTGATCCTAGAGCGGCTCGATATCGCCTTCCGCCCGCTGCGCGTGGAAGGCGGCCTCGAAGGCCGCGAACTGGCCCCGCGCGATGGCGTCGCGCATCCCCTCCATCAGCTCTTGGTAGTAATGCAGGTTGTGCCAGGTCAAAAGCATCCCCGAGATCATCTCGCCCGCCCGCATCACATGATGCAGATAGGCGCGGGAATAGTTGCGGCAGGCCGGGCAGGTGCAATGCCCGTCCAGAGGGCGCGGATCATCCTGATGGCGGGCGTTCTTGATGTTGACTTGGCCCCGGCGGGTCCATGCTTGGCCCGTGCGCCCAGAGCGTGAGGGCAGCACACAGTCCATCATGTCGATCCCACGGGCGACGGCGCCGACGATATCATCGGGCTTGCCCACACCCATGAGATAGCGCGGCTTGTCGGCGGGGAGCATATCGGGCGCATAATCGAGCACGCCAAACATCGCCTCCTGCCCCTCGCCCACGGCAAGGCCGCCCACGGCATAGCCGTCAAATCCGATCTTGGTCAGCGCCTCGGCGCTTTCTGCCCGCAGGCTTTCGGTCACGCCGCCCTGCTGGATGCCAAACAGCGCATGGCCGGGCCGGTCGCCAAAGGCATCGCGCGAGCGCTGCGCCCAACGCATCGACAGGCGCATGGCGTCGGCCACCCGCGCCTCATCGGCGGGCAGCGCGGGGCATTCGTCGAAACACATGACGATATCAGAGCCGAGGAGCTTTTGAATCTCCATCGACCGCTCGGGCGTCAGCTCGTGTTTGGAGCCGTCGATGTGGCTCTTGAAGGTCACGCCGCGCTCGGTGAGCTTGCGCAGATCGGCAAGCGACATGACCTGAAAGCCGCCCGAGTCGGTCAGGATCGGCTTGTCCCAGTTCATGAACTTGTGCAGGCCACCCAACCGGTCGATCCGCTCGGCGGTCGGGCGCAGCATCAGGTGATAGGTATTGCCCAGAAGGATATCGGCGCCGGTGGCGGCGACGCTTTCGGGCATCATCGCCTTGACCGTCGCGGCTGTGCCCACGGGCATAAAGGCCGGCGTGCGGATCTCGCCGCGCGGGGTCTCGATCACGCCGGTGCGGGCCTTGCCGTCCGTCGCCTTGAGATGAAACTGGAACTTTGCGGTCATGGCCTGCCCTCTTTCGGTTGCGGGGCAGGCTATAGGCCCATTGCGCCCGCCCGCCAAGGGGGCGTCAGGTTGCGGCGGCGTCGAACTTGGCGGCGCAGATGAAATCGTTTTCCGAAAGCCCGCCGATCGCATGGGTCGTGAATGTCACCATGCAATAGCCCCAGCCGAAGGCGATATCGGGGTGATGCCCCTCGCGGTCGCCGATGAAGGCGGCGAGGTTGGCGTGCATCAGGGGCTTGGCAAAGCCCTTGAACGTCAGCCGCCGGACGAGCGCGTTGTTTTCCAGCCGCCAGCCCGGATCGAGGTTTTCCATCATCGCCTGCGCCTCGGCCTCAGACATGGCCGGAACGCCCCCCTCGCAAGGCAGGCAATTCTTCTGGGTCAGATCGCAAAGGGTCATGTCTCTCTCCTCGTTCAAGAGCACGGATTGGCCGAACCTGCGCGATTCTAGCCGATATTTCTACAAACTAGCACCGCTCTGGACCTCGGATCGCAGAAACCTTATATGAATTTTGAGATTACCTTATATGATCAGTCAGGATTACCGAGGACCACGCATGAGCATCGAGACGGGCGAACACATGGAAGGCACACCGCTGATCAAGCCCTCCAGCACCGATCACCCCCTCTACGACGATGTTGTAGCGGCCTGCCGGACGGTGTTTGACCCCGAAATTCCGGTCAATATCTTCGATCTGGGTCTCGTCTACACCATCGACATCAACGGCGAGAATGAGGTCAACATCACCATGACGCTGACCGCCCCCGGCTGCCCCGTGGCGGGCGATATGCCCGGCTGGCTGGCCGACGCGATCGAGCCTCTGCCCGGCGTCAAGCAGGTGGATGTGAGCCTGACGTGGGAGCCCCAGTGGGGCATGGAGATGATGTCCGACGAGGCGCGTCTCGAGCTAGGATTCATGTGAGGCCGCGATGTTCTCGATCCCCGGAAAGCAGGCTGTTTCGATCACCCCCCGCGCCGCGGCGCAGATCGCCAAGTTGATGGACAAGGCAGGTCACAAGGGCCTGCGGATCGGCATCAAGAAGGGCGGCTGCGCGGGCATGGAATACACCATGGACTATGTGGCCGAGGTCGATCCTCTGGATGAGGTGGTCGAACAGGATGGCGCCCGCGTGATGATCGCACCAATGGCGCAGATGTTTCTCTTCGGCACCGAGATCGACTACGAGACCAACCTTCTGGAGAGCGGGTTCAAGTTCAAAAACCCCAATGTCGTCGAGGCCTGCGGTTGCGGCGAGTCGATCAAGTTCGAAGAGAGCATCGGCAAGGCCTGACGGCCACTCACTTCTTCAAATGCAGATAGGTTTCGTTGAACCGCTTTTGCAGGTGGCCCACCGCGCGGATCACATTGCCTGAGCCCTCAGCTGCCACATTGGCATCAAAGTTGGGGTTGAAGAACAACGGCACGGAAATCCGCTCCTCATCGCTCCCCTTCACCCGATGTGGCGTCGCAACGATCCGCCGGCCGGTCCACATCTCGAGCATTTCGCCGAAGTTGATGATGAAGGTCCCCGGCTCGGCCACCACCGGCAGCCAGCCGCCGCCGCGCAGGCGCACCTCGAGGCCCGGCACCCCGTCGGTCGCCAGCAGCGTCAGACAGCCATAGTCGGTATGGGTGGCGATGCCGAAATCCCGCTCGGTCGCCCAGTCGGGGCGCTCGGGGTAGAAGTTGCCGCGCAAGAGGGCCATGGGGCGGGTGAACTTGTCGGCGAAATAAGCCCCGTCCTCGCCCACCGCATCGGCGATGGCTTCGAGGAGCCTCAGCGCAAGGCCGGTGGCGCGGACGTAATAGACCTTCAGCGTCTCGGCAAAGCCTTCGGGATGGGCGGGCCAGAGGTTGGGCGCATAGGCCGGAAGGCCAAGCGCGGCCACGGGATCGGCAGGGTCCAGCTCAAACCCGCAATCATAGACCTGCTTGTAATCGGGGTTGGCCTCGGGATCGACCTGCTCGCCGCCCGAAGCGCCCCAGCCGCGGTTCGATCCGGTGCGGGCCATGTCATATTCGGCCTTCTCCGCCGCCGGCAAATGAAAGAAGGCGCGCAGTTTGGCGCTGACCTCAAGCACCTCCTCGGGGGCGATCTCGGTATTTCGAAGGGTCAGAAAGCCAATCTCGGTCGCGCCGCGCCGCACCTCGGCAACGGCCTCGTCATGGGCTGGATGGGCGGGGTCGAAGAGGGCTTCTGCGTCGATGGAGGGGATCATGGCGGCTCCTTTTGGCTGCGTCATGAGACGAGATGCCACCCTGCACAAGCCCTTCCCCCAAGGAAATCCGGCTGTTAGACAATTCATCGCAGGAGAGGAGCGCCGATGAGACACAAACTTGCCGCCGGCAACTGGAAAATGAACGGGCTGTCGGGTGATCTGGCCCAGATCGAAGCCTTGATGGCCGCGCATCCCGCGCCGAAGGTCGAGATGCTGATCTGCCCGCCCGCCACACTCCTATCGCGCATGGCCAACACAGTGGGCGACCACCCCCTGCACCTTGGCGGGCAAGACTGCCACGCCGCCCCAGATGGCGCCAATACCGGCGACATTTCGGCGGCGATGCTGGTGGATGCCGGCGCCCGCTATGTGATCCTCGGCCATTCCGAGCGCCGCACCGACCACGGCGAGACCGATGCGATGGTGAAGGCCAAGGCCGAAGCTGCGCGGACCGAGGGGCTCGTCTCGGTCATCTGCGTCGGCGAGACCTTGGCCGAGCGCGAAGCCAGTGAAACCCTCGCCATCGTCGGCCGCCAGCTTGCTGGCTCGCTGCCCGTAGAGCCCATCGCCGCCGATGTGGTCATCGCCTATGAGCCGGTCTGGGCCATCGGCACGGGCAAGGTGCCGACCAACGACCAGATCGCCGAAGTCCATGGCTTTCTCCGCACCGAGCTCAAGCGTCACATGGGCGTGGAAGGCGACGGTGTGCGCATTCTCTACGGCGGCTCGGTCAAGGCCGCCAATGCCGCAGAGATCTTTGCCATTCCAGATGTGGACGGTGCCCTCGTCGGCGGCGCGAGCCTGACGGCGGGCGATTTCTCGCCCATCGTCACGGCCCTCGAAAACGCCTGATCCCTAGTTCGTTATCAACTCCGGCCCCATCACCGCCGTCGGCAGGACGGTCGAGATCCACGGGACGTAGGTGATGATGATGAGGAAGATGAAGAGCACGCCAAGGAACGGCAGCGCCGCCCGCACCACGGCCATCATCGGCATTCCGGCCACGCCGGAGGTGACGAAGAGGTTGAGGCCCACCGGCGGGGTGATCATGCCGATCTCCATGTTCACCACCATGATGATGCCAAGATGGATCGGGTCGATGCCAAGCTGAATGGCGATCGGGAACACCAAGGGTGCAACGATCACGATCAGGCCCGAGGGCTCCATGAACTGACCGCCGATCAGCAGGATCACGTTCACCACAATTAGGAACATCACCGGCCCGAGGCCCGCCTCGAGCATGGCGCCCGCGATATGCTGGGGGATCTGCTCGTCGGTCAGGACGTGCTTGAGAATGAGCGCATTGGCGATGATAAACATCAGCGTGATGGTCAGCTTGCCACCTTCAAACAGGGTCTTGCGGGTATCTTCGTGGAAGAAAGCCGTCAGAAGTGCCTGCGGCCGTTGCAACAGGCTCGCCGGGCGCCCTCCCTCGACAACGGCAAGCGGCCCCATGTCGCGGTACACGAAGGTCGCAACGATGAAGGCGTATACGGCTGCAACGGCCGCGGCTTCGGTCGGGGTGAAGGCCCCGCCCTTCCAGTAGAAGAGGCTCATACCCTCTTCGAAACGGACCCAAGGGTGGCCGTAGATGCCGCCCATGATGATGACGATCAGCAAGAGGCCCCAAAGGGCATCGCGGAAGCTCGAGAATATCTCGCCCCAGCCCAGCCACTCGCCCTTGGGCATATTCTTGATGCGGGCCATGATATAGATCGCGGCCATGAGCATAACGCCCGCGAGGATGCCGGGGATCACGCCGGCAAGGAACATCCGACCCACCGACACATCGGTGGCGCTCGCATAGACGACCATAACGATCGAGGGCGGGATGAGGATGCCAAGGGTGCCCGCGTTACAGATTACGCCTGCGGCAAATTCCTTGGTGTAGCCCACCTGCCGCATGGCGGCGATGACGATCGAGCCGATGGCGACCACGGTGGCGGGCGACGAGCCCGACAGGGCGGCAAACATCATGCAGGCAAAGACGCCCGCGATGGCAAGGCCGCCCTGCATATGGCCAACGCAAGCGATGGCGAAACGGATTATCCGCTTGGCAACGCCGCCGGTCGACATGAAGGACGAGGCCAGAACGAAGAACGGGATCGCCAGAAGCGTATAATGCCCCGCCATCGCCTGATATAGCGACTGGGCCACCGAGCCGAGCGAGGTATCGGAGAACAGCAACAGGAAGATGATCGACGACAGGCCGAGCGATACAGCAATCGGCACGCCGATGAGCAAAAGACCGATGATCAGCGCGAAAAGAAAGACAACATCCATGGATCAATCCTCGCGGTTCATGGCGGCAACTTCTTCGACCGCGTCTTCGGCTTCATGGCTGACGATCAGGCTTTCCTGCTCGCCCTTGAGGATGCGGATGGTGGCCTGCACGATCCGAAAGAGGATGAGTGCCGCCGAGATCGGCAGGATCACATAGGGAATGGTGCGCGGCATCTTGGAATAGCGCTCGCCGTAGTTGATCCAATCCTCAAGGAACCGCAGGAACTGCGGCATCGGGATCTGGTCGGTCTCGAAATAGCTGGTACCGCGGGTCTTCCAGTCGATCCCCGTCGGAAACCAGCGCCCAGTGGTGCGCGGCAGATCGGCGAAGGGGGCCCAATAGTCCCACGCTCCTTTCAGAAGGAGCATTGCATAGAAGAGGCAGATCGCGGCGGAGATGATCCCCATCGCCCGGCGGCCCTTGGCCGACATCGCGTTGGTCACGGCGTCGACACCCAAATGGGCGGTCACCTTGAAACCATAGGCAATGCCGAAGAGCACGAGCCATGCAAAGAGCACGAGGACAACCTCGAGGCTCCAGATCAGGCTCGCGTTGAAAACATAGCGGCGGATAACGTTGAGAAAGGTGAGGATCGTCATTGCGCCCAAGGTCAGGGCAATGGCGTTTTCCTCAAATTCATGGACGAACCGACCAAGGCGGCCCTTTGGCTGATATTTCGATCCGCTCATCGGAACCACTCCCAAGATCCGGTGGATATCCCGGCGCCGCGCGGCGCCGGGACAAAGGTCATAGCTCTATCAGTATTGAGCGTTGATCGCCTGAGCGGCGTCGATGTTCTCTTGACCCACTTCTTCGGCGAACTGCGTCCAGACGGGCATCATCGCTTCAACCCAGGCCTGACGCTGCTCGGCGGTCAGCTCGCGGATCACGCCGCCCGCATCAAGGATCGCCTGACGCGCATTGGCATCAACCTCGGCCACGGCCGCGTTGCGCGAGGTGGTCACCTCGTCGAGGATGGTCAGGAACTGCTCGCGCACGCCGGCGTCGAGGCTGTCGAGGAAGTCAACCGACGAGACAACCATATAGTCGATGATGCCGTGGTTGGTCTCGGTGATGCCATCCTGAACCTCGAAGAACTTCTGGCCATAGATGTTGGACCAGGTGTTCTCCTGACCATCGACAACGCCGGTCTGAAGCGCGCCATAGACCTCGGCAAAGGCCATCGGCTGCGGCGAGGCGCCGAGAGCTTCCATCTGGGCAACCAGAACGTCCGAGGGCTGAACGCGGAACTTGAGGCCATTGGCGTCGGTCGGCAGAAGGAGCGGCTTGTTGGCCGAGATCTGCTTCAAGCCGTTGTGCCAGAAGCCGAGGCCCTGAACGCCGCGGCGCTGCATGGCGTCGAGCATGGCCTGACCGGTCTCGGAGGCCTGGAAGGCGTCGACGGCCTGAATGTTCTTGAACATGAACGGCAGGTCGAAAAGGCGATAGGCTTTGGTGATCGACTCAAAGAGCGACAGCGACGGAGCCGCCATCTGCACGTCTCCACGGAGCATGGCTTCGATCACCTGCTCGTCTTTGTAGAGGGTCGAGTTCGGGAAGACTTCCATGCACATGGTGCCTTCCATTTCGGCGTTCACACGCTCCATGAGCAGGCTTGCAGCAATGCCCTTGGGGTGCTTGTCGGTGTTGGTGACGTGGCTGAACTTGACGACGATTTCGCCATCGTCACAGGCAGCGGGGTCGGCCTGAGCGACGCCGGCCATAAGGGCGATGGCGGCGGCAGAGGCGGCGATCTTGGTGAATTTCATCTCGGTATCCTCCCATTGAGACAAATGCCCACCGGTTAAGGTGCACGCGGCAAGTGAAGGGCGGAAAGGCATTTCAAACAACGATCAGATTTGCGGGGCAGGAAATGAGCGTCGGAACGGATAAAAATCAGATGGTTAGGTTAATTTTTGCGGGGCGGACGCAAGACAAGAAAATGCTCGGAGGCGGATTCTCGCACATCCGCTGACGCAAACTGTGCGGATTCCCGCACATCTATCTGCGATAGTCCTCCGGTCGAATCCCGTGGCGCGCCAACTTGTCGTAGAAGGTCTTTCGCGGCAGTCTAAGCCCTACGGCCGCCGCCGTTGCGTTCCCCCCGGCCTTGCCAAGCGCTTCGATCAGAAGCTGCCGCTCGACCTTTGCCATCTGCTCGGCCAGACCAATTCCATCCGCCACCTCGATATCGCCCAGCCCCATGACAAACCGCATAGCGGCATTCATCAGGGCGCGAGCATTGCCCGGCCAGTCCTGTGCCATCAGGCGGGCGATGTGATCGGGCGTGATGTCAGGAATCGGCAGGTTGGCCTGTTCGCAGGCCTGCGCGACATAGTGGCGAAAAAGGACGGGAATATCCTCGGTCCGCTCACGGATCGCGGGTATCCTGACCCGCATCAGATCGAGCCGATAGAAGAGATCGGCACTAAACCGGCCCTCCTCAACCTCGGCGCCCAAAGCGTGGGTTGATCCGGCGATGATCCGCGCACCGACCCCCGTCTCCAGCCGGTCCAGAAGCGCGAATTGCGCCGGCCCGCCAAGCTGTCCGATTTCGTCGATATAGAGGGTTCCGGCCCCTGCAGAAGCATAGGCCTCGGACAGGCTCGCCACATCAAGGCCGGCAGCTGAACGTTTGACGAAAGGATGCCGCGCGGCCGCCGACAAGAGGTGGATCACTTCGGCGATCTTGGGCGTGCCGGATCCGGGCTCGCCCAAAATCAAGACCTCCGCTCCGGCTCGGGCGACCGCCCTCACCCGTTCGCGCAGGTCTGCAGCAAGCGGCGACGTTCCATGGAGCATCCGTGACGCCGCATCGCCGCTTTCAAGCTGGAGACGCTGCCGGCGGCTGTCGAGAATCTCGGCCCGAAGGCCCAGCGCCTTGCGGACAGTTGCCAGAAGATCGGACGGGGCGCAGGGCTTTTCGAGGAAGGAATGGGCGCCCGCATCCATCGCCTTAACCGCCATCGGGATATCGCCTTCACCGGTCAGAAGGATCACGGGCAGCTCGGGATCGGCTGCGCGGGCATAGTCCAG